>NZ_JBHSOF010000002.1:135995-446186 GCF_042656005.1 Kitasatospora misakiensis | reverse complement strand
GACTCCCTCCTCGGCGCCGCCGATGCACGCACCCCAACGCCGCCCCGCCCGCCCTTCGGGCGGACGACGGGGGTTTGAAGACGGGCCCTAGCGCCCGGAACCACCCCGTCCGGCCCAGTCCGCCCCCGCGCAGGAATCCTGCGCGGGGCCCGTCGAAGACGCTCGAAAGCTGCCTGACCAGCCGCGTTCCGACGCGCGGGGAAGGCGGGTGGCTGCCTAGGCTGATCATGTCCGGCCGTACGGTGGCAACCCCCGTGCCACCGGGCCCTCACCGACCCCCACAGCCGAGAGGGACACCCGTGTCCGCAGCCCCCGACCGCATGCACCGGCCCGACAGCGACCTGGTCGACCTGGTTTTCGACTACATGCGCGAGCGGCTGCAGTACGACCCCGTCCCGCTCGACCACCCCGGTGACGGCGAGCACCTGCGCGCCCAGCTGTCCGGCCTGCTCAACCAGGACGGCAACGACCCGGCCGACGTGCTCAAGCTCTACGACCACGAGCTCTCCCGCGCGGTGATCTCCGCCGACAGCCCGCGCTACCTCTCCTTCATCCCGTGCGCCCCCACCAAGGCCGCGCTGCTCTTCGACATGGTCGTCTCCTGCGCCTCGCTCCAGGGCATCTCCTGGCTGGAGGCGGCCGGCGCGATCGCCGCCGAGAACCAGGTGCTGCGCCTGATAGCGGACCGCGCGGGCATGCCCGCCTCGGCCGGCGGCACCTTCGTCTCCGGCGGGTCGGCCGGCAACCTCTCCGCGCTGGTGGTCGCCCGTGACACCGCCCGCCGCCGGCTGGGCGTCGGGACGGAGGCCCGGCTGCGGATCGCGGTCGCCGACCAGGTGCACTCCTCGGTCAAGAACACCTTCAACATCATCGGTGTCGAGGCGTTCAAGGTCCCGACCGTCGACCGCCGGTTCACCGGTGAGGCGCTGCGCGCCGCCCTGGCCGCCGATCCCCACCCGGAGACGGTGATCGCCGTCGTCGGCACCGGCGGCACCACCAACGAGGGCATCGTCGACGACCTCCAGGGCCTGTCCGAGGTCGCCCGCGAGCGCGGGCTCTGGTTCCACGTGGACGGCGCCTACGGCGGCGCGGGCCTGTTCGCCCCCTCCGTCCGGGAGCGCTACAACGGCATCGAGCACGCCGACTCCTTCGTCGTCGACCCGCACAAGTGGCTGTTCGCGCCGTTCGACTGCGCCGCGCTGATCTACCGCAACCCCCAGCTCGCCCGCGCCGTGCACACCCAGGACGCCTCCTACCTGGACGTCCTGCACACCGAGGGCGACGAGTGGAACCCCACCGACTACGCCTACCACCTGACCCGGCGCGCCCGCGGCCTGCCGCTCTGGTTCTCGCTCGCCGTGCACGGCGTCCAGGCGTACACCGACGCGATCGAGACCGGCCTCCAGCTGGCCCGCGACACCGCGCAGCTGATCCGTGACACCGACCACCTGGAGCTGCTCTTCGACCCGCAGCTCTCCGCGGTCTGCTTCAAGCGCACGGGCTGGACCAACGACGACTACTACCGCTGGTCGCAGCAGCTGCTCGCGGACCAGATCGGCTTCGTCACCCCCACCGGCTGGGACGGCGAGACCGTCGCCCGCTTCGCCTTCCTGCACCCGGGCACCACCATGGAGATGGTCCGGGAGATCCTCGCCACCATGGCGTGACGCGCGTCCGCGAACCGACCCCCGCCGGGCCCGCCCGGCGGGGGTCGGCGCGCTCTCCCATCGTGCTACAGCAGCCCGCCGTCCGGCACGTACGGCGCCGGCGGGCGCATCCCGCGCAGGCCCAGGTACCCCCGGGTCTCCACCGACAGGCCCACCTCCAGCCCGACGTCCAGCGCCCACTCCTGCTCGGCGGTCAGCGCCTCCACCCGCGCCTCCACCCCGTCCGGCACCCGGGCCAGCGCCTCGCGCAGCAGCCGGGTGGCGATCCGCTTGGAGGTGGCCGCCAGCAGCCGCACCTCCCCGCCCTCCCGGTAGCAGTAGCCGCTGCCGGCCAGGGTGTCCGCGACCAGCAGCTCCTCGCAGTGGGCGAGCAGCAGCTCGTGGTCCGGGCCGTGCGCGGCGCCGCGCAGCCGCCGGTCCACCGAGTCCAGCAGGTGCCGGTGGGTGGGGTTGCCCGGGTGCACCGGGAGGTCCCCCGGATCGACCAGACCGGCTCGGTCCACCCGCCCGGTCAGCCGCATCGCCGGGTGCAGCGTGAACCCGGCGAGCCGGTAGCGGCGCACGGCGGCCGGGGACGGCGAGGCGCACAGCATCCCGCGCAGACAGCCGCGCCCGTACGCGACGGCCCGCTCCAGCAGCAGCCGCCCCACCCCCTTGCCCTGGGCCCGCGGCAGCACCGCGAGCAGCGCCAGCACCCAGACGCCCTCGCGGCGCAGCGCGAGCACCGTGCCGACCGGCTCACCGTCCAGCTCGGCCAGCCAGCAGCCCTGCGGGTCGGTGCGCGTGAGGTGTCTGGTGCGGGCCAGCTGGAAGACGGAGGACGCGGCCGGCTCGGTGGCGGGCGGCGGGGCGTCGGGGAGGGCGGCGAACGCGGCGCGGGCGATGTGCCGGACGACCTCCGCGTCGGCGGCGGTGTCCTGGACCGGGCGCAGGATCATGCCCACCATCCTGGCCGCCCGGCCCGCGCGCCGGGGCCGGTTCGCCCGGATCGGTCCGATCGTGCGATGACCGAGGTCCGCCGGTGTGCGAGCATGGGAGACGTATGGGGAACGGGTGCACACCCGGCCCACGGAACGACGTCGCCGCCACGAACCCGCCGAAAACACCTCGCCGTCCGGGAAATGAATCCGGACGGCCGTCGGTTGGCACTGGCGGCAGACCGTCGTCAAGACCGGGAGAAAGCAGATGACCGTCCAGGACGAGACCACTGTCGAGAGTGGCATCCTCCTCACCGATGCCGCCGCGGGCAAGGTCAAGGCCCTGCTGGAGCAGGAAGGCCGGGACGACCTCGCGCTGCGCGTCGCCGTTCAGCCGGGCGGCTGCTCGGGCCTGCGTTACCAGCTGTTCTTCGACGAGCGTTCGCTCGACGGCGACGTGCTCAAGGACTTCGACGGTGTGAAGGTCGTCACCGACCGGATGAGCGCCCCGTACCTGGGCGGTGCCACCGTCGACTTCGTGGACACCATCGAGAAGCAGGGCTTCACGATCGACAACCCGAACGCCACCGGCTCCTGCGCCTGCGGCGACTCGTTCAGCTAAGTCCGGCTGAGTCCGACTGAGTTCGACGCGAAGGCGGCCCCGGGGAATCCCCGGGCCCGCCTTCGTCGTGTCCGCGCGGTGTCCGCGCCAGGGTCAGGGGGTGCCGGAGATCTCCGGGCCGCCCGGGTCGGGGCCGATCTTCGGGTCCGCCTCCAGCGGCACCGCCTGCCCGGTCGCCAGGTCGGTCACCGCCCGGCCCTGCAGCGGCTGCTTCAGGTCGGCCGTCACCGTCTGCCGCTTCGCCAGCTCGGCGCAGGCCTGCCCGGCCGGGACCGGCGCCGCCGTGGTCACCCGGACGTCCACCCGGCCCGGCTTCGACTCGTCCGCCTTGAGCGCGTACCGCTGGCAGACCCCGCCGTAGAACCAGACCGTCAACTTGCTGCCGTCGACCCGGTAGGTGATCGCCGGGTGCACCGGCGAGCCGTTCCCGGAGCCGTTCGGCGCCGGCTCGCCCACCGCGATGCCGTTGCCGCCCGCACCGGGGGGCGTGGGCGCCGGGGTCGGCGTCAGCGCGGGAGTCGGGGCGGCGGTGGACGGGCCGGGGGACGCCGGCCGCGGGTCCGGGGTGGTGGCCGTCGGATCGGACGGCGGCGTGGTCGCCGGAGCCGGCGCGGACGGGGCCGCGGTCGTGGCGGTCGGATCCGTGCCGCCGGTCGCCGCGCCGGGGGAGGCGGACGCGCTCGCCGACCGCTCCGCACCGGAGGTCGCCGCGTCCGAGGCCGCCTTGTTCCCGTCGTCGCACCCGGCCAGGACGGCCGCCACCGCCAGCGCCAGGCCCGCCAGCGCCGTCGCGCGCGCCCGGCCGGTCCGCCGGGGCATGGTCTCCAGATCCATCTGCACTTCCTCCCGAGAGCTCAGCGGTGCGCCTTGGCGGCCGCTCCGCGCGGATGTGACGTGCCCCGGACGATTCCGGTTCCCCGCCCGCCCCCGCCGCATCCCGGGACCCTCGGGCCTTCCGGCCGAAGGGACCTCCGCTCAGGGCCCGTACTCGGGCATCGCCGCGACCACGCGCTGCGCCCGGGAGGGGACGCGGAACCCGGAGCCGGCCGGCGTGCTGTCCTGCGGGCCGGTCGCCAGCAGCGGCCAGAACCGCCGCAGCCGGTGCGAGGAGTCCACCAGCGCGTCCAGCGACTCGCCGTCGGCGTCGCCGAGCAGGGCGGGGGGAACCCGCAGCGGGTGGTGACTGGGCATCATCGGGCCATCAACTCCGATCCACCTGCCGTGGCAGCGCCGCCACGGTCGCGGGCGGGGCCGGGAAGAGCCCCTGTCTGCGACCCTAGGCCGGGTGTCCGGCGCCCACCAGAGCTACCCCGTGGTAGTACACCATCGGGTCCGCCGGGTGACAGCGGACGGCCTGTATCAACCCCGTCGTCTTGCTGGGGCCCCGGCCCGGCCGGGTACCGTGGGTGGGTTCCACCCCCGCTGTCCCATGGCCCCGCTGCCATCCTGAGGAGACCCCGTGCGTATCGCCGTCGCCGGCTCGATCGCGACCGACCACCTGATGACCTTCCCCGGCCGGTTCGCCGACCAGCTGGTCGCCGAGCAGCTGCACACCGTGTCGCTGTCCTTCCTGGTCGACACCCTCGACATCCGCCGCGGCGGCGTCGCGCCGAACATCGCCTTCGGCATGGGTGTCCTCGGCCTGCGCCCCGTCCTGGTGGGCGCGGCCGGCGCGGACTTCGCCGAGTACCGCAGCTGGCTGGAGCGCAACAACGTGGACTGCCGGTCCGTCCACATCTCCGAGACCCGGCACACCGCGCGCTTCATGTGCACCACGGACGAGGACCACAACCAGATCGCCTCGTTCTACACCGGTGCCATGGCCGAGGCCCGCAACATCGAGCTCAAGCCGATCGCCGACCGCGTCGGCGGCCTCGACCTGGTGCTGATCGGCGCCGACGACCCGCAGGCGATGGTCCGCCACACCCAGGAGTGCCGCACCCGCGGCTACGCCTTCGCCGCCGACCCGTCCCAGCAGCTGGCCCGCCTCGACGGCCACGACATCCGCCAGATCGTCGACGGCGCCGCGTACCTCTTCACCAACGAGTACGAGGCCGCGCTGATCGAGTCCAAGACCGGCTGGGACGCGGAGGAACTGCTCACCCGGGTCGGCACCCGGATCACCACCCTCGGCAGCAAGGGCGTCCGGATCGAGCGCAAGGGCGAGGCCCCGATCCTGGTCGGCTGCGCCCCCGAGACCACCAAGGCCGACCCGACCGGTGTCGGCGACGCCTTCCGCGCCGGCTTCCTGACCGGCCTCTCCTGGGAGCTGGAGCTGGAGCGCGCCGCCCAGCTCGGCTGCATGCTCGCCACCCTGGTGATCGAGACCGTCGGCACCCAGGAGTACGAGCTGCGCCCGCACGACTTCCTGCAGCGCTTCGTCGGCGCCTACGGCGACGAGGCCGGCGCCGACATCCGGGCGCGCCTGGTCAACTGACCCGCCGCACCAGGTAGGCCGAGCCCCGGTCGCCGCCGTACTCGGCGGCCGGGGCCTCGCCCAGGTACTCCTGGCCGCGCATCCCGCACCAGGCCGGCACGTCCAGCCGGGCCGCCTCGTCATCGGCCAGCACGGCGACCGTCCCGCCCACCGGCACCTCGCCGATCCGCTTCGCCAGCTCGATCACCGGCAGCGGGCAGCGCTTCCCCAAAGCGTCCAGGACCAGCGCGTCCAGGACCAGCGGGTCCAGCGGGCCTTCCGAGGCCTCCCCGGCCGCCGGCGGCGCCAGGTCCAGGCCGAGCGGGGCGCGGACCCCGGCCACCACCTCCGGCAGTACGGCCAGGAAGCGCTCGACGTCCGCCTCGGTGGTGCCGAACGGCAGCGAGACCCGGACGTTCCCCTCGGTGAGCACGCCCATCGCCGCCAGCACATGGCTCGGGGTCAGCGTGGACGAGGTGCAGGAGGAGCCGGAGGAGACCGCGAACCCGGCCCGGTCCAGCTCGCCGAGCAGCACCTCGCCGTCCACGTACAGACAGGAGAAGGTCACCAGGTGCGGCAGTCGCCGCACCGGGTCGCCGACCACCTCCACCTCGGGCACCAGCCGCGGCACCCGGCTCCGGATCCGTTCGACCAGCTCGCGCAGCCGGGCGTTCTCCCGCTCCGCCTCGGCCCGCACCGCGCGCAGCGAGGCCGCCGCCGCGACGATCGCCGGCACGTTGACGTACCCCGGCACCCGGCCGGACTCGCGCTCGTCGGCGGGCAGCGGCGAGAGGTAGCGGACGCCCTTGCGCACCGCGAGCACCCCGACCCCGGCCGGCCCGCCCCACTTGTGCGCGCTGGCGGTGAGCAGCGACCAGCCGGCCGGCAGGTCCGTCCGCCCGGCGCTCTGCGCGGCGTCCACCAGCAGCGGTACCTCCCCGCGGAGCGCGGCCACCTCGGCGACCGGCTGCACGGTGCCCACCTCGTGGTTGGCGGACTGCAGGACGGCGAGCGCGGTGTCCGGCCGCAGCGCCGCGGCGAAGGCCGCCGGGTCCACCCGGCCGTGCCGGTCCACCGGCACCGCGGTGACCTCGCCGCCGGTGGCGAGGTGCTTCTCGGCGGTGTGCAGCACGCTGGAGTGCTCGACGGCGGAGTGCACCAGGTGCCCGCCGCGCCGCCGGTTGCCGTGCAGCGCGCCCAGCACGCCGAGTTGGACGGCCTGGGTCCCGCTGGCGGTGAAGGCGATCTCGTCGGCCCGGCAGCCGAGCACCTCGGCCACGGTCTCCCGGGCGGCGTCCAGCAGCATCCGGGCCTGGCGCCCGGAGCGGTAGAGCCGGGCCGGGTCGGCCCAGCCCTCGTCCAGGGCGGCGGTCAGCGCCTGCCGCGCGACGGGGTGGAGCGGTGCGGTGGAGGCCACATCGAAGTACACGGTCACATTTAACGGCACCGGCGGGCGTGTCCGGGGCTCCGCCGGCGGGTCATCCTCCGTCAGTCGATCATCCCGAATGTCCGGATCGTCCGCCTCCGACGGGGCGTCACCACGTTGTCCGAAGTCATCCCTCGATCGGGCGTACGGACCCCGAATGCCTAGGATGACCTGCGGCGCAGCCCCTACCGGGCCTGATCGGGTGTCCGGGCGGCGCGTTACTGGGACCTGCCCGTCAGCAGCGCATAAGGCTGGAGTAGGGTTTGGCCCGCATAAGCATTCAAACCGTGCCCGTGGACGGGTCGCCGGGGAGCGAAAGCCTCCCCGGGGCGACGCGAAGGCGGGCGAGACTTCGGGAAGGCGCTACGTGAGTCCCAACGGCTCCGACCGCTCGCCGCGGCGCACGATGCGGCGGAAGCTGCCTCAGGCGCTGGCACTGGGCCTCGTCATCGCGACCGCCACCGGCTGCTCGGCCAACGACCTCCCCAGGCTTGGCCTCCCGAGCCCTGTCACCAAGGAAGGGCCGATGGTCCTCCACATGTGGCAGGGCTCCTGGATCGCGGCGCTGGTGGTCGGCGTACTGATGTGGGGTCTGATCATCTGGAGCGTGATCTTCCACCGGCGCAGCCGCACCGGTGTGCAGGTCCCCCCGCAGACCCGGTACAACGTGCCCATCGAGGCGCTCTACACCGCGGTCCCGATCATCATCGTGTCGGTCCTCTTCTACTTCGTCGCCCGCGACGAGTCGAAGCTGACCGCCGTCTCCGAGAAGCCGCAGCACACCGTCAACGTGGTGGGCTTCCAGTGGAGTTGGGCGTTCAACTACGAGAACACCGAGAACCCCGACCCGGCCAACCAGCAGGCCGCGTACGACGTGGGTACTCCCGGTGAGCCGCCCACCCTGTACCTGCCGGTCAACGAGTCGGTGCAGTTCCGGCTGACCTCCCGTGACGTGATCCACGACTTCTGGCCCATCAACTTCATGATGAAGATGGACGTCGTGCCGGGCGTGGTCAACAAGTTCGAGGTCACCCCGACCGTCAAGGGTGAGTACATGGGCAAGTGCGCCGAGCTCTGCGGCGTCGACCACTCGCGCATGCTGTTCAACGTGAAGGTCGTCGACCGTGCCGAGTACGAGCAGCACCTGAAGGACCTCCGGGCCAAGGGTCAGACCGGCGCGGTGCCCTCCGGCATCACGACCATGGGAAGTGAAGAGAAGTGACCATCCTCAACGAGCCCGCCGCGGCCGGCGGGGGCGCCGGGGCCGTCACGGTCGGGGCGCAGCGGACCCGGAAGCCGGGTTCCACCATCATCAAGTGGCTGACCACCACTGACCACAAGACGATCGGCACGCTGTACCTGGGCACGTCGTTCGCCTTCTTCCTGATCGGCGGCATCCTGGCGCTGGTCATGCGCGCCGAGCTGGCTCGTCCCGGGACCCAGATCCTGTCGAACGAGCAGTTCAACCAGGCGTTCACGATGCACGGCACGGTCATGCTGCTGATGTTCGCGACGCCGCTGTTCGCGGGCTTCGCGAACTGGATCATGCCGCTGCAGATCGGCGCGCCGGACGTCGCCTTCCCGCGTCTGAACATGTTCGCCTACTGGCTGTACCTGTTCGGCTCGCTGATCGCCGTCGCCGGCTTCCTCACGCCGCAGGGCGCCGCCGACTTCGGCTGGTTCGCCTACGCGCCGCTGTCGGACGCGGTCCGCTCGCCGGGCATCGGCGCCGACATGTGGATCATGGGTCTGGCCTTCTCCGGCTTCGGCACGATCCTCGGTGCGGTCAACTTCATCACCACGATCATCTGCATGCGCGCGCCCGGCATGACGATGTTCCGGATGTCGATCTTCGTCTGGAACGTCCTGCTGACCGCGGTGCTGGTCCTGCTGGCCTTCCCGGTGCTGGCCGCCGCGCTGTTCGCCCTGGAGGCGGACCGCAAGTTCGGCGCCCACGTGTTCGACCCGGCCAACGGCGGCGCGCTGCTCTGGCAGCACCTGTTCTGGTTCTTCGGCCACCCCGAGGTCTACATCATCGCGCTGCCGTTCTTCGGCATCGTGTCGGAGGTCATCCCGGTCTTCAGCCGCAAGCCGATGTTCGGCTACTCCGGCCTGATCGCGGCCACCATCGCGATCGCCGGTCTGTCCGTGACGGTGTGGGCCCACCACATGTACGTCACCGGGCAGGTGCTGCTGCCGTTCTTCTCCTTCATGACCTTCCTGATCGCGGTCCCGACCGGTGTGAAGTTCTTCAACTGGGTCGGCACCATGTGGAAGGGCTCGCTGAGCTTCGAGACCCCGATGCTCTGGACCGTCGGCTTCCTGGTCACCTTCCTCTTCGGTGGTCTGACCGGTGTCCTGCTGGCCTCCCCGCCGATCGACTTCCACGTCTCGGACTCGTACTTCGTCGTCGCCCACTTCCACTACGTGGTCTTCGGCACCGTCGTCTTCGCGATGTTCGCCGGCTTCCACTTCTGGTGGCCGAAGATGACCGGCAAGATGCTGGACGAGCGCCTCGGCAAGGTCACCTTCTGGACGCTGTTCATCGGCTTCCACACCACCTTCCTGGTGCAGCACTGGCTCGGCGCGGAGGGCATGCCCCGCCGCTACGCGGACTACCTGGCCGCCGACGGGTTCACCACCCTGAACACCGTCTCGACCATCGGTTCGTTCCTGCTCGGCCTGTCGATCCTGCCGTTCCTGTACAACGTCTGGAAGACGGCGAAGTACGGCGAGAAGGTCGAGGTCGACGACCCGTGGGGCTACGGCCGCTCGCTGGAGTGGGCGACCTCGTGCCCGCCGCCGCGGCACAACTTCCTCACCCTGCCCCGGATCCGCTCCGAATCCCCGGCCTTCGACCTCCACTACCCGGAGATCGCCGCGCTGGACTACCTGGAGTACCACGGTGAGCCGGCCAAGCACTTCGCGGGTGTGACTCCGGCGAAGTACGACGCCCCGAAGCTGGGCAAGGGCAAGAAGGAGGGCGACGCCTGATGAGGGAACAGGGAAAGATCTTCCTGGGCCTGGCGGTCTTCGTGCTGGCCATGGCGATCACCTACGGCCTGTGGACCAACCACTCCGACCACGGCATCGAGGCCGCCGGTACCACCGCGCTGTTCCTCGCCTTCGCGCTGTGCGCCTTCATCGGGTACTACCTCGCCTTCACCGCCCGCCGGGTGGACAGCGGCGCGGGTGACAACCCCGAGGCCGAGGTCGCGGACGACTCCGGCGAGCTGGGCTTCTTCGCCCCGCACAGCTGGCAGCCGCTCTCGTTGGCCGTCGGTGGCGCGCTGGCCTTCCTCGGTGTGATCTTCGGCTGGTGGCTGCTGTTCTGGTCGCTGCCGGTGATCCTGATCGGCCTCTTCGGCTGGGTCTTCGAGTTCTACCGGGGCGAGAACCAGAACCAGTAGGAACCGGTTCTCTCCCACAGGGCCGGGCTTCCCGCACGGGAAGCCCGGCCCTGTTGCGTCCCCGGAGTGACGGCCTCACCCCGCCGGCCCAACGGCGCCCCGTTCGGATGTCGCTCAGCCGGACGCCGTTCCTACGATCTGACCAATCGTGCGAATCCCTGGGAGGCGGTCATGGCCGACAGGCGCGGAATCGCGGGTCTCGGTGGCATCACGCTGGCCCTCGTCGTACTGGCCCCGGTGGCCGGCTGCACCTCCGGCGGCGGCGAGGAGGTCGCGGAGGCCGTTCGCAAGGTCGACGCCGCCGGCCTGGTGCACCTCTCCGCCACCGAGAAGGTGGACCCCTCCCAGCCGGTCACCGTCACCGCCGAGCCGGGCAGCCGGCTGACCGACGTCACCGTGGTCGGCCCGGACGGGCGGGTCGTCGCCGGGCGGCTCTCGGAGGACCAGCGCAGCTGGCAGACCACCGGCCGGCTGAAGGCGTCCACCGCGTACACCGTGCGGATCGCCGCCGAGGACGGCAACGGCGGCCGCGGCGAGACCACCTCAGGCTTCGCCACCCTGGCCGCCCAGCGGCTGCTGACCGCCAAGCTCGGCCCGGACTCCTCGGGCAGCGGCGTCTACGGCGTGGGCCAGCCGCTCACCGTCCAGCTCTCCGAGGCGGTCAAGGACCCGCAGGCCCGGCAGGAGGTGGAGCGCGCGCTGACGGTCACCTCGCAGCCCGCCGTCACCGGCGCCTGGTACTGGGTGGACGACAAGAACCTGCACTTCCGCCCCGAGGAGTACTGGCCCACCGGCACCACCGTCGCGTTGGCCTTCGAGGCCACCGGCAGCCGGGTCTCCGACGGCCTGTACGGTGGCGACCGCTCGGCCCTGGCCCTGCGGATCGGCGAGCGCGTCGAGTCGGTGGTGGACGCGGGCACCCACGAGCTGACCCTCAAGCGCGAGGGCCAGGTGGTCCGGACGATCCCGGTCACCACCGGCAAGCCCGGCTTCGACACCCGCAACGGCGTCAAGGTGGTGCTCGGCCAGGAGCGCAAGGTCCGGATGAGCGGCGAGACGATCGGTATAGCGGCCGGCAGCGACGAGTCCTACGACCTCGACGTCGAGTGGGCCACCCGGGTCACCTGGAGCGGCGAGTACGTGCACGCGGCGCCCTGGTCGGTGGGCTCCCAGGGGGTGGAGAACGTCAGCCACGGCTGCACCGGCATGAGCACCGAGAACGCCCACTGGTTCTACCAGAACACCAGGGTGGGGGACCTGGTGACCGTGGTGAACAGCCGGGGCAAGGCCATGGAGCCGTTCGGCAACGGCTTCGGCGACTGGAACATCACCTGGACCGACTGGGTCAAGCACAGCGCCCTCGGGCAGCCCGTCAGCACCACCACGCCGGCCACCCGGGCCCCCGCCAGCGGGATGATCGCCCCGCTGCTCTGACCGGGCCGCCACGAGGCTGTACGGCCCGCCTAGCCCGCCGCGGCGTCCTCCCGGTAGGCGACCCGCAGCGCGTTGTCCACGGCGCCCAGGGCGTCCGCCAGCGGCACCCCGAGCCGCCGGGCCCGCTCCGCGTACTCGGCGGCGGCCGCGGCGGCCAGCCGGTGCGCGGAGTCGCCGACCGCGGCGACCAGGGTGCCGCGCCGGCCGTGCGTCTCCACCACCCCGTCCGCCTCCAGCTCCCGGTAGGCGCGGGCGACCGTCCCGGCCGCCAGCCCGAGCTGCTCGGCCAGCGCGCGGACGGTGGGCAGCCTGGTCCCGGTCGCCAGCTCGCCAGTGCGGGCCTGTTCGGCGATCAGGGCGCGGATCTGCTCGTACGGGGGAGTGCCGGAGGCCGGGTCGACGGACAGCTGCACGGTGGGCTCCTGACGTTCGATGGGGGCGGGGGAGTGCGGCACGGTGCCGGACGGGCGGCCCCCGGAGACGGGAAAGCCCGAGGGCCGCCGACCAGAAGAACTCTGGTCAGCGGCCCTCGGGGTGCGACGCGGGGTGCGTACGGGATCAGTGGTGGCCGTGGCCGCTGGTGATCTCGTGGTGCTCCTCGGCGGTCGGCTTGGGGATCTGGCTGCCCTCGCCGTAGAGGCCGCGGGAGAGCTTGGCCCGGGTGCGGTCGATGACGTTGGCCTTGCGGGCCACGCCGTTCTCGTCCGTCGCGGCCGGCAGCTCGAACGGCTCCACCTGCTCGTGCGCGGTGAGCTTGTGCAGGTCCTTCTGCGGCAGCTGGGCGTGCACCTCGATGAACTCGCCGTGCGGCAGGCGCTTGATGACGCCGGTCTCGCGACCGTGCAGCACCTTCTCCTTGTCACGGCGCTGGAGGCCGAGGCACCAGCGCTTGGTGATGATGAAGACCGCGACCGGCACGACGAACATGCCGACCCGCACGAAGTACGTGATGGCGTTGAGCGACAGGTGCAGGTGGGTGGCGAACAGGTCGTTGCCACCGGCCGCCAGCAGGATCAGGTAGAGGCTGATCCAGGCGGCACCCAGCCCGGTGCGGACCGGGGCGTTGCGCGGGCGGTCCAGGATGTGGTGCTCGCGCTTGTCGCCGGTGATCCAGCCCTCGATGAACGGGTAGACGGCGATCGCGACCAGGATCAGCGGGAAGAGCACCATCAGCGGGATGACGACACCCAGGTTCAGGGTGTGGCCCCAGAGGCCGATCTCCCAACCCGGCATGATGCGGATCAGGCCCTCGGAGAAGCCCATGTACCAGTCCGGCTGGGCGTCCGTGGACACCTGGTCGGGGCGGTACGGGCCGTACGCCCAGATCGGGTTGATCGAGGCGATCGCCGAGATGGCCGCGATCAGACCGAACACCAGGAAGAAGAAGCCACCGGCCTTGGCCATGTAGACCGGCATCAGCGGCATGCCGACGACGTTCTTCTCGGTCTTGCCCGGGCCCGCCCACTGGGTGTGCTTGTGGTAGAAGACCAGGATCAGGTGCGCGACCAGCAGGCCGAGCATGATGCCCGGGATCAGCAGGACGTGGATGGTGAAGAACCGCGGCACGATGTCGTGGCCGGGGAACTCGCCCCCGAACAGGAACATCTGGACGTAGGTGCCGATCAGCGGGGTCGCCAGGATGACGCCCTCCATGAACCGGATACCGGTACCGGAGAGCAGGTCGTCGGGCAGCGAGTAGCCGAAGAAGCCGTCGAACATGCCGAGGACCAGCAGCAGGAAGCCGAAGACCCAGTTGATCTCACGCGGCTTGCGGAACGCGCCGGTGAAGAACACGCGCATCATGTGCACGAGCATCGCGGCCACGAAGACCAGGGCGGCCCAGTGGTGGATCTGGCGGACCAGCAGACCGCCGCGCACCTCGAAGCTGATGTCGACCGTCGACGCGTAGGCCTCGGACATCGGGATGCCCTTGAGCGGCACGTACGAGCCGTCGTAGATGACCTCGCCCATCGAGGGCTTGAAGAACAGCGTCAGGTAGACGCCGGTCAGGATGATGATGATGAAGGTGTAGAGGCAGATCTCGCCCAGCATGAAGGACCAGTGGTCCGGGAAGATCTTGCGCAGGTTGGTCTTGGCGAGGGAGTAGATCCCCAGCCGACCGTCCGTCCAGTCCGCCGCCTGCTCCCACTTGTTCGCGGGCTTGGCGCGCGTGCTGGCGGGCTTGGCGGCACCGGAGGTGGTGCTGCTCGCACGGCTCATCGAGCACGCTCCCAGTAGCTCGGGCCGACGGGCTCGTCGAAGTCGCCGTGGGCGACCAGGAAGCCCTTCTCGTCAGTGGTGATCTTCAGCTGCGGCAGCGGGTGACCGGCCGGGCCGAAGATCACGCGCGCGCCGTCCGCCAGGTCGAAGGTCGACTGGTGGCAGGGGCAGAGCGCGTGGTGGGTCTGCTGCTCGTACAGGCTGATCGGGCAGCCGACGTGGGTGCAGATCTTGGAGTAGGCGAGGATGCCCTCGAAGCCCTTCTCCTTGGACTTGTCGTCCTTGATGTTCTCCGGCGCGATGCGCACCAGCATGAGGGCGTCCTTGGCGATGCGCTGCTGGAAGTCCTCGTCGTGGGTGTGCAGGCCCTCGGGCATCGCGAAGGTCAGCGACCCCGCGACGATGTCCTCGGCCTTCATCGGCAGGTTGGTGTTCATGTTGATGAGCTGCAGGGGCTTGGCCTCGGTGGCCTCCTCCCAGCCGGTGTGCTCCAGCTTGTCCTCGGGCAGCGGGCCCAGGTCGCGCAGCAGGACCACGCCGGACAGCGGAACCAGCGCCATCGAACCGATGAGGGTGTTGCGGATCATCTTGCGGCGGCCGAAGCCGGACTCCGCGGCACCGGTCCGGAACTGCTCGATGACGTCCGCGCGGACCTCGTCGTCGGCCTCGATCGGGTGACGCTCGGCCGGGATCTCGTGGTCCGACATCAGCGTGCGGGCCCAGTGGACCGCGCCCGCGCCGATGAGGAAGAGCGCCACGCCCAGGGTCATGCCGAGCGCGAAGTTCAGCGCGCTGACGTGGCCCAGCGGCCAGATGTAGACGATCTTGTCCGGGTCGATGGCCACGTACGAGGCGATGAAGCCGATGGTGGCGATCATCGAGACGACGAACATCAGCGACACCTGGCGCTCGGCCCGCTTGGCGGCCCGCTCGTCGATGTCGGTGCGGCGCGGCTCGTGGGCCGGCAGGCCAGGGTCGGCGAACGGATCGCCGTGGGCAGCCACCTCGTGGTGCCCGGCGGAGCCGTGGGACTCCGGGAGCTTCTCTTCTGACATGTCCTGGCTCATGACTTCTTGGCCTTGGTGGTGTGGGCGGCGACCCAGATCGCGACCGCGATGAGCGCGCCGAGACCGAAGATCCAGCCGAACAGACCCTCGGTCACCGGACCGAGGCTGCCGAGCGTGAGACCGCCGGGGTTGGGCTCATCGTTGGTGGTGTGGCGGACGAAGGCCACGATCTGCTTCTTCTGCTCCTCGGGCATGGTGCCTTCCGGGAAGGACGGCATGTTCTGCGGGCCGGTCTGCATGGCCTCGTAGATGTGCTTGGCGTCCACGCCCTCCAGCGACGGGGCGTACTTGCCCTGGGTCAGGGCACCGCCCTGGCCGGCGAAGTTGTGGCACTGGGCGCAGTTGGTGCGGAACAGCTCGCCACCCTTGGACAGGTCGTCGGGGTTGGTCGAGGTGTACTGCTCCTCGGTCGGCGTCACCGGACCGGGGCCGAGCGAAGCGACGAAGGCGGCGAGCTGGTCGATCTCCGCCTGCGAGTAGATGTTCTTCTTGCGCGGCACCTGGGCGCCGGGCTGCTGGGCCGGCATGCGGCCGGTGCCCACCTGGAAGTCGACCGCGGCGGAGCCGACGCCGACCAGGCTCGGGCCGTCGGAGCCGCCCTGCCCGTTCAGGCCGTGGCAGGAGGAGCAGCCCACGGCGAAGAGCTTCTTGCCCTCATCGATCGCGAGCGACTGCGCGGCGACGTCGGCCTGCGCCTTGTCGGCGGGCGCGAACGCGGCGTACAGCCCCCCGGTTGCCGCCAGGGCGAGAAGTAGGACGACCAGCGCCGCCAGTGGGTGGCGCCGTCGTGCGGAGAGCTTTTTCACGGAATAACCCCGGTGTCAGGATCTGGTCGACTGGTGGGTGCACCCGGCGGCCGGTCTGGCCGGCACGAGGCTGCCTGTCTAGGGCTGCGCGCGCGGTCGGTCGGTGGGAGCGTCGCCACCGGCGAAATCGGGCCGTCGCCGGTGAGGGCGGGACCCGAGGCCGGTGGCCAGCGACCTGATCAGCTGGTTACTTGATCAGGTAGATGGTCGCGAACAGGCCGATCCACACGACGTCGACGAAGTGCCAGTAGTACGACACCACGATCGCGGCGGTGGCCTGCTCGTGAGTGAAGCGCTTGGCTGCGTAGGTCCGTCCCAGGACGAGCAGGAAGGCGATCAGACCACCCGTCACGTGCAGACCGTGGAAGCCGGTGGTCAGGTAGAACACCGTGCCGTACGGGTCGGAGGACAGCGAGAGGCCGTCCTTCTTGACCAGCTCGGTGTACTCGAAGATCTGGCCGCCGATGAAGATCGCGCCCATCACGAAGGTGATGACGAACCACGAGCGGAGCTTCTTCACGTCCCCGCGCTCGGCGGCGAAGACGCCGAGCTGGCAGGTGAGCGAGGAGAGCACCAGGATCGTGGTGTTGACCGAGGAGAAGGGCACGTTGAGGGCGTGCGCCTTCTCGGTCCAGAACTCCGGCCCCTTGACGGAGCGGAGCGTGAAGTACATCGCGAAGAGGGCCGCGAAGAACATCAACTCGGAACTGAGCCAGACGATCGTTCCGACGCTGACCATGTTCGGCCGGTTGACCGATCCGTGCGCGTGCCCGGTTTCTACTGCTGTTGCTGTCGCCACGACGGACATTATGTCGGTCCCTTATTCCGTCTTCACGTCGGGGGGTCTCCCTCGGAGTGTCCGGTGCGTGCGGTATGCCCCCCTGGCACCCGACGGGGCGTCCGGACCGTCGTTGAGCAGCGGCGTGTCCCTTTTCTGACGGTTCCTCGACGGCCCCTTACGGCCCCGTCCGGCGTGTCGAGGGGTGCTCCGGGGTGCCGTCGGTAGTAAGGGGAGAGCCCACCCGTCAGCCGTACGGGTGGTCTGTGCGGCCGGGGGTGACGCGCCGTGCTCCGCCCGGACCAGCCGTCGGCGGCGCGGCTCGGGAAGAGATCGCGGCGGGAAGGGCTCTGCCACCGGTGATCGGGAGTAGCATCCGGGGTGAGGCGAACGTGGTCCGGATCACACTGAGGGAGCAGGGCCCATGGCGTACACGACCGACGAGACGCTGACCGTTCTCGTCTACAGCCACGACCGCACCACCCGCGAGCAGGTGCTGACCGCGCTCGGTCGGCGGCCCGCGGCGGACCTGCCGGAGCTGGCCTACCTGGAGTGCGCGACCACCCCCGCGGTGCTCAAGGCGCTGGAGAAGGGCGGGGTCGACCTCTGCGTCCTGGACGGCGAGGCGGTGCCGGCCGGCGGACTCGGGCTCGCGCGGCAGCTGAAGGACGAGATCTACGGGTGCCCGCCGGTGCTGGTGCTGATCGGCCGGCCGCAGGACTCCTGGCTGGCCGCCTGGAGCCGGGCCGACGCGGCGATCTCCCGGCCGGTGGACCCGGTGGCGCTGGCCGAGGCCGCCGCCGCGCTGCTGCGCTCCCGGCTGGCCAAGCGGGCGCCCGTCGCCCGGTAGCCACCCGGCAGCCGTCCGGCCCGGGCCCCGGCTCCGGTGGCGCGGGCCGGTGCCCCGCCCCCGTGTCTCACCCGGCGTCTCAGTACAAGAGAAGAAGGGTGAACGGCGGAGCCCCGGCACCCCGCCGCTCGATAGGCTGACTCCGTCCCTACGTCCTTCCCCGTGTCCGGGGAGCGAGAGCTGGAGTCAGCCATGGTGAACGTGCACCCTGCGAACGGCGGCAACGACCCCGCGCAGGTGGTCCGCTCCTGGCCGGACATCCTGTCGGCTCTGCTGCGGGGGGAGGACCTCGACCGCGCGGCCACCGCGTGGGCGATGGACCGGATCATGAGCGGCGAGGCCTCCCCGGTCCAGGTCGCCGGCTTCATGGTGGCGCTGCGGGCCAAGGGCGAGACGGTCGACGAGATCTCCGGCCTGGTCGACTCGATGTACGCGCACGCCGAGCCGCTGGACATCCCCGGTCCGGCCGTGGACATCGTCGGCACCGGCGGCGACCGGGCCAAGACCGTCAACATCTCCACCATGTCGGCGATCGTCGCGGCCGCGGCCGGCGCCAAGGTCGTCAAGCACGGCAACCGGGCCGCCTCCTCGGCCAGCGGCTCCTCGGACGTGCTGGAGAAGCTGGGCATCAGGCTGGACCTCCGGCCGCGCCGGGTCGCCGAGGTCGCCGAGGAGGTCGGGCTCACCTTCTGCTTCGCGGCCACCTTCCACCCGTCGATGCGGCACGCCGCGCCGGCCCGGCGCGACCTCGGGGTGCCCACCGCCTTCAACATCCTCGGGCCGCTCACCAACCCGGCCCGGGTGACGGCGCACGCGATCGGCTGCTTCGACACCCGCCTGGCGGCCCTGATCGCCGGCGTGCTCGCCCGGCGCGGCGCCACCGCCCTGGTCTTCCGGGGCGACGACGGGCTGGACGAGCTGACCATCACCACCACCTCGCGGGTGTGGGTCGTCCGCGACGGCGCCGTCACCGAGACCAGCTTCGACCCGCGCGAGGTCGGCATCCAGCCGGTCGGCATCGAGGCGCTGCGCGGCGGCGACCCGGCCTACAACGCGGAGGTCGCGCGCCGGATGCTCGCCGGGGAGCACGGCCCGGTCCGCGACGCGGTGCTGCTGAACTCGGCGGCGGCGCTGGTGGCGCTCGACCTGACCGGCGCCCCGCTCGCGGAGCAGCTCGGGGCGGCCATGCGGCGTACCGCCGAGGCCGTCGACTCGGGTGCCGCGGCGGACCTGCTGAAGCACTGGTCGGAGGCCACCGCCCGGGTGTGACACGGCGGTTGGGGGCCCATCGGGAGTTCGCCCGGTGGGCCCCTGCGCGTGTCCGGGATGTGGACTCCTGTTTGACCGGGGGGTGGACTCGACCTACAGTCTTGGCCAGGTCATGAGCGACAGCGACAAGCCCCAGCTTGCTGTCCGGCAACCCTCCGTCCGTGGCGGGGTGCCCTGGGTGAGGACCGGGTCACGTGGCGTTCCGTCCGCGTGGCAAGCGCGGACGCCCGGATCACATCGCACTCCCGGGGTCCCTGACCCGTATAGGAGTGCATCCCCATGTCTTCTGTCGCCGCCCGCCCGTCGCCCGCCGCCACCCTTGATTCGGCGCGCTCCGCGCGGCCCCTCCCGAGCACCCCCCTCGCCGTCCTCGGCCACGACGTGCAGGTCCCGCTCGCCAACGGTGACAAGGTCACCTACGCGGCGCTCGACTACGCCGCCAGCGCCCCGGCCCTCCAGCGGGTCTGGGACGAGGTCGCCGCCTACGCCCCGTACTACGGCAGCGTGCACCGCGGCGCCGGCTACCTGTCGCAGCTCTCCACCGACCTGTTCGAGCAGAGCCGCCGCACCGTCGCCGAGTTCCTGGACCTGCGCGAGGACGACCAGGTGGTCTTCACCCGCGCCACCACCGACTCGCTCAACCTGCTGGCCGGCGCCGTCCCGGCCGGGACCAGGGTGTTCGCCTTCGAGACCGAGCACCACGCCTCGCTGCTGCCCTGGGCGCACGCCGGTCTGAGCGTCACCTACCTGCGGGCCCCGCGTTCGCACGCCGAGGCGGTCGCCGCCTTCGACGCCGCGCTCGCCGAGGCGCCCGAGGGCCCCAAGCTGCTCTGTGTCACCGGCGCCTCGAACGTCACCGGCGAGCTCTGGCCGGTCGCCGAGCTGACCCGGACCGCCCACCGGCACGGCGCCCGGGTGGTGCTGGACGCCGCGCAGCTGGCCCCGCACCACCGGGTCTCGGTGCGCGAGCTGGGCGTCGACTGGATCGCCTTCTCCGGCCACAAGCTGTACGCGCCGTTCGGCGCCGGGGTGCTGGCCGGCCGGGCCGACTGGCTGGACGCGGCCGAGCCGTACCTGGCCGGCGGCGGCGCCACCCGTACGGTGGCCCGGGAGGCGGACGGCTCGGTGGCCGTGCAGTGGAACACCGGTCCGGCCCGGCACGAGGCCGGTTCGCCGAACGTCATCGGCGTCTACGCGATCGCCGCGGCCTGTCGGGCGCTCGGCGAGGCCGGGTTCGACGCGCTGGAGGCCCGCGAGCGGGCGCTGATCGCCCGGCTGGACGCCGGCCTGGCGGAGATCCCGGAGGTCAGGGTGCTGAACCTGTTCGGCGCCGACGCGGCCCGGGTGGGCGTGCTGTCCTTCGTCGTCCGGGGCTGGAACAGCTCGCACTTCTCGGCCGCGCTCTCCGCCGAGTACGGCATCGGGGTGCGGGACGGCCTCTTCTGCGCCCACCCGCTGGTGCGCACGCTGCTCGGCGACGAGGAGGCCGCGCCCTCCGAGTGCGGCGCGCCGGAGCCGTCGCTGCCGGGCGAGCGCAGCCTGAACGCGATCCGGGTGAGCTTCGGCGCGGGCACCCCGGACGAGCACGTGGACCGGTTCCTGGCCGCCGTCCGGGAGCTGGTCACGGACGGCGCGGCGTGGACCTACCGGAACGAGGGCGGCCGCTGCGTCGTGGACACCCGTCGCGAGGGCTGAGGCCTCCGGTCGGCTACTCGTCGAGGCCGATCGCGAACGCGGCCTCCAGGTCGTGCTGGGAGTAGGTGCGGAAGGCGATCTGGGTCTCGGTGTGGGCCACGCCCGGGACCTTGTTCAGCCGGCCGGGGATCACCTCGGCGAGGTCGTCGTGCCGGCGCACCCGCGCCATCGCCACCAGGTCGTAGCCGCCGGTCACCGAGTAGACCTCGCTGACGCCCTCGATGGCGGCGATCGCCTCGGCGATCTCCGGGATGCGGTCGACACTGGTCTTGATCAGGACGATGGCGGTGATCACGGTCGCGTACTCCTTTGTGAGGTGCCGCCAGGGTATCGGGCATCGGCCGCACCGTCGCGGGGGCGGGGGCGGGGGCGGGTGCGGGTGCCGGTGCGCCGGGGCCGGCGCTCGATCAGGGTGCAGGCGTAGAGGAAGCCGGCCGCGAAGCCGATCACGTGCACCAGGTACGCGACCCCAGGCCCGGCGGAGTGGACGGACCACCACTGGAGGGCGAACCAGAGCCCCAGCACCAGCCAGGCCGGGAAGCGCAGCGGCAGGAAGAGCAGCAGCGGGACGAGCGTGGTGACCCGGGCACGCGGGTGGAAGCGCAGATAGGCGCCGAGCACGGCGGAGATCGCGCCCGAGGCGCCGATCAGCACCCGGGTCGAGTCCGGCGAGTGCGCCTCGGCCAGCGAGAAGCCGTAGGTGGTCAGCGCGCCGGCCGCCACATAGAAGAGGAGGAACCGGGAGCGGCCGAGCCGGCGCTCCACGGTGGGGCCGAAGACGTACAGGAAGAGCAGGTTGCCGAGCAGGTGCAGCCAGCCGCCGTGCAGGAAGAGCGCGCTGAGCACGGCGAGCGCGGGGTGCTTGCCCGGGGTGGCCGCGGCCGGGCAGCCGGGCACCGGGTCGGGGGCCTCGGCCAGTTGGTCGGCGGTCAGCGGGTGGCCGGTCAGCAGTTCGGCGGGGACGGCCCCCCAGCGCTGCTCGTAGCGCTGCTCCGCGCAGACCCGGGTCTGGCCGCGGCCGTAGAGCGGGTTGAGTCCGGCGGCCGGTCCGAGCAGGAAGACCGCGGTGTTGAGCGCGATCAGCGCGTAGCAGACGGCAGGGGCGGTGGCGGCCGGTCGGCCGCGGTGCGCTCCGGCGTGGGCGGGGACCGGGATCGCCATGGGCCCCAGCATCCCCCCGGGGCGGGCCGGGCACCGCGCGGTTACGGCAGGTGGGCTACGGCTCCGGAGCGGTCGGCCGGTGGCCGGGAAGGTTGCCCCAGGCAATAGGCTTGGGCCGGGCATTCCCGCCTCCCGCCGCCGACGCCGGGGCCCCGGGGGGAGCGCCTGAGCCCGTTCCGGGACCACCGAGAGGATCCCCGATGACCGTCCCCGCCCTGACCTCCGAGACGCGCTGGCGCTGCACGCTCTGCGGCAACCTGACCCGCTTCGACGTGACCCGGACCGCCCGGGTCACCGAGTTCCTCCACTTCGACCTGGCCGGCGAGTCCAAGGTCGAGGAGACCCAGGTGCTGAGCGAGACCGTGGAGTCGGTGCGCTGTCGCTGGTGCAACGCGGTGGACCAGGTCGAGCTGATCGCCCGCCCCGGCGCGGACGAGGCCGCCGGGGCCCCCGAGCAGGGCTGACCGCTCGTGGGTGGGCGGCGGGCGGCGTGGCCGCCCGCCGCACGGGACAATACGGAGAGAACGCACGGAGTGTGACGGGGGTGGCGGCCGACGGCCGTACCCCGCTGGACCAGGATCGGAGCCGAGGACGTGGTGGACGCAGCGAAGGAGCCCGCCGGGCCGCAGGGGCGGCAGCCCGCTGTGGACGCGCAGGCGCCGGACGCGGCAGTGGCCGCCCCCTCCGGCACCGTGGCCCCGGCGGAGGCGCCGGCCGGGGAGGAGTCCGGCGGCGGTGACGAGCCGGCGGCAGCCCTCGGCGGCGCGGGCGGACCGGGCGGACCGGGCGGACCGAGCGAGCCGGACGCGGGGGAGTCGACCGGCGGCGACGGCGGGGAGGGCGACCGTACGGCGCCCGAGACGCTGGACCGGCCGCTGCCCGAGGGCGTGCGCCGGCGCGTGGTCGGCCTGGCCTCGGACGCGCTCGGCGGCCTCCCGCTCGGCGAGCTGCCCCAGTCGCTGCGCCAGTACGCCAAGTTCACCCCCGCCCGCCGGGCCAAGTACGCGGCGACCGCGCTGGCCGCGGCGCTGGAGGCGGAGCCGGCCTTCCGGGTGCGGATAGCGGAGCGGCTGCGGCTGGGCCAGCCGGACCTTGTCAGGGCCCTGGAGTCGGGCACCGTGCCGGGCGCCGCCGACCCGATGGACGTGGCCGCGGCCGCCTATCTGGTGCGGTCCGCCGGCTGGAGCCGGCTGGTGGCCGAGGCCGGCGAGGAGGCCGAGCGGGCCGGCACCGAGGGCGCGGTGGCGGAGGCGACCCGGCTGGTCGAGAAGCTCCAGGCCGAACTGGCCGAGCTGCGCACCACGGCCCGGTCCGACCTGGAGCGGCAGCGGGCCGAGTCGGAGGACGTCCGCAAGGAGGCCGAGTCGCTGCGCCGGCGGCTGCGTTCGCTGGAGAGCGACACCCGCCGGGCGCAGGCGGAGACCCGGAAGGTCACCGCCGAGCTGGAGGCGGTCAGGGCGCAGGCGGCGGCGGAGCGCAGCGCCGCGGAGGGCGAGGCGCGGCGGCTGCGGCACCGGGTCACGGAGCTGGAGACCTCCGTCGAGCAGGGCCGCCGGTCGGCCCGCGAGGGGCGCAGCGTCGAGGACATGCGGCTGCGGCTGCTGCTGGACACCGTGCTGCAGTCGGCGCAGGGCCTCCAGCGGGAGCTGGCGCTGCCGGTCTCCCAGATCCGCCCGGCGGACCTGGTGGAGGCGGTGGTGCCGGGCGCGGCCTCGCCGCACGACGTGGCGCGGCGCGGACTGGCCGAGGACGACCCGGCGCTGCTGGACCAGCTGCTGGCGATCCCGCAGGTCCATCTGGTGGTGGACGGCTACAACGTGACCAAGACGGGCTATCCGACGCTGCCGCTGGAGCAGCAGCGGATCCGCCTGCTGGGCGGGCTGGCGATGCTGGCGCAGCGCACCCAGGCGGAGGTCACCTGTGTGTTCGACGGCCAGGACCTGGACGTGCCGGTGATCATGGCGCCCCCGCGCGGGGTGCGGGTGCGGTTCAGCCGGACCGGGGAGACGGCGGACGAGCTGATCCGCCGGCTGGTCCGGGCGGAGCCGCAGGGCCGCCCGGTGGTGGTGGTCTCCACGGACCGGGAGGTGGCGGAGGGCGTGCGGAAGGCCGGCGCGCGCCCCGTCGCGTCGGTGCTCCTGCTGAACCGGCTGGCCCGGCCGTAGCCGGTCGAGGTGTGACCGGAATGACGGCTGGTCAGCGCCGGGATCGCGGTCTTGTGCGGGTTTCGTGAAGCCGGGGTGCGGAGGCCAGGTTCGCGCAATCGTGGGAGTGGCGCGAAACGTGGATCTTCACTAGGGTCTGGCGTCAAACCTATTTTCCGGATTCTCGCCCAATCGGGTGAGGCCATTGGAAGAAGGAGCGGGTCTCTTGGCCTCCCACCGCCGTCCCAAGCAGCCCAGCCGCGCGCGGGTCTCCGTGCTCACCGCTGCCGCTGCGACCGCGGTCGCTCTCTCCGCCCAGGTCGCCGCCCACGCAGCGCCGAGCCCGTCGCCGAAGAAGGACGACGTCAAGGCGCAGATCGACCAGCTGAACGAAGAGGCCGAGCAGGCCACCGAGAAGTACAACGGCGCCAAGGAGCGGGCCGACCAGCTGCGCAAGCAGGCGGACCAGCTCCAGGACCAGGTCGCCCGCGGCCAGGAGCAGATGACCCAGCTTCAGTCGGGGCTGGCCGAGGTGGCGGGCGAGCAGTACCGCACCGGCGGCATCGACCCGTCCGTCCAGCTGATGCTCTCCTCCGACCCGTCCGGATACCTGGACAAGGCCTCCAGTGTGCAGCAGGCCAGCTCCAGCCAGGCCGAGGCGCTCAAGGGCCTGCAGGACCAGCAGCGCCGACTCGACCAGCAGAAGTCCGAGGCGGCCGCCGTCCTGGCCTCGCTGGACAGCACCACCAAGGACCTGAACCAGTCCAAGGCCGAGGTCAACAAGAAGCTCAAGGAAGCCCAGGACCTGCTGAACTCGCTGAGCGCCGCCGACCGCGCGGCCGTGAAGGCGGCGCAGCAGCAGGCCGACCGCGCCTCGCGCGGCAGCGAGCGCACCGACCTGGGCAGCCTGCCGCAGGCCAGCGGCATGGCGGGCGCGGCCGTCGCCAACGCGATGAGCAAGCAGGGCTCGCCGTACGTCTGGGGCGCCACCGGTCCGACCACCTTCGACTGCTCCGGTCTGATGGTCTGGTCGTACGGGAAGGCCGGCGTCTCGCTGCCGCGCACCTCGCAGGCGCAGGGCAACTACGGCACCCGGGTGCCCTCGCTGGCCGAGGCCCAGCCGGGCGACCTGATCATCTACCGCGCCGACCGCAGCCACGTCGGGATGTACATCGGCAACGGCATGGTGGTGCACGCGCCGCACACCGGTGACGTGGTGAAGGTGATGAAGGCCGACGCCATGCCGATCAACACGATCCGCCGGGTCTGACGGGTCTGCCCCGGTTTCGACGGGTCCGGCGGGCTCTGACGGGTCTGACGGACCGCCACGACACGCGCGGGGACCGTTCTCCGAGCCTTGTGATCAGTGCCACCTCCGACGGGGGTGGCACTGGTGTTTCGATCGGCCGTTAGCCCGTCCGGGCGAAAATGATCAGCTCGATGTGGGCCCGTGATCACACTCGGTCATTTTCACAAGGGAACTTGGGTATTCTTCCGGCTTTTTTCTGACAAGGATTTGAACGGATCACGGTTCTATTACTAGGGTCGTGCCTCGAACCACGCACAGTCGATCACCCAGCCCGGGTGGCGGCGGGGTTCGCCGCCGAGTTCGCGAAGCAGCGGGGCGGGGCCGCAGGGGCCCGTCCGGACGAAGACCCAGCAGTCGGGGGTCCGCTGTGGAGCGGAGCCGGGGAACCACGTTCCTCCGGGGTGAATCGGCGCCAGGCCGCCCGCTCGCGCGGACGGTGAGGCGTCGTAGGGCACGCTTCCGCCCGAACCCGTCAGCTCACCCGGTAGGCGGATGAGGAAGAAGGAGTCCGCCTTCGTGGCGTCCCATCGTCGTCCCAAGCCCGCCGGCCGTGCCCGTGTCTCGATCCTGACCGGGTTGGCCGCCGCTGCCGTCGCCCTCTCCGCGCAGTCCGGCGCCCACGCCGACCCGGCCCCGACCAAGGACCAGGTCAAGGAGCAGGTCGACCAGCTCAACGAGCAGGCCGAGGTCGCGACCGAGAAGTACAACGGCGCCCAGGCCAAGCAGCAGGAACTGCAGAAGCAGGTCTCCGACCTGCAGGACAAGGTGGCCCGTCAGCAGGCCGTGGTGACCGAGGCGCAGGGCGGCCTCGCCGAGATCGCCGGCGAGCAGTACCGCACGGGCGGCATCTCGCAGACCGTCCAGCTGATGCTCTCCGCCAGCCCGGACAACTTCCTGAACCAGGCCGACGCGCTGAACCAGGCCGGTTCCACCCAGTCCGGCGCGCTGAAGGAGCTCCAGGAGCAGCAGCGCAGGCTGGACCAGGACCGCACCGAGACCCAGGCCAAGCTCGGCGAGCTGGAGTCCACCACCCAGCAGCTGAAGACCTCCAAGGAGGACGTCCAGGGCAAGCTGGCGCAGGCCCAGCAGCTGCTCAACACGCTCACCGAGCAGGAGCGCCAGGCCCTCCGCGCCGCCGAGGAGAAGGCCGCCGCCGAGGCCAAGGCGAAGGCGGACGCCGCGCAGGCCGAGGCCGCCAAGGCCGCCAAGGCGAAGGCGGACGCCGAGCGCGCCACCCGCGACACCAGCCGCAGCGACCTGAGCGCGCCGGCCGCCGCCGCTGCCCCGGCCGCCAAGCCGGCCGCGCCGGCCGCGCCCGCCGCCAACGGCTCGCGCGCCGCCGCCGCGATCGCCGCCGCCGCGAGCAAGCTCGGCGCCCCGTACGTGTACGGCGCCACCGGCCCGAACTCCTTCGACTGCTCGGGCCTCACCGGCTGGGCGTACGCCCAGGCGGGTGTGTCGCTGCCGCGCACCTCGCAGGACCAGGCCAACGCCGGTACCCGGATCGGCTCGGACATCTCCCAGGCCCAGCCCGGCGACCTGGTGATCTTCTACGCCGACCGCCACCACGTGGGCATCTACGTCGGCGGCGGCCAGGTCATCCACGCCCCGAAGCCGGGTGCGTCGGTCCGCTACGAGTCGGCGTCGAACATGCCGGTCAACTCCATCGTGCGCCTCTGACCCTCCGGTCGGCAGGCTCCCGGCAGGCCCGGTCTCCCCCGTGGGGGAGACCGGGCCCGCGGCTTTCCCCCGGTCATCGGGACGGCCGGCGGGCGAACCGATCTGATGTCCGATCAGTGCCTGAATATTCGGATTCGGAGGGGTTTGGAAACGGTTGCCCTGACTCGCTAACGTCTGCCACCGGACGCCCGCTTCGACAGCCGCCCGTACCGGAGCGGCGGCGGGCCCCGGCCCAGGATCGGAGCTGACGTCGCATGGCCGTGCACCGCCGTTCCCCGTTGTCAGGTGCGCATGCGCTCGCCCGGGCGCTGGTGCTCACCGCGGCGGCCACCACCGCGCTGGGCGTGGCCACCGCCGGCACCGCCCGGGCCGTTCCCGGCGCCCCCGACGCCCCGACGAACCGCAAGGACGTCAAGGCGCAGGTGGAGCAGCTCTACGACGAGGCCGAGCAGGCCTCCGAGCGCTTCAACGCCGCCCAGGAGGCCCAGCAGCGGCTCCAGCACGAGACCGGCACGCTGCAGCAGCAGATCGCGCTCTCCCAGGACGAGCTCAACCAGCTGCGCGGTGACCTGGCCACCGTGGCCGGCGCGGAGTACCGCGGCGGCGGGATGGCGCAGACCGTCCAGCTGATGCTCTCCACCGACCCGGCGGCCTACCTGTCCCGGGCCCGCACCCTCGACCAGGCCGCCGAGCGGCAGAACGAGACCCTGCACGACGTGCTGGGCCGTCAGCGGGTGCTCGACCAGCGCCGCGCCGAGGCCTCGGCCAAGCTCGCCGAGCTGGAGCAGACCCGCAAGGTGTTGGCCGACGGCAAGCAGCAGATCCAGCAGCGGCTCGCCAAGGCCCAGAAACTGCTCAACAGCCTCGGCGCCACCGAACGCGCCCGGCTCGCCGCCCAGGACGCCCGCGAGGCCGAGCAGCGCGCCACCCGCGGCACCGACCGGCTCGACCTCGGCACCACCCCGCCCGCCTCCGAGCGCGGCGGCGCGGCGCTGGCCGCCGCGGTGAGGATGATCGGCTCGCCCTACGTCTACGGCTCCACCGGGCCCAAGGCGTTCGACTGTTCCGGTCTGATGTACTACAGCTGGCGGCAGGCCGGAGTGACCCTGCCGCGCACCTCGCAGGCCCAGGCGTACGCCGGCCGGCGGGTCAGCATCTCCGAGGCACGACCGGGAGACCTGGTGATCTTCTACCGGGACATGCACCACGTCGGGATGTACGCCGGCGGCGGGGTGATCGTGCACGCCCCCTACCCGGGGGCCCGGGTGCGCTACGAGAGCGTCAACGCGATGCCGGTCTCGGGGGTGATCCGGCTCTGAGCCGCCCGGACCTCGCCGGCGGCCAAGGCCCGTCCCGGCGCACCGCCCTGCTGCTCGCGGCCGGCGGCCTCGCCCAGCTGTCGCTCCCCGGGGCCGGCCCGGCGCGGCCCGCCGCCGCGGCCTCGGACGACCACGCCGACGTCCTGGCGCTGCTCGCCGAGCGGGCCCGGGCGCTGACCGCCGGGCCGCCGCCGCTGCCGCTGCGCGCGGGCTACCGGAACCTGCTGCTCGGCCCGGTGGACGCGGCCGGCCGGTGCACCGCCACCGCCGAACTGACCGTCACGGTGACCGGGTACGACGAGCAGCCGGTGGTGCATCCGCGCCGGTTGACGCTGGTCCGCTCCGCCGTCGGCCGGCGGGTCGAGCACGAGGAGGGTGCGGGCGGGCCGCCGCCGCTCTGGGACCTCGGCGCCGTCCGGGCCGCGTCCGGCGCGCGCTGCCTGGTGCTCGGGGTGGACGGCGCGGACGCCGGGGGCCCGGTGGCGCTCGACGGGGCGGCCGCCGTCGGCGACCGGGCGGTGTCCGCCGTCGAGGCGCTCTGGGGCACCGCCTGGGCGGGCCGGCTGCTGCTCGAACTGCCCGCCACCGGGGAGCAGTTCGCCCGGCTGCTGGCGGAGGACCGGCCCGGCTGGTCGGAGCTGGCCGCGGTCACCGTCGCCGCCCCCGGTGCGCCGCTGCACACCCCGGCGGACCGGGTGCTGGTCAACCCGGAGGTGTACGCGCGGCTGAGCGACTTCGGCCGGCAGGTGGTGATCACCCACGAGACGATGCACGTGGCGACCCGGGCCGACACCCGGGCCTGGACGCCGCTCTGGCTCTCCGAGGGGGTCGCCGACTGGACCGGCTACCGCGACTCGGGCCGGTCGGCCCGGCAGATCGCCCCCGAGCTGGCCCGGGACGTCGCCGCCGGACGGCTGCCCGTCGCGCTGCCCGCGGACGCCGCCCTGACGGCCGGCGGGGAGGGCCTCGCGCAGGCCTACGAGCAGTCCTGGCTGGCCTGCGACCTGATCGCCCGCCGGTGGGGCCCGCAGCGGCTGACGGCCCTCTACCGGGCCGTCGGCGCGGCGGCCCCCGGGGCGGACCGGGAGGCCTGGCTGGACGGGCTGTTCCGGGACCGGCTCGGCCTCGGCCTGGCCGAGTTCACCCGCCTCTGGCTCGCCGAGGTCCAGAGCCTGAGTCGCTAACGTCGCTCGCTCGGGGCGGCCGTCGGCCGGTCGATGCCGTCCAGCAGGTCCTGCTCGTACGCGATGCCCGGGCGCACCGAGAACGCGGCGGCCGGCACCGGCTCGGGGCGGGTCATCACCACGGTGGCCGCGAGGCGCTCGGCGCGCCTGGTCGAACGCCAGAGCCGGACGCAGGACAGCACGGTGGCGACCAGCAGCAGCAGGTTGCGGACGGTCAGCACGGCGATCGCGCCGGGCTTGCTCGCGACCACGTCGCCGAAGACCAGCGGGAACTCCACCAGGGTCAGCGGGGTCGCGGCCAGGATCACCAGCGCCACCGGCCGCTGGCTGGTGCCGCGCACGGTCAGGCAGACCGCCGCCACGCCGACCAGCCAGACCAGGTACTGCGGGCTGATCACCCGGCTGGTCACGGTGAAGATCAGCAGCGCGGCGAGCGCCGCGTCGTACATGGTGGCCGCGTTGCGCCGCCGGGCGGTGAACCGCCAGAGCAGCAGCCAGCCGAAGCCGAGCACCGTGCCGGCCAGCATCACCTTGCTGACCAGCGGCACCCACGGCCCGAGCATCTCGACCGAGCCGTAGTTCATCATCACCTTGCCGTCCCAGCCCCCGGCGATCCGGGCGAAGTGGATCGGCAGCGCGCCGACCGACTCCACCTCGATGCCGCGGTCCTTCTGGAACGTCAGGAACTCGAAGGCGCCGTTCATCCCGGCCGCCAGCAGGAAGCCGATCGAGGCGGTCGCGGCGGCGGCGGCCGTCCAGGACCGCCGGGTGCGGCGGCCGGACGGGGTGCCGATGAGGCCGAGCAGCGGCCAGATCTTGACGATGCCGCCGAGGCCGAGCAGCAGGCCGCCGATCGCCGGGCGGCGGATCAGGGCCAGCAGGCCGGCCACCGCGATCGCGGTCACGATCACGTCGTAGCGGTTGTAGATCATCGGGCCGAGCAGGGGGACGCCGGCCACCCAGACCCAGGCGCCGGTCAGCGACCGGCCCTTGCGCAGCCCGGTGCGGAGCAGTAGGGCCATCGCGAGCGCGTCGGCGATCCCGCAGATCACCCAGAACGAGACCAGGTAGGACCAGGGCAGCAGACCGGGCAGCAGGATCACCAGGGCGGCGCCGGGCGGGTACTGCCAGGTGACGTCGTCCAGCGGGAAGGTGCCGGTCTGCAGCACCCCGTACCAGCCGTGGTAGATCAGCCAGACGTCGGCGGTGATGTCCCCGCCGGGCAGCCGCAGCACACCGGTCACCAGGAGCAGCAGCAGGGTCCGGGTGGCCACCCAGCTCGCGCCGAGCGCCAGGAGCGCGCCGGAACGGCCGGAGGGGCGCGTGGTGCGCTGCACGGGCTCGCGGCGGACGGCGAGCGCCGTGCCGGAGCCCTCGGCGCCGCTGGGTGTACCGGACTCGGTGGCCGGGGCCAACTCCACTGCGCTCCCTCGTTCGTCTCGGACGTCCCGTCGGCGGCGCCGCGCGACGGACGCCCGGGCGGTCCGGGCGCGTCGGGGCCGGGCCACCAGCGCGGGGCCGGGCCGGCCGCGCCGACCACCCAGGTAGTAGGACAGACCCACGGGTGGAACGGTTGCCCTGCGTGGATCCGTTCCCGGCGGGTCGTCGTGTTGACCTATCGTACGGATCACCCAGCGGTACACCGAGCACCCCCCGACCGAGCGAGCCGTGGCCTGATGCACAAGACCTTGATCGTCACCAACGACTTCCCGCCGAGGCCCGGCGGTATCCAGGCCTTCGTGCACAACATGGCCGTCCGTCAGCCCGCGGGAAGCATCGTGGTGTACGCCTCCACCTGGCGCGACGGCAGCGAGGTGGCCCGCTTCGACGCCGAGCAGCCGTTCCCGGTGATCCGCGACCGGACGAAGGTGATGGTTCCCACACCGCGGGTCACCCGGCGGGCCGCCGAGATCCTGCGGGCCGAGGGCTGCGACTCGGTCTGGTTCGGCGCCGCCGCGCCGCTCGGGCTGATGGCCCCCGCCCTGCGCCGCGCCGGGGCCGGCCGGCTGCTCGGCATGACCCACGGGCACGAGGCCGCCTGGGCCCAGCTGCCGGTGGCCCGGCAGCTGTTGCGCCGGATCGGCGAGGGCACCGACGTGCTCACCTACCTCGGCGAGTACACCCGTTCCCGGATCGCCGCCGCGGTCGGCCCGGAGCCGGCCGGGCGGATGGCGCAGCTGCCGCCCGGCGTGGACGAGCGGATCTTCCACCCGGACTCCGGCGGCGCCGCGGTGCGCGAGCGGCTCGGGCTGGCCGACCGGCCGGTGGTGGTCTGCGTCTCCCGGCTGGTGCCGCGCAAGGGCCAGGACACCCTGATCGAGGCGATGCCGCAGATCCTCGTCGACGTGCCCGACGCCGTGCTGCTGATCGTCGGCGGCGGCCCCTACCGGGCCGGCCTGGAGAAGCTGGTGGACGCCCGGGGCGTGCGCTCCGCCGTCCGGTTCACCGGCTCGGTGCCGTGGGAGGAGCTGCCGGCGCACTACGGCGCCGGCGACGTCTTCGCGATGCCCTGCCGCACCCGGCGCGGCGGGCTGGACGTCGAGGGGCTCGGCATCGTCTACCTGGAGGCCTCGGCGACCGGCCTGCCGGTGGTGGCCGGGGACTCCGGCGGTGCGCCGGACGCGGTGCTGGAGGGCGAGACCGGCTACGTGGTGCCGGGCGGCACGCCCGCGGCGGCGGCCGAGCGGATCGTCCGGCTGCTGAAGGACGAGGAGCTGCGCCGGCGGATGGGCGAGGCCGGGCGGCGCTGGGTGGACCGCTCCTGGCGCTGGGACCTGCTGGCCGGGCGGCTGACCTCGCTGCTGGCGGGCTGAGCCGAGGCCTCCCCCGGGCCGTTGGTACGGCCCGGGGGGAGGCCTCGGCGGAGCTACTTGCGGTAGATCGCCTCGACGTCGGCCGCGAAGTCCTTCAGCACGACGTTGCGCTTGAGCTTGAGCGAGGGCGTCAGGTGGCCGCTCTCCTCGGAGAAGACGGTGTCGAGCAGGCGGAACTTCTTCACCGCCTCGGCGTGCGAGACGGCCGCGTTGCCGTCGTCCACCGCCGACTGGAGGGCGGCCAGCAGGTCCGGGTCCTCGCGCAGGTCGGCCACCGTGGCCTCGGCGGGCTTGCGGTGCAACTCCTTCCACTTCGGGAAGAAGTCCTCGTCGACGGTGATCAGGCAGGCCACGAAGGGCTTGCGGTCGCCGACCACCATGACCTCGCCGACCAGGGCGTGCGCCCGGATCCGGTCCTCGATCACCGCCGGGGCGACGTTCTTGCCGCCCGCGGTGACGATGATCTCCTTCTTGCGGCCGGTGATCGTCAGGTAGCCCTCGTCGTCCAGCGAGCCGAGGTCGCCGGTGGCGATCCAGCCGTCCTTCAGGGTGTCGGCGGTGGCCTGCGGGTTGTTCCAGTAGCCGGTGAAGACGTGCGGGCCCTTGAAGAACACCTCGCCGTCCTCGGCGATCCGGACGGAGGCGCCGGGGACCGGCTGGCCGACCGAGCCGATCTTCGGCTTGTCCCACGGGTTGAAGGCGGTGGCCGCGCAGGTCTCGGTCAGGCCGTAGCCCTCCAGCACGGTGAAGCCGATGCCCCGGTAGAAGTGGCCGAGCCGCTCGCCGAGCGGGGCGCCGCCGGAGATCGCGTGGGTCGCCCGGCCGCCGAGCGCGGCCCGCAGCTTGCTGTAGACCAGCTTGTCGAAGACGGCGTGCTTGAGCTTGAGCAGCAGCCCGGCGCCGCCCGCGTCCAGCGCCCGGCTGTAGGCGATCGCGGTGTCGGAGGCCTTGTCGAAGATCTTGCCCTTGCCGTCGGCCTGCGCCTTGGCCCGGGCGGTGTTGTAGACCTTCTCGAAGACCCGGGGCACGCCCAGGATCAGGGTGGGCTTGAAGGTGGCCAGCTCGGTGGTGACGTCCCGGACGTCGGAGACGTGGCCGAGCTTGATCGGGGCCATCGCCGGGGCGATCTCGACGATCCGGGCGAACACGTGGGCCAGCGGCAGGAAGAGCAGGACGGAGCTCTCACCGGTGCGGAACAGCGGGGCCAGGCGCTCCACCACGTTGCCGCACTCGGCCAGGAAGTTGCCGTGGGTCAGCTGACAGCCCTTCGGGCGGCCGGTGGTGCCCGAGGTGTACACGATCGTGGCGAGCGAGTCGGCGGTGGCGACCGAGCGGCGCTCGGCGACCGTGGTGTCGGCGACCTCGCGGCCCGACTCGGTCAGCGCGGCGAGCGCCGGGCCCTCGATCTGCCAGGTGTGCCGCAGCTCCGGCAGGCGCTCCCGGACCTCCGCGACCACCGCGCTGTGGGCCTCGGTCTCGGTGAACACCGCGACCGCCCCGGAGTCGCCGAGGATCCACTCGACCTGCTCGGCGGAGGAGGTCTCGTACACCGGCACGGTGACCGCGCCGGCCGTCCAGATCGCGAAGTCCAGCAGCGTCCACTCGTACCGGGTGCGGGACATGACGCCCACCCGGTCGCCCGGCTCGACACCCGCGGCGATCAGGCCCTTCGCGGCGGCGTGCACCTCGACCAGGAACTGCGCGGCGGTCAACTCCTGCCACTGACCGTCCACCTTGCGGCTGAGCACCGCGACCTCGGGGTGCCGCTCGGCGTTCTGGTGCACGAGGTCGGAGAGGTTACCGCCGCTCGGTACCTGGTAGAGGGCCGGAAGGCTGAAGTCGAGCAAGACTGCTCCTCGTTCGCGACGCTGCGGGACGGCAGGACGTTACTGCCCGGTAGGCAGCTTCGGCCAGGGGGGTCGGCTCCGGTGTTCGAAGTGTCACACCGTGACCCCCCTCCGACCAGGTCGGGACCGGGTCGTTCGAATGGCACCCTACGACAGCCCGGAGGTGACCGGCCGGTAACGCCCGGTCACGGACGGCGTCTTCCGGCGCCGGTCCGCCCCCGGGTGCCTCCGGGGGCGGGCCGAGGGGCCGACCTGATCGCGGGGCGCGATAGCCTGCTCCGGGCGCACCCGGCCGAGCAGGCTCGGCCGGACCAGCACGGGACGACGCGGAGGGCCATTCCATGGCGGAGCACACCAGGTCGAGCATCACCATCGACGCGACCCCGGCGACGGTCATGGCCGTGATCGCCGACTTCGCCGCCTACCCGGCCTGGACCGGCGAGGTCAAGGAGATCGAGGTCCTGGAGACGGCCGAGAACGGCCGCGCGGCCCAGGTCCGGCTGGTGCTGGACGCCGGCGCCATCCGCGACGAGCACGTCCTCGCCTACACCTGGGACGGCGACCGCGAGTGCGGCTGGACCCTGGTCCGCAGCCAGATGCTCCGCTCGCTCGACGGCTCCTACACGCTGGCCCCGCTCGGCGCCGACCGCACCGAGGTCACCTACCAGCTCGCCGTCGACGTCAAGATCCCGATGCTCGGCATGATCAAGCGCAAGGCCGAGAAGGTCATCATCGACCGGGCCCTGGCCGGCCTGAAGAAGCGGGTCGAGGACACCGCCGCCGACAAGGCGCTCTGAGGCCCGGCGGCACCGACGAACGGGGGCGGTACGGCATGACGGCGACACGCACCATCCTGGTCAGCGGCGACCCGGCGGCGCCCACGGTGGCCGCCGCCACCGCCCTGCACGCCGCCCGGCAGGGCCGGCGCACCCTGCTCCTGGCGGCCGACGACCCGCACCGCACCCTGGACGCCGCCCTCGGCGTCCGCCTGGACGCCGAACCGGCCGAGTACGCGCCCGGCCTGGCCGTCGCCCGGACCGACGAGCAGGCCGCCTTCCGGCACGCCTTCGACGAGATCGGCGGCCGGCTCAAGCCCGCCCTCGACCTGCTCGGCGCCGAGCCGCTCGACCCCGAGGAGCTCACCGCCCTCCCCGGCACCGCCCGACTCGCCCTGCTCCGCGCGCTGCCCGCCGTCGACGCGGACGTCCTGGTGGTGCTCGCCCCGCCGCCCGCCGACCTGATCGCCACCCTCGCCCTGCCCGAGCAGCTGGAGCGCTACCTGGCCCGGCTCGTCCCCGAGCAGCGCCAGGCCGCCCGGGCCCTGCGGCCCCTGCTGGCCGGCCTCGCCGGCGTCCCGATGCCCGCCGAGTGGCTGTACGAGGCGCGCGTCAAGGCGGCCGGCGCGCTCGCCGCGGCGCGCGCCGCGATCACCGCCCCCGGCACCAGCGTCCGCCTGGTCACCGCCGCCGACGCCCACCCCTTCGAGGAGCTGCGGCGGATCCGGGCCGGACTCGCCCTGCACGGCCACCACCCCGACGCCGTCGTGGTGCACGGCGTCCTGCCGGACGCCGCCACCGACTCGCCCGACCCGTGGCTGGCCGCCCTCGCCGGGCGCCGCCGGGAGGAGCTCGCCGCGCTGGGCGCCGCCTGCGACGGCATCCCGCTGCTCACCACCGGGCCCGCCGAGGCCACCCTGGAGGCCGTCGCCGACCGCCTCTACGGCGCCGGCCCCGGCCCCGAGGCGCGGCCGGCCGGGGCGTGGACCGTCGAGGACCGGCTGGCCGCGGACGGCCTGCTGGTCTGGCACCTGGCGCTGCCCGGCGCCGAGCGCGAGGACCTGGACCTCGTCCGGCGCGGGGACGAACTGGTGGTCGGCCTCGGCGCCCACCGGCGGGTACTGCCGCTGCCGTCGGCGCTGCGGCGGTGCAACGTCGCCGGCGCGGGCCTGCAGGACGGGGTCCTGGCGATCCGCTTCGCCCCGGACCCGGCCCTCTGGCCCAGGTAGATCGAGCGTCCAAGGCGTCCGGCCGGGTCCGGTAGCGTCGGGGCGGGTGGCCGCGGGTGCGGTCGCCGCTGCTGAGGAGGCGCACGCGATGACCAGCACCGACCGGACCGAGCCCACCGCCGAGCACCCGTTCGGGCCGGAACTGGGCCCGCTGGTGGACGAGGTGCGCCGGTTCGCCTCCGCCGTCGGCGAGAAGGCCCAGGAGGCGAGCGCCGAGACCCTGATCTCGCTGGCCGGGCTGGCCGACCGCCTGCGCGAGAAGCAGCCCGAGGTGTACGGCCACCTCGCCGCCGCCGGGACCGAGCTGCTGGCCGCCTACCGGGCCGCGGTGACCGGCCGCGAGCGCCGCTGGACGGCCGGGGAGTCGGCCCGCCCCGAACGGGTGGACCTGGACGAGGACGCCCCTGAGGGGCCCTCCGCCAAGCAGTGAACCCCTGATTCCCTCCGGGTCACGACGTAACTACGCACTGTGACACAATTGGGAAAAATGTACGACTTTTGAAAGGGATCGGCCTCGTCGGGGCCAGACTGTCTTCGGTTAATGTATGCGGCGGTGTGTACGCGGGCGGGGTTGGGCGGTACCGTTCCGTCCAGCGGGAACGAGTGAATAGCTGAGGGACACATGGCTCTGACCATCGGCGTCGACGTCGGCGGGACCAAGATCGCGGCAGGCGTGGTCGACGAGGACGGTGAGATCCTCGCCCGGACCAGGGTGCCCACCCCGGCCGACCCGCAGTGGGCGGTCGACGCGATCGCGCAGGCCGTGCGCGAACTCAAGGACCAGTACCCCGACGTGGTCGCGGCGGGCATCGGCGCCCCCGGCTTCGTCGACCGCGACCGCTCGACGGTGATCTTCGCTCCCAACATCGACTGGGAGGACGAGCCGCTGCGCGGCCGGGTCGAGGAGCTCACCGGCCTGCCCGCGGTCATCGAGAACGACGCCAACTGCGCCGCCTGGGCCGAGTACCGCTTCGGCGCCGGCTCCGGCCACAGCGACATGGTGCTGATCACCGTCGGTACCGGCATCGGCGGCGGCCTCGTCCTGGACGGCCGGCTGCACCGCGGCCGGTTCGGCGTGGCCGGCGAGATCGGCCACCTCAACATGGTCCCGGACGGCCTGCCCTGCGGCTGCGGCGGCAGGGGCTGCTGGGAGCAGTACGGCTCCGGTCGCGCCCTGCGCCGGTACGGCCGGGAGCACGCCGCCGAGGACCAGGTGCGCGGCCGGCGGATGCTGGAGCTCAACGACGGCGTCGCCGAGACGATCCGCGGCATCCACATCACCCAGGCCGCCGAGGAGGGCGACCCGCTCGCCCTGGACTGCTACGCCGAGCTGGCCGACTGGCTGGGCCGGGGGATGGCCGACCTCGCGGCGCTCTTCGACCCGGGCGTCTTCGTGCTCGGCGGCGGGGTCTCCGACTCCGGCCGGCTGCTGCTGGACCCGGTCGCCAAGGCCTTCGAGCACTACCTGACCGGTGGGGTGCACCGTCCGCGCGCCGAGGTGGTGCTCGCCTCGACGGGATCGGCCGCCGGTATCGCCGGCGCGGCCGACCTGGCCCGCACGCTCTGATCCGCCCCGTCCCGTCGGACGGCCGCCCGGTTCCCCGCGAACCGGGCCGCCGTCGTGTTGCGCCGCCGTGTCGCGCCTCCTGACGAGCGGTAGCGTCGTCCGGGACGCCCAGGGGAGGAGTGCCGCGATGACCACCGCACCGGCCGAACTGCCGCCGCCCGCGCCGGGCCGGCTGCGGCTGCTCAGTTACAACATCCGCTCGCTGCGCGACGACCGGCGCGCGCTGGCCCGGGTGGTCCGGGCCTGCGCGCCCGACGTGGTCTGCGTCCAGGAGTCCCCGCGCTACTGGCGCCCCGAGGGGCAGGCGGCCTGGCTCGCCCGGGCGACCGGCACGGTGGTCCTCAGCGGCGGTGGCCGGACCGCGGCCGGGCCGCTGCTGCTCGGCCGGCCCGGCGTCCGGGTGGTGGCCACCCATGACCGGCTGCTGCCGAAGACCCGCGGACTGCACGCGCGCGGCTTCGCGACCGCGCTGGTCGAGGTGGCCGGCGCGGCGCCGTTCACCGTCACCAGCTGCCACCTCAGCCTGGACGCGGACGAGCGGCTGCGGCAGTTCGGACTGCTCGCCGGACAGCTGCGGCACGCCGAACTCGGCGTGATCGCGGGGGACTTCAACGAGCACCCGGACGGCCCCGGCTGGCGGTCGCTGGCCGGGCGGCTCCAGGACGGGCATGTGGTGGCGCCCTGGGGCGGCGAGATGACCTCCGTCCCGGACAACCCCTACCAGCGGCTCGACGCCGTCTTCGCGACGCCCGGCATCGAGGTGCTCGCCTGCGGCGTCCCGCACGGCCTGCCCGGCGTCACCGAGGCCGACCTGCGGGCCGCCACCGACCATCTCCCGGTGCTCGCGGTGCTCCAACTGCCCGTACGGCCTTAGGGACATGCGGCGCGGCACCCGAGGGGTGCCGCGCCGCGAACGCGTCTCGCTCCGGACGCTACGGGCAGCTGATGAGCGTGTCGCCGGCGGTCGCGGTGCAACTGTCGAAGCCCGAGCCGCCGTTCAGCGTGTCGGTGCCGGGGCCGCCGTTGAGCGAGTCGTTGCCGAGGCCGCCGAACAGCTGGTCGTTCCCGAGGCCGCCGAACAGCGTGTCGTTGCCGGACCCGCCGTCGACCATGTCGTTCCCTGAGCCGGCGTAGACGGTGTCGGAGCCGCTGCCCGCGCTGACGGTGTCGTTGCCGCCGAGCGCGCAGATGACGTCGTTGCCGCCGGTGCCGACGAGGGTCTCGGCGTTGGCGGTGCCGATGATCGTGCAGCCGTGGGCGTTGTTGACGGCGGTGGTGGCGGTGGCGGTGTTGTTGGCCGGGACGGGGTCGCTCTGGGTGGCGCCGGCGGTCGCGGTGTCGGTGAGGGTGCCGGTGGCCCGGGGCTCGACGGTCACCGTGACGGTGGTGGAGGCGCCCGCCGCGAGGGTGCCGAGTGCGCAGTTGGCGCTGGTGGCGGTGGTGGTGCAGCTGCCCTGGCCGGGCGCGGCGGAGACCAGGGCGGCCGGGCCGGTGAGGGTGTCCGTGAGGGTGACGCCGGTGGCGGCCTGGCTGCCGCTCCGGTTGGTGACCGTCACGGTGTAGGCCGGGGTGTCGCCGATGCTGGTCGTGGTCGGACCGGTCTTGGTGACCGACAGGTCGACGCCGGACGGGGCGTTCACGGTGGTGCTCGCGGTGGCGGTGTTGTTGGCCGGGACGGGGTCGCTCTGGGTCGCGCCGACGGTCGCGGTGTCGGCGAGGGTGCCCGCGCCGGTGGTGCCGACCGTGACCGTCACGGTGGTGGAGGCGCCGGCCGCGAGGGTGCCGAGTGCGCAGCTGGCGCCGGTGGCGGTGGTGGTGCAGCTGCCCTGGCCCGGCGTGGCCGAGAGCACGGTGCCCGGGCCGGTGATCGAGTCGGAGAGCGTGACGCCGGTGGCGGCCGTGGCGCTGTTGTTGGTGACCGTCACGGTGTAGGCGGCCTGGGCGCCGGCGGTGACGCTGCCGGGGCCGGTCTTGGTGACCGACAGGTCCACCCCGGCGGGCGTACCGGCGGAGCCGTCGTAGCGGGCGAGGGCCGCGTCGCCGTCGCTGTATCCGGCCGCGAGGATCCGGCCGTCCGGCTGGACGGCGGTGCCGAGCGCCTGGTCGAAGCCCCCGCCGAAGTCGGTGGTGGCCCTGCCGTCGCCGCTGAAGCCGGTGTCGAGGGCGCCGGTGGAGGTGTAGCGGGCGAGCGCGAAGTCGCTGCCGCCGCTGCCCGTCGAGGTGGAGCCGACGACGACGATCGCGCCGCCGGACTGCACCGCGACGCCGTAGGCGACCTCACCGCCGCCGAAGTCGGTGGTGACCTTGCCGTCGGTGTCGAAGCCGCCGTCGAGGTTGCCGGCGCTGTTGTAGCGGGCCAGGGCGAAGTCGTTGCCGGTGTAGCCCGCGGCGACGATCTTGCCGTCGGGCTGCAGGGCCAGCGCGTGGGCGAACTCGACGCCGCCGAAGGTGGTGGCGACCTTGCCGTCGCTGCTGAAGCCGGTGTCGGGGGCGCCGGTGGAGGTGTAGCGGGCGAGCGCGAAGTCGTAGTTGCCGGCGCCGCTGCCGGTGTAGCCGGCGGCGACGATCTTCCCGTCGCCCTGCACCGCCACCGCGCGAGCCGCGTCGGCGCCACCGTCGAAGTCGGTGGTGGCCCGGCCGTCGTTGTCGAAGCCGCTGTCGAGGGTGCCGTCGGTGTTGAGGCGGGCCAGCGCGAAGTCACCCCCCGTCAGACCGGCGGCGACGATCTTGCCGTCGCCCTGCACCGCGACGCCGAACGCGTCGTCGGCGCCGCCGGTGCCGAAGTCGACGACGGTCCTGCCGCCGGTGCCGAAGCCGGTGTCCAGGGAGCCGTCGGTGTTGTACCGGGCCACCGAGAACCAGCCGACGCCGCCCTCGGGCACCTCGCTGCGGCCGACCGCGACGATCTTGCCGTCGCTCTGGAGGGCGAGGCCGTGCGCCGCGTCCGAGCCGCCGTTGAAGTCGGTCGTCACCTTGCCGCCGGTACCGAAACCGCTGTCCAGGCTGCCGTCCGGGTTGTACCGGGCCAGGGCGAAGTCGTCGGTGGCACCCGCGTACCCGGCCACCACGATCTTGCCGTCGGCCTGGACGACGACCCCGTGGGCCTCGTCGGACCCGCCGCCGAAGTCGGTGGTCACCCTTCCGCCCGTGCCGAAGGTCGGATCCAGGTCGCCGGGCGCGGCGAGCGCCGCCCCGGGGACCGCCAGTACGAGCAGCAGGCCGGCGGCTGCCACCGCGGCGACCCGGCCGACCCCCGGCCGTGTGCCTGACCTGGACTTGGGCGAACGGTCCACTGTGAGTCTCCTCGTCGTCCCACGGGTGCGCCGTGCACCCGCCGCCCCCGGCCGGCCCCTCGTCCGCGAGGAGCGCCCGACCCGGGAACGTCGGCACACAGCTTCGGGGCGGCCCGTGCGGCGGCCCGGCAGGTCAGGGCACCGCTGCGCCCACTGGTCGCCGAACTCCACCCCGAGGAGTGATCGGTGGAGCGGCCGGTGCGCCGGGAAGTCCCGCCCGTCGACGAGCCCGGCCCCCCGACCGAGTGGTCGAGGGGCCGGGGGACGGGCCGCGCGGGCGTCAGACGACGGCGCCGCCGTGCGGGTCCTCGGGCTCGTCCTCGTCGTGGTCCTTCATCCGGACCACCAGGGTGGCGAAGCCGCCCAGGAAGGAGGCCACCCCGACCCAGGCCGGCCAGCCGGCGACCTCGCGCCAGACCACCGCGTCGAAGAGCAGCAGCGCGGGGCCGCCGAGCACCGCGAGCCAGGCGAACTTGGCGGTGGTGTCGGCCTCCGGCAGCGGCGGCGGCTCCGGCGGCTCGAAGTGGCCCTCGTCGGCGTCCTCGGTGAGCTCGAAGTCGCGCGGCCCGGAGCCGGCGGCCGGCATCACCGGGCGGCCGGAGCGGGGGCGCGGCTGGGGCGCCAGGTCGGCGAGGTCGCCGGGCTCGCCGGGGAAGCGGTCGGTGTCGGAGCGGTCCTTGACGTTCTTGAACTCGCCACGTGCCCGGAGGTTCTCGATCTCCGGCCAGTTGGGGTTGTTGAGGTCCACCGGGTCGTCGAACTGGGCGACCAGCGCGGCGAAGATCTCGTCCTGCTCGGCCTGGCTGCGCTCGGGCGCGCGCCGCGTACGGGCCGGCTCGGCGGGCTCGCCGCCCTCGCCCGTCACCGGGACACCACCGGTCCCGGAGCCAGTCCCGGAGCCGGCAGCGCCCCCGGACCCGCTCCCAGCCCCAGCCCCGGACGCGCCGGTCGCCGTCGCCTCGCCGCCCGCCGCCGGGGCCGCCGTGCCCCCGGCCGGACCGCGGCCCGGCTGCTCCCCGTCCGGCCGCCCGGCGCCCGGCCGCGCGCCGCCCGTGGTCGCACCCTCCTCGCGGGGCGCGTCGTCCTCGCCGCCCGCCGTGCTGCTCTCGTGCACTTCCGGCCCTTCAGCCTTGGTGGTGGTCGGATTCCCCCGCACTGACCCCCGCCGCGTGCGCGGGCGCCAGCCGTCGGATGAAGTCCTGGGCGGCCGCGAATATTTCCGCCGCGTCGTGGTCCAGCGTCGCGACGTGATAGCTGCGCTGGCACAGCCGCTCCGTCACATCGGTCGAGGATATCCGGGCCAGCACCAGCTCGGAGTTGGCCGCGGAGACCACGTGGTCCTGCGGGCTGCGGAAGAGCAGCACCGGCTGGGTCACCTGCGGCAGCCGGGTCTGGACGTCCTTCCACAGCCTGGCCAGCGACCACGCGGCGTGCAGCGGTGTGCGGTCGTAGGCCAGCTCGTCCGCGCCGGGCCGGGCGATGTCGTTGGCGACCCCGGGCAGGCTCGGCACCAGGTGCCGCAGCACCGGCAGAATGACACTCGCGGGGTTGTCCGACCGCACCGACGGGTTGACCAGCACCAGTCCGGCGATCTTCGGCCCGTGCACGGCGGCCAGCCGCAGCGCCAGACCGCCGCCCATCGAGAGCCCACAGACGAAGACCTGCTCGCACCGCTGCGCCAACTCCAGCAGCTCCCGCTCGACCTCGGCGTACCAGTCCTCCCAGCGGGTCATCTGCAGGTCCTGCCAGCGCGTGCCGTGGCCCGGCAGCACCGGCAGCGCGACGGTGTACCCGGCGGCGGCCAGGTCCTCCGCCCACGGCCGCAGCGATCGTGGCGAGCCGGTGAACCCGTGGCAGAGCAGGACGCCCACCGGCCCGCCCCGGTGGCGGTACGGTTCGGCGCCGGGCAGCAGCGACATGGCGGGCTCCTTCGCGGGCGAGGACGCTGGAGGGTGGCGCTGGTACGAGCGGGACGCGCTGGACGTACGGGTGCGGGTGGGTGCGTATGAGTACGTACGGGTGCGTGCGGACACGTGCGTGCGGGGGCGGACCCGGTGCGGGAGGCGGCCGAATTCGCATCGTCCCACGGGCCCGCCCGCCGCGTACACCCCCGCCGGGCACCCGGCCCGACGCCCGGTCACGCGCCCCCCGGAACACCCCGCCGGGGCGGGGCGGGGCACGGGCGGGCGCCGGGGGGCATTAGGATCGACCGGTCCGCAATACAGGAGGCCCGGGTTGTTCTACCGACTGATGAAGATGATCGTCGCGCCGCTGCTTCGGATCTTCTTCCGGCCGTGGATCGAGGGTGAGGAGAACATCCCCACCGAAGGTGCCGCGATCATCGCGAGCAACCACCTCTCGTTCTCGGACTCCTTCTTCTTCCCCGCGTTGATCAAGCGCCGGGTGACCTTCATCGCCAAGGCGGAGTACTTCACCACGCCGGGCATCAAGGGCCGGCTGACCGCCGCCTTCTTCAAGGGCGTCGGCCAGCTCCCGGTCGACCGCTCGGGAGTGCGCGGCGCCGGCGAGGCGGCGATCCGCTCGGCGATCGCCGTGCTGGACCGCGGCGAGCTGTTCGGCGTCTACCCGGAGGGCACCCGCTCGCCCGACGGCAAGCTCTACCGGGGCAAGGTCGGCGGCCTGGCCCGCGTCGCGCTGGCCACCGGCGCGCCGGTCATCCCGGTCGCGATGATCGACACCGAGAAGGTGCAGCCGCCCGGCCAGGTGGTCCCGAACTTCGGCATCCGCCCGGGCATCCGGATCGGCCGCCCGCTGGACTTCTCCCGCTACCACGGCATGGAGAACGACCGCTTCATCCTCCGTTCGGTGACGGACGAGGTGATGTACGAGATCATGCGGCTCTCCGGCCAGGAGTACGTGGACATCTACGCGACCGCCGCCAAGCGGCAGATCGCCGACGACAAGAAGAAGGCCGACGCCGAGCGCAAGGCCGTGCAGAAGGCCGAGCAGGCCGCCGCCAAGGCCGAGAAGGCCGAGGCGGAGAAGCTGGAGAAGGCCGAGCAGGAGAAGGCCGAACAGCAGAAGGCCGAGCAGGAGCAGCAGAAGGAGACCGGGTCGGCCTGAGTCGGGGCCGGCCGGGCGCCGGGGGGAGGGCGGCAGTCATGACGGACGGCGGCATAGGCGGCATAGGCGGCGCGGCGGGGCCGGGCGCGGTCGGCGCGGCGGCGGCGGCGGGCGGCATGTCCGTCGAGCTGCCGCTCTGGCGGGCCATCTCCTTCTTCCGGGTGCTGGCCCTGTGCTACGCGCTGCTCCGGTACTTCGACTCCTACCTGGAGTTCCTGCACCCCGTCGCCGGCTGGATCTACCTCGGCGCGCTGACCCTCTGGACGCTGGCCTCCACCCGGGCGTTCTCCGGCCCGCACCGCTGCACCTGGTACGTGCTCACCACCGACCTCACGCTCGTCGTCACCGGCATCGTGATGAGCGGCATGGTCGACGATCCCGCCCGGATCAGCCACGGCGCGCCGACCCTGCCCACCATCTGGGCGGCCGGCACCGTGCTCGGCTTCGCCGGCCGGGGCGGCTGGCGCTGGGCGGCGGCGGCCGGCTCGGTGATCGGGGTGGCCAACATCCTCGGCCACGGCGGTGCGACCGGCGACAACATCCACAACATCGTGCTGCTCATGGTGGCCGGCTGCGCGATCGGCTACGTCATCGAACTGGCCCGGGCCAGTGAGGCGACGCTCACCCGGGCGCTCCAGGTCGAGGCGGCCAACCGGGAGCGCGAGCGGCTCTCCCGGGACATCCACGACGGGGTGCTGCAGGTGCTCGCGCTGGTCCAGCGCCGGGGCACCGAGGCGCCGGCCGGCGGCGCGGACCTCGGCGAGCTGGGCCGGCTGGCGGGGGAGCAGGAGCGCGCCCTGCGCGCGCTGATGAGCGGCGGCCCGCTGCCCGCCCAGCGCGAACCCGAGCAGCCGCAGGACCTCCGCGGCCTGCTCACCCCGTACGCGGACGAGCGGGTGACCGTGTCGGCGCCCGGCACCCCGGTGCTGCTGCCCGCGCGGGCCGCCGGTGAGCTGGCCGCCGCCGTCGGCGCCGCGGTGGACAACGTCCGCCGGCACGCCGGGCCCGCGGCGCGTGCCTGGATCCTGGTCGAGGACGAGCCGGAGGCCGTCACCGTGTCGATCCGCGACGACGGCCCCGGGTTCGCGCCCGGGCGGCTCGGCGAGGCGGAGCGGGCCGGCCGGCTCGGCGTCTCCCAGTCGATCCGCGGCCGACTGCTGGACCTCGGCGGCACCGCGGAGCTGTACTCGGCGCCCGGGGAGGGCGTCGAGGTGGAGCTCAGGGTCCCGCGCACCGCGGCCGGCGCCCCGGCCGGCCGGCCGTGACCGCTCCCGACACCTCCCGCACACCTCCCGCGAAAGGGTTCCGCGCATGACCACCGACCAGTCGATCGACCAGCAGGCGGCCGCCGGCCGGCCGGTGCGGGTGATGGTGGTGGACGACCACCCGATGTGGCGCGACGCCGTCTCCCGCGACCTCGCCGAGGCCGGGCTGGACGTGGTGGCCACCGCCGGGGACGGCGAGGAGGCCGTCCGCCGGGCCCGCGCCTGCTCCCCGCAGGTCGTGGTGCTCGACCTCAACCTGCCCGGCCTGTCCGGCGCCGAGGCCTGCCGCCAGGTGGTCGCCAACGACCCGTCGGTGCGCGTCCTGGTGCTCTCCGCGAGCGGTGAGCACGCGGACGTGCTGGAGGCCGTGAAGTCCGGCGCGACCGGGTACCTGGTCAAGTCGGCCGGGCGGGAGGAGCTGCTGGACGCGGTGCGGCGCACCGCCGTCGGCGACGCGGTGTTCACCCCCGGCCTGGCCGGGCTGGTGCTCGGCGAGTTCCGCCGGCTGGCGGCCGAGCCGCCCGCCCCGGCCGCCCCGGTCGTCCCGCAGCTGACCGCCCGGGAGACCGAGGTGCTGCGGATGGTCGCCAAGGGCCTGTCGTACAAGCAGATCGCCGATCGGCTGGTGCTCTCCCACCGCACCGTGCAGAACCACGTCCAGAACACCCTGGGCAAGCTCCAGCTGCACAACCGGGTCGAGCTGGTCCGGTACGCGATCGAGCAGGGGCTGGACGACGGGATCTGACGGGATCTGACGAGGTGTGACGGGGCCCGCCGTCCGGGCGGGGTGGTCGCGCACCCCGCCCGGCGCCGGAGGCTCAGCCCTGGCCGGCGGCCACCGCCTCGCGCAGCATCCCGGCGACGATCTCCACACCCTCCCGGGTGAGCACCGACTCGGGGTGGAACTGCAGCCCGGCGAAGCCCGGCCCGCGCAGCGCGTGCACGTCCCCGGTCAGCGGGTCGCGGGCCACCTCGACGCCCTCGGCGGCCAGCCGGGCGGCGTCGGCGTCCGTGCAGCGGGCCGTGAAGGTGTTGTAGAAGCCGACCGTCCGCCGCGTCCCGAACAGGTCCACGGTCTCCTGCGCGCCCTGGTACGGCACGGCCTTGCGGGCCAGCGGCAGTCCGAGCGCGGCGGACAGCAGCTGGTGGCTGAGGCAGACGGCGAGCAGCGGGGCGGTGCGCCGACCGTCCCGGACGGCGGCCAGCGCGTCGGTGACGATCGGGCGCAGCACGGCCATCTTGGGGTCGTCGGCGGCGGCCGGGTCGCCCGGGCCGGGGCCGAGCACCAGCGCGCCGGGGTGGGCGGCGACCCGCTCGCGCAGGCCCGGCTCGTCGTAGCGGGCCACGGTGACCCGGTGGCCGAGCGAGGTCAGCAGATGGCCGAGCATCGCGGTGAAGGTGTCCTCGCCGTCGACGACCAGGGTCTCCAGCTCCTCGGTGACCAGGGACGGCTGCTGCATCCGCAGCCAGAACGGGGCGAGGCCGGCCCGCCGGGCGCCGAGCGCGGCCTGGACGCGGTGGTTGTCGCCGAGCCGGGGGCCGCTCCGGCCGGCCGGCCGGTCGGGGGCCGGGCGGGCGCCGATCGCGGTGAGCACCCCGGCGGCCTTGGCGTGCGTCTCGGCGACCTCGGACTCCGGGTCGGAGTGGCGGACGAGGGTGGCGCCGACCCGGACGGCGAGCCGGCCGGTGGCCGGGTCGATGTCGGCGGTGCGGATGCAGATCGGGGAGTCGAGCAGCTGCCCGCCGCTGGCCGCGCGGCCGATCAGGGCGAGCGCCCCGGAGTAGTAGCCGCGGCCGCCGCGCTCGTACCGCTTGATCACCCGGGTGGCGTTCTGCACCGGGCTGCCGGTGACGGTGGCGGCGAACATGGTCTCCTTCAGCACCTCCCGGACGTCCAGCGAGGTGCGGCCGCGCAGCTCGTACTCGGTGTGCGCGAGGTGGGACATCTCCTTGAGCCGGGGGCCGAGCACCTGGCCGCCGAGGTCGCCGACGGTGCACATCATCTTGAGTTCCTCGTCGACCACCATGGTCAGCTCCTCCAACTCCTTGGGGTCGTGGAGGAAGGAGATCAGCGATTCGAGGTCGGAGCCGGCGGCGGGATAGCGGTAGGTGCCGGAGATCGGGTTCATCACGACCGTCCCGCCGCTCTGCCGGACGTGCACCTCGGGGGAGGCGCCGACCAGGACGCGGTCGCCGGTGTGCACCAGGAAGGTCCAGTAGGCGCCGCGCTCCTGCTCCAGCAGCCGCCGGAACAGGGTGAGGGCGAGCGCGGGGGAGCAGCCGCCCTCGCCGGCTCCGCCGGGGGCCTCCAGGGTCGCGGTGAAGTCGCGGCGGATGACGAAGTTGGCGCCCTCGCCGCGCCCGATCTCCTCGTCGATCACCTGGCGGACGATCGCGGCGTACTCGGCGTCGTCGATGTCGAAGCCTCCGCCGGTCAGGGTGACGGGCAGCCGGGGCAGCGCCGCGGTGACCTCGGCGAGCGGCAGGGCGTACTGCTCGGTGACCGAGAGGGCCTGGAGCGGGGTGTCGTCGTCGTGCGCCTCGAAGCCGCGCTCGCGGATCTGCCGGTAGGGGACGAGGGCGAGCAGGTCGTGGACCGGGCCGTCGGAGGGGACGCCGTGGCGGACCGGCAGGTCGGCCAGCCGGTCGTGGTCGGAGACGGTGCCGAGCAGCACCTCGACCGTGTCCGGGGCGGTTCGCGGGGTGCGGCGGTGCAGCAGGGCGAAGGCCGGTGCGTCGGCGGCGGTGAGGCGGGCGAGCAGGTCGGCGGCACTGGTCACGGTGGCGGCGTTCCTTCCGGGGTGGCTTCTGCGGCGGGTGCGGGGTTCCGCTCCCGGGAGGCTGCCGGCCGACTGGAGAACGCCGACGGCCGCCCCGGGGGGCGGCCGTCGTGTGCGTCTAGGAACGCGCGGACTGTGGGCCACCCAGAGGGTCGGCCCACCACCAGGATTGGGTGTGCGGCGTGTTCACGGGACCGAGCCTAGCGGATCCTCGGGCGGGCGTGAGGGGTGTCACTCGAATGTCCGCAAGGTGTCTCATCCCTCGGGCGGTGGTCATGATTCGGTTGCCGCACCCCGTAGCCTTGACCGCGTGACCGTGACGAATCCCCACACCTGGCAGTCCCTGCCCGCGGCGCAGCAGCCCGAATGGCCGGACCAAGAGGCTCTGCGCAAGACCCTTGCCGAGCTCGCCTCGTATCCGCCCCTCGTCTTCGCCGGCGAGTGCGACCAGCTGCGCGCCCGACTCGGTGCGGTGGCCCGTGGCGAGGCCTTCCTGCTGCAGGGCGGTGACTGCGCCGAGGCCTTCGACGGTGTCTCGGCGGAGCACATCCGCAACAAGCTCAAGACCCTGCTCCAGATGGCGGCGGTGCTGACCTACGCGGCCTCGGTGCCGGTGGTGAAGGTCGGCCGGATCGCCGGCCAGTACTCCAAGCCGCGCTCCAAGTCGACCGAGACCCGCGACGGCGTGACCCTGCCGGTCTACCGCGGCGACTCGGTGAACGGCTTCGAGTTCACCCCCGAGTCCCGGATCCCGGACCCGGAGCGGCTGAAGCGGATGTACAACGCGTCCGCCGCGACGCTGAACCTGGTGCGCGCCTTCACCACCGGTGGGTACGCGGACCTGCGCCAGGTGCACGCCTGGAACCAGGACTTCGTGCGCAACTCGCCGGCCGGTCAGCGCTACGAGCAGCTGGCCCGCGAGATCGACAACGCGCTGGCGTTCATGAACGCCTGTGGCGTGGCGCCGGAGGAGTTCCGGACGGTCGAGTTCTACTCGTCCCACGAGGCGCTGGTCCTCGACTACGAGACCGCGCTGACCCGCGTGGACTCGCGCACCGGCGAGCTGTACGACGTCTCCGGCCACATGGTGTGGATCGGTGAGCGCACCCGCCAGCTGGACCACGCGCACATCGAGTTCGCCTCGAAGATCCGCAACCCGATCGGTGTGAAGCTCGGCCCGACCACGACGGTCGACGAGGCGCTGACCCTGATCGAGAAGCTGGACCCGGAGCGTGAGCCCGGCCGGCTCACCTTCATCACCCGGATGGGCGCGGGCAAGGTCCGCGAGGCCCTGCCGACCCTGGTGGAGAAGGTCACCGCCTCCGGCGCCCAGCCGGTCTGGATCTGCGACCCGATGCACGGCAACACCTTCGAGGCGTCCAGCGGGCACAAGACCCGTCGCTTCGACGACGTGCTCGACGAGGTCAAGGGCTTCTTCGAGGTGCACCGCGCGCTCGGCACCCACCCGGGCGGCATCCACGTGGAGCTGACCGGCGACGACGTCACCGAGTGCGTCGGCGGCGGCGACGAGGTGCTGGTCGACGACCTGCACCAGCGCTACGAGACGGCCTGCGACCCGCGGCTCAACCGCAGCCAGTCGCTGGACCTCGCGTTCCTGGTCGCCGAGATGTACCGCGGCACCGTCTGAGACCGTCCCGAATGTGAGCGAAGCCTCTCCGGCCTGGGGTTTTCCCCGGCCGGAGAGGCTTTTGCGTACCCGGTTCGGCGGGTAAGGTGAGGCTTAGTGAACTAAGGCAAGCCTTAGTCAAGATCCACTGAGTCGAGATCCACTCGCTGCACCCCGGGAGAGACCGCGATGTACGTGTGCATGTGTCATGCGGTCACCGAGGACCAGGTGAAGCGGGCGATCGACGCGGGGGCCAACACGCCGCGCCAGATAGCCAAGGGCTGCAAGGCCGGCACCGACTGCGGGTCCTGCGTCCGGCGGATCCAGGCCCTGCTCGGTGAGCACGGCGCCCGGCCCTGCCCGACCGCGCGGCTCGCCACCAAGCTGGGTCTGGCCGACCCGGGGGCCGATCCCGGGTCGGCCCCGGCACCGTCCTTGTCCCCGTCACCGGTGGTACCGCTGCGCGCCGTCGCCTGAGCGCCGCGTGCGTGCCGCCGCCTGAGCGCCGCGGCCCCGGTCAGGACTCCGGCTGCTCGATCAGCTGGGCGAGGTAGAGCGCCTCCCCGAGCTTCTCCAGCAGTTCGAGCTGGGTGTCGAGGTAGTCGATGTGGTGCTCCTCGTCCGCCAGGATCGACTCGAAGATGTTCGCCGAGGTGACGTCGTTCTTGGCGCGCATCACCACGATCCCGCGCTTGAGCCGGTCGATGGCCTCGACCTCGACCTGCCGGTCCGCCTCGAACATCTCCTTGACCGTCTGGCCGATCCGGACGTGGAAGAGCCGCTGGTAGTTGGGCAGCCCGTCGAGGAAGAGGATCCGGTCGGTGAGCACCTCGGCGTGCTTCATCTCGTCGAAGGACTCGTGCCGGGTGTACTTGGCGAGCTTCGTCCAGCCGAAGTTCTCCTGCATCTTGGCGTGCAGGAAGTACTGATTGATCGCGGTCAGCTCGGCGGTGAGCTGCTCGTTGAGGAACTCGATGACCTCGGTGTCGCCCTTCATGGCGCTGCCTTCCTGGTGTGCGTGCGGGGACCACGGCCGTACCCTTCGGCTGCACGCATCCTGGCACCGTGATGGGAAGAAATTCCAGTAAGTTCACACTCACTAGGACATGTATCGGAATATCCGATTTGCTCCGACCTTGGCCCGTACGCGTGGCGCGGGTGACCCGTCCGAGCGGGGCGCGCGAGGTGGGAAAGGGGCGCGCGCGGACCGCCGCCCGCCGTCTGTCACCATGGATCCATGGGTCAGTCCGAACAAGAACAGTCATCGCCGTCTGACCCCGGGCTCCCGCCGGGCCAACGCGTCCAACGCGGCTGGCCCGCCCTGCACTACGGGCCGGTCCCCCGCTTCAAGCCCCTGACCTGGGACCTCCAGGTGTTCGGCGCGACCGCCTCGGCGGAGAAGCACAGCTGGGACTTCGAGGGCTTCAACGCCCTGCCCCGCACCACCGTCCGGGCCGACCTGCACTGCGTCACCCGCTTCTCCGTGCTCGACAGCGACTGGACCGGCGTGGCCGCCTCCGTCCTGCTCGACCTGGTGCCGCCGGACCGGGACGTCACCCACGTGATGGTCTGGGCCGAGTACGGCTACAGCGCCAATCTGCGGCTCGCCGACTTCGCCGCCCCCGACACCCTGCTCGCCACCCACCGCAACGGCGAGACGATCACCGCCGAGCACGGCTTCCCGGTCCGGCTGGTCGTCCCGCGGCTGTACGCCTGGAAGGGGCCCAAGTGGGTCCGGGCGGTCGAGTACATGCGGGCCGACCGGCGCGGCTTCTGGGAGGAGCGCGGCTACCACAACCGGGCCGACCCGTGGCGCGAGCAGCGCTACTCCTACCAGGAGGAGCCGGGCGACGGCCCGCTCCGCTAGCCCGGACGGCGAGCCTAGAAGAACGGGAAGGTGACCGTCACCACGGTGCGCTGCGGCCTGCGCTCGCCGCCCGCCGGGGACTGACCGTTCACCTTGCCGGTGCCGAACAGGTTGACCCCGCTGCTCTGCATGGCGAAACCGGCCGCCTGGAGCGCCTTCTCCGCGGCCTCCTTGGACATCCCGGTCACGTCCGGGACCGCCACCATGCCCTTGCTGACCACCAGCGCCACCGGCGTGTTCTCCGCCACCTGCTGCCCGGCGGCCGGGGAGCTGCTGATCACCGAGCCCTCCGGGACGGTGTCGCTGTTGGTCTCGGTCACCGTGCCGGCCGCCAGCTGCGCCCCGGCCAGCGCCGAGGCGGCCTGCGCGGACGGCTTGCCGACCAGGTCCGGCACGGCGATCCGCTTCGGCCCGCGCGAGACGGTGAGGGTGACCTCGTCGCTCTTCCTGGTCCGGGTGCCGACCCCGGGAGCGGCCGCGAGCACCTGGCCGGCCGGGACGGACTCGCTGTACACCTCGGTGATCCGCCCGTGCATGCCGGCGGCGTCGAGGATCCGCTCCGCCTCGGCCCGGTCCTTGCCGAGCACGCCCGGCACCGTGCCGTACACCGCGCCGGAGATCGCGTACGTCGCCCCGCCGACCAGCAGCACCAGGGCGGTGAGCACGGCCGTCCAGAGCAGCGGCTTGCGCGGCAGCCGGCGGGCGGCGCCGGTGCGCGGGCGGCGGGTGCGGGGCGCCCGCGCCGGTGGCGGCTCGTCGTAGGGGCGGGGCTCGGTGAGCAGCTGCTCCATGACGTCCGGCGGCACGTCCAGCACGCTGGTGCGCTCGACCGGGGGCGCGGGGTCGATCACCGGGGTGAGCACCGAGGTGGCCTCACCGGTCGGGTAGCGCGGGCTGGGCCGGGTGGAGGCGGGCGGTTCGGCGTCCAGCTGGGCCGGGGTGAGCCCGCGGCGGACCCGCTGGAGCGCGGCGAGCAGCTCCACCGCGTCGTACGGGCGGCCGGCGCGGTCGCGGGCGCAGGCGCCGGCCACTATCGCGTCCAGTTCGGGCACCACGCCGGGCACGGTCGCGGACGGCGGCGGGACGTCCTCGTGCAGATGGCGGTACATCACCTGGACGGGGTTCTCGCCGGTGTGCGGGCGGGCGCCGGTGAGCATCTCGTACAGCAGGATGCCGGCCGCGTAGACGTCGACCCGCTGGTCGGTCTCGGCGCCGGGGCGGATCTGCTCGGGCGCGAGGTAGGAGACGGTGCCGAGCACGGTGTCGGTGGTCGAGGTGCCGGAGGTGGCCGCGCCGTCGGCCGCGTTCAGCACCCGGACCAGGCCGAAGTCGGCGACCTTGACCAGGCCGTCGTCGGTGATCAGCACGTTCTCGGGCTTGACGTCGCGGTGCACCAGCCCGGCCCGGTGGGCGGCGCCGAGCGCGGCGAGCACCGGCTCCAGGATGTCCAGCGCGGCCCGGATGGAGAGCGCGCCGCGGTCGCTCAGCAGCTCGCGCAGGGTGCGGCCGGGCACGTACTCCATGGCGAGGAAGACATGGCCGCCGTCGGCGCCCTGGTCGAAGACGTTCACCACGTTCGGGTGGGCGAGCCGGGCGACGGCCTTGGCCTCGCGGATGAAGCGGGTGGTGAACGCGGCGTCCCCGGCCAGCGAGGGGTGCATCACCTTGAGCGCCACGACCCGGTCGAGGCGGGTGTCGGTGCCCCGGTACACGGTGGACATCCCACCGGCGGCGATCCGCCGCTCGACCCGGTACCGGCCGTCGAGCAGGGTACCGATCAGGGGGTCGCGCAGTGCCATGTCCACCCGGCGAGTCTAGGGCGTGGCCGTTCGAGGGCCCCGGGAGACACCGCTCCCGGGGCCGCTCTGTGCCCGGTTCGTGACACCGGATCGACGAAGGACCGCGCTAGAACGCGGGCTGCTCGCGGGTGTCCAGGGCCGCCCGGCCGGCCATCGCGGAGGAGGCCTCGGCGTGGAAGCGGCGCGGGATCCGGCCGGCCCGGTACGCCAGCCGGCCGGCCTCGGCGGCGTGCCGCATCGCGTCGGCCATCAGCACCGGCTCCTGGGCCCGGGTGACCGCGGAGGCCAGCATCACCGCGGCGCAGCCCAGCTCCATCGCCAGCGCGACGTCCGAGGCGGTGCCGGCGCCGGCGTCCAGGATCACCGGGACGCCGGCGCCCTCCACGATCAGCTGGAAGTTGTGCGGGTTGCGGATGCCCAGGCCGGAGCCGATCGGCGAACCGAGCGGCATGATCGCCGCGCAGCCGACGTCCTCCAGCTTGCGGGCCAGCACCGGGTCGTCGTTGGTGTACGGCAGCACCGTGAAGCCGTCGTCGACCAGGGTCTCGGCGGCGTCCAGCAGCTCGATCGGGTCCGGCAGGAGGGTCCGCTCGTCGGCGATCACCTCCAGCTTCACCCAGTCGGTGCCGAGCGCCTCACGGGCCAGCCGGGCGGTCAGCACGGCCTCGCCGGCGGTGAAGCAGCCGGCCGTGTTGGGCAGGACGCGGATGCCGTTGCGGGTCAGGACGTCGAGCACCGACCCCTGGGTGGCGGCGTTGACCCGGCGCATCGCCACCGTGGTCAGCTCGGTGCCGGAGACCTGGAGGGCCTGCTCCAGGACCTCCAGGCTGGGGGCGCCGCCGGTGCCCATGATCAGCCGGGAGGAGAAGCTCGTCCCGGCGATGGTGAGAAGGTCGTCGGCCATCGGTCAGCCTCCCTGGACGGCGGTGAGGATCTCGATCCGGTCGCCCGCGGACAGCGGGGTGAGCGACCACGCGGTGCGCGGCACCACGGTTTCGTTGAGCGCGGCGGCGACGCCGGAGTGGGCCTGGCTGAGGGTGGCGACCACCTCGGCCAGGGTGGTCGAGGCGGGGACCTCGCGGGGCTCGCCGTTGACGCTCAGGGGGATGTCGCTGGTGCGGGGGCTCATGCCGGGACCTTCGTGAATCGGTGGGGGGAGAACGGTCGGGCGAGCTCCGGCAGGTCGCCGGTGGCCAGGTACGCGGCGAGCAGGTCGCCGGTGACGGGCGTCAGCAGCACACCGTTGCGGTAGTGGCCGGTCGCGGCGACCAGGCCGGGCAGTGCGGTCGGGCCGAGCAGCGGCGCGTTGTCCGGCGAGCCGGGCCGCAGCCCGGCGCCGGTCTCCACCAACGGCAGCTCGGTGATGCCGGGGACCAGCTCGTGCGCGTCGCGCAGCAGTTCGTAGACGCCGCCGGCGGTGACCGTGGTGTCGTGGCCCTGCTCCTCGCTGGTGGCGCCGATCACCAGCTCGCCGTTCTCGCGCGGCACCAGGTAGAGGTGGCCGCCGCGGACGACGGCGCGGACGTTGCGGGACAGGAACGGCCGGTAGGCCTCGGGCACGCGCAGCCGCAGGATCTGGCCCTTCACCGGGCGGATCGCGGGCAGCACGCCCGGGGGCAGGCCGGCCAGCAGGTGGCTGCGCGAGCCGGCCGCGAGCACCACCCGCTCGGCGGTGACCGCCTCGCCGTCGGCCAGCCGGACGCCGGTGGCCCGGTCGTCCTCGACCAGCAGTGCGGCGGCCTCGGCGCGGTGCAGCACCACGCCGGCCCGTTCGCAGGCGCGGACCAGGGCGGCGGCCAGCCGGCGGCCGTCCACCTGGTGGTCGCCGGTGACGTGCAGCCCGCCGCGCACGCCGGGGGCGAGCATCGGCTCCAGCCGGCGGGCCTCGCGGCCGGTGAGCCACTGCGAGTCCAGGCCGAGCCGCCGGTGGAAGGCGTGCAGTTCGCGCAGTTCCTCGCGGTCGTCCGCGTCGAGGGCGACGGCGATCGTGCCGCACTGCCGGTAGCCGGTGTCCAGGCCGCCGCTCGCCTCGGTGAGCTCGGCGGCGAAGGCCGCCCAGCGCTCGTTGGAGGCCATACCGAGCCGGAGCAGCGGCTCCTCGCCGTACTGGAGTTCGGTGACCGGGGCGAGCATGCCCGCCGCGACCTGGGCGGCGCCGCCGCCGGGGGACGGGTCGAGCACGGTGACGCCCAGTCCCCGCCGGGCCGCCTGCCAGGCGACGACGAGTCCGATGATCCCGCCGCCGACCACCAGCACCTCGGCGCGGTCTCCCGATGCCAAGCGTGTCAAAGTCGCTGCTCTCCCTTCGCCGGTATGACCCGGATCAGGTTCGGACGGTCGCAGGCCGTGGCAGCCCGCCTCTCAGCCCGGTTCGCCGGGCTCCCGTGATGGTGCCCCCACCTTAACTCCGGGGGGTCCGGCGGATGAAGGTGCCCGTGAGGGGGCTCTGGCTGAGCACCGGGCCTAGGTCCGAAGGCCTGCGACCGGGCTCAGTACAGTGACGGGCGTGGCTGAGTTGAGCGGGACGGGACAGACGGATCGGGTGGTCGTGGTCGGCGCCGGGCTGGCCGGGGCGCAGTGCGCCGCGGTGCTGCGGCGCGACGGCTGGCGGGGGCGGATCACGCTGGTCGGCGAGGAGCCGCACGCGCCGTACGACCGGCCGCCGCTCTCCAAGGACGTCCTGCTCGGCAAGGCCGACAGCACCGCCCTCGACCTCGACTTCGGGCAGCTCGACGTCGACCTGCTCACCGGCCGCCGCGCCACCGGCCTCACCCCCGGCGGCCCCGGCACGCCCGGCGCGCTGCACACCGACTCCGGGGACGTCCCGTACGACGCGCTGGTGATCGCCACCGGCGCCGAACCGCGCGCCCTGCCCGGCGCCGAGCGCGCCCATCTGCTGCACACCCTGGACGACGCGCTGGCGCTGCGCGCCCTGCTCCGGCCCGGCCTGCGCCTGGTGCTGGTCGGCGCCGGCTGGATCGGCGCCGAGGTGGCCACCGCCGCCCGGGCGGCCGGCTGCGAGGTGACCGTGGTCGAGGCCGGCCCGGCGCCCGTCCCCGGCGCGCTGCCCGCCGAGGTCGGCCGGGCGATGGCCGCCTGGTACGCCGGGGCCGGGGTCGACCTGCGCTGCGGCACCGGGGTCGCCGCCGTCGAACCGGGCGCGGTGCTGCTCGCCGACGGCTCCCACCTGCCCGCCGACGAGGTGGTGGTCGGCATCGGCGCCCGTCCGGCCACCGGCTGGCTGGCCGGCACCGGGGTCGCCCTGGACGCGGCCGGCGCCGTCCTGGTGGACGAGCGGCTGCGCACCACCGTGCCGGGCGTCCTCGCGGCCGGCGACTGCGTCAGCTACCCCTCGGCGCGCTCCGGCGGCCGGCTGACCGTCCAGCACTGGGACCACGCGCTGCAGTCCGGCGAGGCGGTCGCCGGCACCCTGCTCGGCGCGGACGGGCCGGCGTACGACCCGGTGCAGTACTTCTGGTCCGAGCAGTTCGGGCGGATGGTGCAGTACGCCGGCCGGCACAGCGAGGGCGACGAGCTGCTGTGGCGCGGCTCACCCGGGGACGCGGACTGGACGGTGCTCTGGCTGCGCGACGGCGCCCTGCGGGCGCTGCTCGCGGTGGACCGCCCGCGCGACCTGACCCAGGGCCGGCGGCTGGTCGAGCGCGGTGCCGTGCTGGACCGGGTGCGCGCGGCGGACCCGGCCGTTCCGCTGAAGTCGGCGCTGGCCGGATAGGTCCCCACGAGGCCGATTGGTGCGCGGCGGGCCGCCGAGGTGGCAGTCTGGTGGCGTGAGCGAGAACGAAGCCAAGATCGAATCCCTGGTCCACGCGTGGCTGTACCTGCCCGACATCTCCGAGAAGTGGGGTGTGCTGGTCACCGAGGTCCGCGACATGGTCAAGCGGGGTGAGCTGATCGCCGTCCGCCGCGGACCCAACAGGTCGCTGCAGGTCCCGGCGGCGTTCATCGACGAGACCGGCCCGGTGAAGCACCTGGTCGGCCTGCTGACGGTGCTGCGGGACAGCGGCTTCAGCAACGAGGAGATCCTCGACTGGATGTTCTCCGAGGACCCGTCGCTGCCCGGCAGCCCGATCCAGGCCCTGTGGGAGAACCGGGCCACCGAGGTGAAGCGCCGCGCCCAGGCGATGGCGCTGTGACCGACCGACGGGGCCGGCTCGGCGCCGCCCGGCTCTACCTGTGCACCGACGCCCGGCGCGAGCAGGGCGACCTCGCCGAGTTCCTGGACGCCGTCCTGGCCGGCGGCGTGGACATCGTCCAGCTCCGGGACAAGGGGCTGGAGGCCAAGCAGGAGCTGGCCGCCCTGGAGCTCTTCGCCGACGCCTGCCGCCGGCACGGCAAGCTGCTCGCGGTCAACGACCGGGCCGACGTCGCCCACGCGGCGGGCCCGGACGTGCTGCACCTCGGGCAGGACGACCTGCCGGTGCCGGCCGCCCGCGCGATCCTCGGCGAGGACGTGCTGATCGGGCGGTCCTGCCACGCCGAGTCCGAGGTGGACGCGGCGGCCGTCGAGCCGGGCGTGGACTACTTCTGCACCGGTCCGGTCTGGCCGACCCCGACCAAGCCGGGCCGTTTCGCCCCGGGCCTCGGCCTGGTGGAGTACGCGGCGAAGCTCTCCACCGCGCGGCCGTGGTTCGCCATCGGCGGCATCGACCTCGACAACCTGGACGAGGTGCTGGACGCCGGGGCCCGCCGGGTGGTGGTCGTCCGGGCCATCACCGCCGCGGCGGACCCGGGCGCGGCGGCCGCCGAGTTCGCCCGGCGGCTGCGCGCCGTCTGACCTGCCGGGGCCCCTCGGGGCCCTCAGCCTTTCCCGGGGCCGCCGTCGCCCGTTCGGCTCAGTACCTGTCAGTACCTGTCAGTACTTGCGGACGGTGGCGGCCTCGGCCAGCGCCAGCAGCGCCTCGCGGGCCCGCTCGTCGGCCAGCGGGGCTGCCTCCAGCGCGCCCAGCGCCTGGCGCAGCAGCTCCTCGATCCGCTGCTCCACCCGCTCCGGCGCCCCGCTGCGGGCTACCAGCTCGCGCAGCCCGGCGACCTCGGCGGGCGTCAGGTCGGGCGCGCCCAGCCGCTCGTCCAGCCGCCGGGCCTCGGCGGCCGACAGCCCCCGCATCGCGTGCGCGACCAGCAGCGTCCGCTTGCCCTCGCGCAGGTCGTCGCCGGCCGGCTTGCCGGTGACCGCCGGGTCGCCGAACACCCCGAGCAGGTCGTCCCGCAGCTGGAACGCCTCGCCCAGCGGCAGGCCGAAGGCGCCGTACACCTCCACCAGCCGCGGCGAGGCGCCCGCGAGCAGCGCGCCGACCTGGAGCGGACGCTCGATCGTGTACTTGGCCGATTTGTAGTGCAGGACGGTCTGCGCCCGCTCCAGCGCGCCCTGGTCGGTGGAGTCCCCGGCGACCGGCTCCAGCACGTCCAGGTACTGGCCGACCATCACCTCGGTACGCATCAGGTCGAACATCGGCTTGGCGGCCAGCACCGCCGCCGGGTCCAGGCCGGAGTTCAGGAACAGCTCGTCGCACCAGATCAGCAGCAGGTCACCGAGCAGCACCGCGGCCGAGGAGCCGTACTGCTCGCGGTCGCCGCGCCAGCCCCGCTCGCGGTGCAGCGCCTCGAAGCGGCGGTGCACGGAGGGCAGACCGCGCCGGGTGTCGCTGCGGTCCATGAGGTCGTCGTGGACGAGCGCGCTGGCCTGAAGCAGCTCCAGCGCCGCCGCCGCCCGGGTGATCCCCTCGCCCGCCGCCGGGCCCCCGGCACCGCGCCAGCCCCAGTAGCAGAAGGCCGGGCGCAGCCGCTTGCCGCCGTCCAGCAGGAAGTCGCGCAGGGCGTCGGTGACCGGGTCCAGCTGCGGGGAGACCTTGCTGAGCAGGGCCGACTGGCCGTCCATGAAGCCGACGAGGGCCGCGTTGACGCGCTCGCGCACGTCCTCCACGTCAATGGGGTTGGCCGGCTGGCTGGACCAGGTCACGATGGGGCTCCGGAGGTAGCTGGGGTGCAGCAAGGGTATCCGGGGTAGGGGCGAACAGCCGTACGGGCGAGTTCCGGCCGCGGGGGTGAGCGGCTGTTCGCGCGCGCGTCGCACCCGCCCGGGGCGCCGTCCACCGGGGGTCCACCCGCCGTCCATCCGGTGTCTCAAAACGTGGAACCGAGTTGTCCGCGCCCTTCCACCGACGGCTAACCTGCCACCATGGCACTCGGTATCGCTTCGACCAGACCGGACCGCGCACAGACCGTCCGCGACCTGCTGGCGGCCGGAAAGCGGTCCTTCTCCTTCGAGTTCATGCCACCGCGCACCGAAGTCGGCGAGCAGAAGCTCTGGGACGCCATCCGGCGGCTCGAACCGCTCGACCCCAACTTCGTCTGCATGACCTACGGCGCCGGCGGATCCTCCCGCGAGCGCACCGTGAACATGGTCGGCCGGATCGCCACCGAGACCACCCTCACCCCGGTCGCCCACCTGACCGCCGTCGACCACTCGGTCGCGGAACTGCGCAACATCATCGGCCAGTACGCCGACCAGGGCGTCCGGAACGTCCTCGCGGTGCGCGGCGACCCGCCCGGCGACCCGCTGGGCGAGTGGGTCAAGCACCCGCAGGGCGTCACCTACGCGTACGAGCTGGTCGAACTGATCAAGGGCATCGGCGACTTCTGCGTCGGCGTGGCGGCCTCGCCCAACATGCACCCGCGGTCGACCGACTGGGACGAGGACATCCGGCACTTCGTCGGGAAGATCCGGGCCGGTGCCGACTACGCCATCACCCAGATGTTCTTCGAGGTCGACGACTACCTGCGGCTCCGTGACCGGGTGACGGCTGCGGGCTGCGAGGCGCCGATCATCCCGGAGATCATGCCGGTCACCAACGCCAAGCAGCTGGACCGGTTCCCGCAGCTGAGCGGCTCGGCGTTCCCGCCGGACCTGGAGGCCGCGCTGCGCGCGGTGATCGACGACCCGGCGGCGCTGCGCGAGATCGGCATGGAGCACGCTACCGCGATGTCCGAGCGGCTGCTGGCGGAGGGCGCCCCCGGCCTGCACTTCATCACCCTGAACCACTCCACGGCGACCCTGGAGATCTACCAGAACCTCGGTCTGCACCAGCGCTGAGCTGCGCGCTTCCCGCCCGCCGGGCAGCCTTTCCCGGTACGCCCGACGGGTGGGAACGCGATGCGGTACCCGGGCCGTTGAACCGGTACAGTCGCGGCACACGCGCGGCGAGCGCGGGCACGCGACTGGAGGTAGCGGGCGGGATGGGCATCGGATACCTGCTGCTGTACGGCGCGTTGGCGGTGGTGGCGCTCTGGCTGGTCGCCGAGCTGCTGTTCCAGAACCGGGCCCCGGTGCACTGGCGCGTCCTGGCCCTGGTCGGCTTCCTCGCGGTGGCCGTCGGGATGGCGATCGGCTCCGTCCCGGTCATCGGCGGGGGCGCCGCGATGTTCGCGGTGGGCCAGACCTTCGTCACGCTCTCGGTGAAGCGCGGGTACGCGGCCGGGTGGTCGCTGCGTCAGCCGGACGGCGGCCTGCCCGGGCCGCTCGCCAAGGTGCCGCTGCTCGGTGCGCTCACCGGCGGGGGCGCGGTGGTGGCCGCCGCGGCGGTCGCGGTGGAGCGGGTCGGCGAGGTCGGCGCCGTCGAGGAGGCCGCGGAGCTGTCCGCCGACACGGCGCCGGAGGAGGAGACGCCGGCCGTCGAGCAGACCGCCGCGTTCGCCATGCAGGAGCTGGTCGCCGACGGCGTGTACGCGCCCGCCTACTACGAGCAGCAGCAGACCGAGGTGCTCCAGTCGGTCGGCACCGCCCAGGCCGTCCCCCAGCAGGACGCCTACGCGGAGGCCTACCAGGCCGGCTACGACCCGGCGCAGCAGCAGCTCGGCCAGTACGGCTACGAGCAGCAACAGCAGCAGTGGCAGGCCCAGCAGCAGCCGGCCTTCGGCTACGACCAGGGCTACGGCGGCTACCCGCAGCAGGACCCGTACGGTGGCGGCTACCAGCAGCAGGCCGACCCCTACGGCGGCTACCAGCAGCAGCCCCACGTCCAGCCCCAGCCGCACGAGCAGCAGCACACCGGCCAGCAGCACCACGAGCAGCAGCACCACGAGCAGTACGGCTACGACCAGCAGCAACAGCAGCAGTGGCAGGTCCAGCAGCAGCCCGACCCGCACCCCACCGGCATCCCCCAGCAGCCGCAGCAGCCGCAGTACGACCAGTACGGCTACCAGCAGCAGCCCACCTGGCAGCAGCACCAGGGCTGAGCCCGGCCGGACCGGGGCCGCTCAGGCCGGGCCGATGAGGTTGGCCACGATGCAGGCGGACATGCCGACCCGGGCCAGTCCGCCGCCGGGGTGGGCCGCGCCGCCGGTGAGGTAGAGCCCGGGGTGGTCCTCGTTCGGGGCCTGGAGCAGGCCGCCGTCGACACCCGCCAGGGCCGGGGGCGGGACGGAGCCGAAGAAGGCACCGGTCTCGCGCTCGGTGTCCTCGGGGGTGCGGACCACCCGCCAGAGCATCCGCTCGCGCAGGCCCAGACCGGCCGCGTCGACGTGGTCGAGCATCCGGTCGGCGAAGGACTCCGCGACCCCGGGCGCGCCCCAGCCGAGGTCCAGGGACGGCGTGGTCGCGGTCAGCACCACGGCCTCGTGCCCCGCCGGGTGCAGCGACGGGTCGTCCGGGCGCAGCACCTGTACGGTCGGCCGCCCGGACAGCGGCGCACCCGGGTCGAACACGCCTGCCAGCTCGGCGGCCGGGTCGGCGGCGTGCACCACCGTGCGGTGCGCCGTGCCCTCCGGGCGGGCGCCGCGCAGCGCGAGCAGCACGCTGACCCGGCCGGGGACGCCGTGCAGCCGGTCGGCCGAGGCGGGCCAGTCGTCCGAGCTCTCGGCCGGGCCCATCCACTGGGTGTGCAGCACCCGCGCGTCGATCGAGGAGACCACCAGGTCGGCGTCGATCCGGTCGCCCTTGGTCTGCACACCGCGGACCCGGCCGTCCTCGACGACCACCCGGGCGACCGGCGTCCCGAAGCGGAACTCCACCTTGCGCTGCTCGCAACGGCGGAAGAAGACGGCGGCCAGCGCGCGCAGGCCGCCGTCGACGTACCAGACGCCGAAGGACTGCTCCATGTACGGCAGCACGGTGGCCCCGGCCGGGGTGGTGCGCGGATCGAGGCCGAACCGCAGGGCGTGCTCGTGCAGCAGGGCGGTCAGCCCCGGGTGGCCGCCGAGCTGTTCCGCGGCGACGTCGGCCAGCGTCCACCGGCGCGGGGCACGCCGCCGGCCGAACAGGCCGCGCCGGACCGGGGCCGCGTCCGGCACCGGGTACGGATCGGTGTGCAGCGGCCTCGGGTCGGCCGGCAGCGGCTCCTCCAGCAGCGGGCGGCGGGTGGCCTCCCAGACCGTGCGGCCGTGGTTGAGCACGGCGGCCCACCGCTCCCCGGCGCCGGGGCCGAAGGCCTGGTCGAGGGCCTGGACCACGCCGCCCCGGGAGGCGTTGGGCAGGGAGACCGCCGTCCCGTCCGCGAACAGGTGCCGGCTCTCCGGGTCGACCGGGCGCAGCCCGACCAGCTGCTCCAGCGGCTCGCGCCCGGTCTTCAGCGCGAGGTCGCGGTAGACGGCGGGCAGGGTGAGCAGGCCGGGGCCGGTGTCGAAGGCGAAGCCGTCCCGCTCGTAGCGCCCGACCATGCCGCCGTAGGTGTCGCGCGCCTCGCAGACCGTCACCTTGTGCCCGAGGGTCGCCAGCCGGGAGGCCGCCGCGAGCCCGCTCATTCCTGCGCCGATGATGACGATCCGTGCCATGACCTCGATCTTAGGTCTGCCGCCGCAGCCCCTCCGCCACGGGCCGTCGGCCGGCCGCGGCGGTGCGGGCGGCCCGGCGTTCGCGGCGGCGGGCCCGGAAGGCGCGGATCCGGTTGATCGCGAACCACACCAGCAGGGCGCCGATCAGCAGCAGGACGGCGGAGATCGAGGCGGCCAGCCACGGGTGGAAGATCGCCAGGGTGACCAGGCCGGCCACCGAGAGGTCCTCGGCCAGCGAGACCGCGATGTTACTGGCCGGCTCGGGCGAGGTGTTCACCGCCATCCGCAGCGAGGCCTTCACCAGATGGCTGACCAGGGCCGTGGTGCCGCCCATCGCGCCCGCCGCGACCTCGCCCAGCGAGCCCGGGTCGGCGGCGGCGATCAGCGCGCCGACGGTGGCGCCCGCGATCGGGCGGATCACCGTGTGGGCGACGTCCCAGACGCTGTCCACGTACGGGATCTTGTCGGCGACCGCCTCCAGCAGGAAGAGCACGGCGGCGGCGATCAGCACGTCGGTGCGCTCCAGCGCCGGCGGCACCGAGTCCGCCCCGGCGAACCGGCCCAGCAGGCCGAGCAGCAGGACCACCGCGTAGGCGTTGATCCCGCTGGCCAGTCCGCTGGTGAAGATCAGCGGGACGATCGTCATCCGTTCACCGTCCGTTTTCTGCTCGCGGTCCGCGCCGGTGTTCGATCCGGCTCGCCGTACCGTACCGGGACGCCGTCGGCCGGGCCTGCGGTTCCCACCCCGACCGTCTGAGTACGGATACTCAGACGCGCGATTGAGTACCTGCACGGATGGCCTGCGACCTGCGAAGACGTCAAAGTTGTCGCATCGGGACGAAGCGCGTCGGGCGCCTCGGCCCGAGGGGCGGACGATCGGGCCGCCGCCGGTTCACGGGGGACCGGCGGAGTGGTGCCGAGGGGGGTGTCCGCCCCGGAGCCGGTCGGAGACCGCGCACCGCCGGCACGGGGCGGCGGAGCGGGTCAGGGGGGACCGGCATCTCCGGGGGACCGGGAAGTTCCGAAGCGCCGTCCCGTGGGGGGACGGCGCTTCGGCGACCGGTGGGGGAGGGCGTCCGGGCCCGATTGTCACGTCCGGGCCCGATTGTCACGTCCGGGCCCGATTGTCAGTGGTGCCGTTCACGATGGAGGGGCACGGACCACTCGGTCCGCGCGCTGCCTCGGAACGGGGGAGACCATGACCATCAGCCACCCTGAGCACGTCACCGCCCGCCTCCACTCCGCCGCCTACCGACCGGGGGCCGCACCGCGCCCCGCCGCCCACCGTCCGTCCGCCGGTACCGACGTCCACCCGGTGCTGAGCCGGCTCGCCGCCCCGCCCGCCGCCCTCGACCTGCTCGCCGAGGCGCACCGCACCCTCGACGGCGCCCGCGCCCGGGAGGACCCGCTGGAGCGGTACGCCGCCGCGCACCTCGCGGCGCTGCGCACCGTCGCCGCGGTGCTCGCCGTGCGCGGCCGTCCGGAGAAGAGCGAACGCCGCCGCCGGGCGATCCGCAGCGCCTGGGAGGTCCTGCCCGAGGTGGCACCCGAGCTCGCCGAGTGGGCGCCGTACTTCGCGGCGGGCGCGCGCCGCCGGGCGGCGGCCGAGGCGGGCATCAGGGGCGCGGCCTCGGCCCGGGACGCCGACGACCTGATCCGCAACTCGGCGCTGTTCCTCCGCCTGGTCGAGCGCCTGCTGGGCCTGCACGCGGCCCCGCCGGCCCCGCGCCTGCCGCTGGACGGCGCGGCCGGTCCGGAGGCCGACGCCCGGGAGGCCGGGTGATCGGCGCGGGGTGAGCACAAGTCACAGAGGAGGGGAGCGGGGGAGCCGCCGGACGGGTGCCGGGGCGGACAGGGCCTAAGGTTGGAGACAACCTGATCGACCCTGCACGTGCCAAGGAGCCTCGCCTTGTACCCGACGCGTCCCCGCAGCGCCCTGCGTACCGCCGTGGTGTGGGAGGTGGTGCGGGCCGCCCTGGAGAAGCGCGCGGCCGAGCTGGACCAGCCGGTGCTCGACGTGGTCGACACCGGTGGCGGCACCGGCAACTTCGCCGTGCCGGTGGCCCGGCTGGGCCACCGCGTCACCGTGGTCGACCCGAGCCCGGACGCGCTGTTCGCGCTGGAGCGGCGGGCCGCCGAGGCCGGCGTGACCGACCTGGTCCGCGCCGTCCAGGGCGACACCCAGACCCTCCCCGAGCTGGTCGCGCCCGGCACCGTCGACGCGGTGCTCTGCCACGGCGTGCTGGAGGTCGTGGACGACCCGGCCGAGGCGCTCGGCAGCCTGGCCGACACCCTGCGCCGGGGCGGCTTCGTGAGCCTGCTGGCCGCCAACCGCAACGGCGCGGTGCTCGCCCGGGCGCTCGGCGGCCACTTCGCCGAGGCCCGCGCGGTGCTGGGCGCCGCCGACGGCCGCTGGGGCGAGCACGACCCGATGCCGCGCCGCTTCACCGGCGAGGAGCTGGACCGCCTGGCGGTCGGGGCCGGTCTGCGGGTCGACTCGGTGCACGGGGTCCGGGTCTTCGCCGACCTCGTCCCGGGCGTCCTGGTGGACACCGAGCCGGGGGCGATGGAGGCGCTGCTCAAGCTGGAGGAGGCCGCCGCCGGGCAGCCGGCCTTCCACGCCGTGGCGACCCAGCTCCACCTGCTGGCCACCCTGGCCTGACCGGACGGACGCCCGACGGACCCCCGACGGACGCCCGCCGTTCGCCGACGGGCCTCGCACCGTTCGCCGACGGATCGACGCCGCGTCCCCCGTTCGTCCCCCCGTCTTCTCCTCGGGATCTCCCCAGGTCCGAGCCGATTCCAACGGATCGGGCACTTGTCCGCGCCCCGCCGCGTTGAGTCTGGTGCGGCGAGGAGCCGCCGAAGTGGCCGGGCCCACGCGTGGTCGACCACTCCGTCGAGGGCCCGTGGACCGTATGATCTGGGTAAAGCCGGAAAGCATGACCGCCGGACGCTCGGGGCATATGGACGACACGGGCCCGGGCCCCCGCACAGGCGTCCGACCGCGTGTTCTGATGGCTGATTTGGACTTGCCACCCCGACCGGGGCGGCGGACCGGTCGCACCCGCGACCGACGAGTAGGAGGACTCCGTGCCGCTCTCGGAGCACGAGCAGCGACTGCTCGACCAGATGGAGCGAGCGCTGTATGCCGAAGATCCCAAATTCGCTACCGCGCTTGAGGGAACCGGTCTGCGCACCTACACCCGGCGGCGGGTCTATCTCGCCGTCGGCGGCTTCGTGATCGGTATCGGCCTGCTGATGGGCGGCATGGTCGTACCCGACCAGATCTGGGTCAGTGTGGTCGGCTTCCTGGTGATGCTCGGGTGTGCCGTCTTCGCCGTGACGGGTTGGCGTCGCGGGCCCGCCGGCCAGGCGCAGCGCCCCGGCCCGGACGCCGCGCCGCGCCGCAAGGCCGGGATGATGGACCGGGTCGAGCAGCGCTGGCAGCGCCGGCGCGACGAGCAGACCGGTGGCGGATTCTGAGACCTGTGGTCCGTACCGCCGCCGGTACGGACGCACCGAGGGCGGGCAGTCGACCGACTGCCCGCCCTCGGTGTTTCACCGTTTCACCGTTTCACCGTTTCACCCTGCGGGGTCAGGACTCCGCGCCGCCGCCCTTGCGGGGGCGGTCGCGCCGCCGGGCCGCCAGCCGGCGGACCGGTCCGGTGACCGTCCCGACCGCCCGGGACACCACGCCGCCGACCGCCAGCCGGGCGGTCAGCAGCGCTTCCGAGATGCGCCACCGCAGCTGGGCGGAGGAGGCCGGCAGCAGCACCGCCCTGACCCGGCCGCGCCGCCCGGCGTGCGCCCGCAGACCGTTCCGGGCCGTCCGGACGTCCGCCGCGAGCGGTTCGTCGACCTCGGCGGAGCGGGCGTAGAGCACCCGTTCGGTGGCCAGCGCCACCCGCCCGGCCGCCGCCGTCGCGGTCTCGTCCAGTTCGGCGGTCTCGGCGATCCGACGGGCGGTGGCGCGCGGGGTACGCGAGTCGTCCGGCGGGATGCCGAGGTCCCAGGCGGAGTCGATCAGCTCGTCCCAGGCGGCCAGCACCTGCGCGTCGGTGAGCCGGACCGGTCCCGGCCCGCCGGGGCGGCGCCGCCCGCCCGCGCCCAGCCGGCGCCGGCGCAGCAGGGTGCGCCAGACCATCGGGGTGAGCAGCAGGGCGAGCAGCAGCGCGGCCGTGACCAGGCCGGTCAGCACCTTCCCGGAGAGCAGCCAGGACTCCTCGGCGGCGCCGCCGGCGCTCTCGGGCCGGTCGCCGCAGTCGCCGGTCCGGCGCAGCTTCGCGTCGCAGTCCGGGTGGGCGGACGGCAGCTGGACGGGCGCGCTGGCCTGCGGCTGGACGGTCGGCTGGCTGGTCGGCCGGGTGGCCGGGGCGGAGACCGGGTCCGAGTAGTCGGGCTGGACGCCGCGGGTCGGGGTGGGCTCGAAGCGCAGCCAGCCGTAGCCCTCGAAGTACAGTTCGGGCCAGGCGTGGTACATCGCGTCGGTCACCGAGTAGACGTTGTTGCCCTTGGTGTTGCCGGGGGTGAAGCCGAGCGCGACCCGGGCGGGGACGCCCAGGATGCGGGCCATGACGGCCATGGTGGAGGCGAAGTGGACGCAGAAGCCGCGGCGGCGCTCCAGGAAGTCCTTCATCGCGTCGCTGCCGCTGTCGGTCCTGGTGGTGGCGTCGTAGGTGAAATCGGGGCCGGTGAACCAGTCGCGCAGGGCCACGGCCTTGTCGTACCCGGTCTTCGCCCGCGCGGTGATCCGCAGGGCGGTGTCCCGGACCATCGGCGGCAGGTCCCGCGGCACGGTGAGGTACTGGTCGCGGATCCGGTCGGGGGCCGGGGGCGCGGTGCGCAGGCTGGTCGCGGTGGGCCGGACGTCCAGCGCGGTGACCGAGTAGCTGAGGCCCTTGATCGCCTTCTCCCTGGCGGGCAGCAGGCTGGAGGTGACCGGGTCGAGCTGCCAGGCGGAGTTGTCGCGGAGGGTGGCGCCCACCGCCGGGTAGGGCATCGGCAGCCAGGCGTCGTCCAGCTGCGGGCCGATCCGGACGTCGGTCTTCAGCTGCCCGGCGGCCAGGTCGACGCTGCCCAGGCCCTCGGGGGCCGGGAAGGTGCCGGTGAAGGGCACCGTGGCGACCGAGCCGCGCTTCCAGCTGGTGCCGTCGAAGGCGTCCAGCGAGCCGGTGCGCAGATAGATGGAGTCGGCGTCCGGGTTGTCGGACCGGTAGCTGAACAGCTCGATGTTGCGCGGCCGGGGGATCGCCCCGGTCAGGGTGATCAGCGGGTCGAGGCTGCTGACCGCGCCGGGGCCGCGCCCGCCGGCGCTGGTGCCGGAGCCGGCGTGCAGCAGGCCGTCGCCCCAGCGCGGCAGGAAGGCCGGCAGCAGCAGGGCGAGCGCCAGGGCCAGGACGCCGATCTGGCGGCCGTTCTGGCCGAGCGCGCCGACGCCGCCGCCCCCCTCGCCCCGGTCGGCACCGCGGAAGATCCGGCCCCAGCGGGAGATCCGGTCCTGGCCCTCGGCGAAGAGCAGGACCAGGTAGCCGGCGGCAGCGGCGGCGAACCAGAGCCAGTTGCCCTGGTCGCCGGCCAGGCCGTTGCCGACCGAGTAGAGCGCGAGCAGCGGCAGCCCGGCCAGGGCCGAGCGCCGGTAGGTGACCGCGACGGCGTCCACCACGACGGCGATCAGGCCGACCGCGCCGACCAGGATGAGCCGCAGCCCGGCGCTGGGCGGGGCGGGGATGGCGTAGTCGCGGACGTCGTGGAGGCCCTGGCCGAGGACCCGGCCGAGCAGCCGGACCGACTCGGGGCCGGGCACCAGGCCGCCGAAGACCGCCGCCGAGGAGGCGAAGCCGATCAGCAGCAGGACGAACAGCGCCAGCAGCTGGCCGGCCGGGACGGTCCACCGGTAGAAGGGGGTGCGGCGCAGCCCGGCGCCGACCGCCGCGACGGCCGCCACCACCAGGAAGGCGTGGGTGAGCCAGCCCTTGGTGGTCAGCAGCGGGGTCAGGCACAGCGCGGCCAGGGCGGTGGCCAGCGCCGAGTACACGGTCAGTTTGGCCCGGGTGGTCACGCGCCGGCCTCTTCTCGGTAGGGGGCGGACGACTCGGGCCGGTCGGCGGCCTGCCACAGGTCGGGGAGGGAGTCGCCGGCGGCGACGGTCAGGACCGTCCAGCCGGCTTCGCGCAGCCGGCGGGCCCGGTCGCGGAACTCCTCGCCGCCGGTCCCGGGGGCGAGCATCCGCAGCCCGGTCCAGGTGCCGGTGTCGAGCAGGAAGACGACGGCGCCGCCGGTGCGCCCGCGCAGCCGCGCGAGCCGGGCGGTCTGCTCCTCGTCGAGCTCGCCGAGGACGGCCACCAGCAGGCCCTCGCCGCCGGCCCGCAGCGGCTCCTCGGCGCGGGAGAGCCCGGCGCCGTCGGAGAGTTCGAGGACCGCGAGCGCGTCCAGGATCACGCCGGAGGTGTCGGCGGCGGTGTGGCCGTCGTCGGTGCCGGGGACGGCGCGGCCGGTGTCGGTGAGCAGCCGGGTCTGGTAGCCGCGCTCCAGCAGGTGGGCGGCGACCGAGGCGGCGCAGGCGACGGCCCACTCGAAGGAGGAGGCCGGGCCGCTGCCCCGGTGGCCGATCTCGCGGGTGTCCAGCAGGACGGTGGCCCGGGCCCTGCGGGGCTGCTCCTCGCGGCGGACCATCAGCTCGCCGTACCGGGCGGTGGACTTCCAGTGCACCCGGCGCAGGTCGTCGCCGGCCCGGTACTCGCGCAGGATGACGTCGTCGTCGCCGGCCGTCGCGAGGGAGCGGGTGCGGCTCTCGCCCTGCCCGGCCCACTCGCCGGTGAGCCGGACGTGCGGCAGCGGCAGCACCTGCGGGACGACGGTGAGCACGTCGGAGGCGGCGAAGGAACGGTTCAGCTCGCACATCCCGAACGGGTCGGAGAGCCGCAGCTGGAGCGGCCCGAGCGGGTAGCGCCCGCGCAGGTCGGAGCGGACCCGGTAGGCGACCTCGCGGTGGCCGCGCGGCTCGACCCGGTCCAGCACGAACCGCGGGCGCGGCCCGAGCACGTACGGGACCTTGTCCTCCAGCAGCAGCAGGCCGGTGGGCACCCGGGAGACGTTGTCCACCCGCAGGTGCACCCGGGCCTCCTGGCCGGCGACCGCCCGGTGCGGGCTGAGCCGGCGACCGCTGGCCACCCGGTAGCGGGTGTTGGCGAGCAGCAGCGCGGCGGCCAGCGGCAGCGCGGCGAGCAGCACCCCGACCCGCAGCAGCGCGTCCTGGCCGAGCAGGTACGAGCAGACCACCGCGGTCAGGCCGGCGGCGAGGAAGGAGCGCCCCCGGGTGGTGAGGCCGCGCAGGCCGGCGCGCAGGCCCGACGGTTCGTCGGACGGGCCCACCTCAGCCCCTCCGGACGGCCGGGCCGCCCTGCGGGCGCGGCAGCGGCAGGCGGGCGATCAGGTCGGTGACGATCTGCTCGGCGGTGCGGCGGCTGAGCTGCGTCTCGGCGGTCGGCATCAGGCGGTGGGCGAGCACCGGCACGGCGAGGCGCTGGACGTCGTCCGGGGTGACGTACTCGCGGCCGTCCAGGGCGGCGGCGGCGCGGGCCGCCCGGACCAGGTGCAGGGTGGCCCGGGGGGAGGCGCCGAGGCGCAGCTCGTGGCTGGTGCGGGTGGCGGAGACCAGGTCGACGGCGTAGCGGCGGACCGGGTCGGCGACGTGCACGGTGCGGACCAGCTCGATCAGCTTGAGGATGTCGGCGGCGTGCGCGACCGGCTGGAGGTCGTCCAGCGGGCTGGCGCCGGCGTGCACGTCGAGCATGGCGAACTCGGCCTCGGGGCTGGGGTAGCCCATCGAGATCCGGGCCATGAAGCGGTCCCGCTGCGCCTCCGGGAGGGGGTAGGTGCCCTCCATCTCCACCGGGTTCTGGGTGGCGACCACCATGAACGGCGAGGGCAGCTCGTAGCTGGTGCCGTCGATGGTGACCTGGCGCTCCTCCATCGACTCCAGCAGCGCGGACTGGGTCTTCGGCGAGGCCCGGTTGATCTCGTCGCCGACCACGATCTGGGCGAAGATCGCGCCGGGGCGGAACTCGAAGTCGCGCTGCTGCTGGTCGAAGATGTTGGTCCCGGTGACGTCCGAGGGCAGCAGGTCCGGCGTGAACTGGATGCGCCGCACGGTGCAGTCGACCGAGCGGGCGAGCGCCTTGGCCAGCATGGTCTTGCCGACGCCGGGCACGTCCTCCAGCAGCAGGTGGCCCTCGGCGAGCAGGACGGTCAGGGCGATCCGGACGGCCTCCGGCTTGCCCTCGATCACGCTCTCGATGTTGCCCCGGACCCGGTCGACGACGGCGGCGAGTTCCGGCAGACCGATCGGGCGGTAGTCCGCCGCCTCCCGGTCGCCCCCCGCACGACCGTTGAGATCGGCCTGATCGCTGTAGCTCGTCACCCGTTAGCTCCCTGGCACACCACGGCCGGCTCCGTCCGAGCCCGGCCCCCCACCCCATGCTGGACGCGGCCTCTCCGGGCGCGGTTCCGCGGACGGGAGCCGGTGCCGGGGTACGGCTCGCGGCAGGCCGCCCCAGGTGGTTCGAGGTCAGACCGGCAGGCGCATTCTCCCCCGCGCGGGGGCCGGAAGTCACCCTGTTCCCGCCGCCCGCCTCCTGACCGGGGCTCAGCGCCGGCGGGGTCGCCCGCCCGCCTCCTGAACGGGGCTCAGGTCGGGTGGGATCGTCCACCTGCCTCCCGCGTCTCCCGCGCGGGTGGGCCCGGTGGGCCCGGACGTCGTCGGCCGGGCCGGTCGGGCGGGCAGGGGATCAGTGGATCTCGCGCAGCAGACCGGTGTGGACGTCGAACACGAAGCCGCGCACGTCGTCGGTGTGGAGCAGGAACGGGGAGGTGCGGACCCGCTGCATCGACTGCCGGACGTCGCCGTCCAGGTCGACGAAGGCCTCGACCGCCCACTGCGGGCGCTGGCCGACCTCCAGCTCCAGCTCGCGCCGGAAGTCCTCGGTGAGGCCGAGCAGGCCGCAGCCGGTGTGGTGGATCAGCGCGATCGAGCGGGTGCCGAGGGCGCGCTGGCTGATGGTGAGGGAGCGGATGGTGTCGTCGGTGACCACGCCGCCCGCGTTGCGGATGACGTGGGCGTCGCCGAGTTCGAGGCCGAGCGCGGCGAACAGGTCGAGCCGGGCGTCCATGCAGGCGACCACGGCGATCTTCTGCACGGGACGCGCGTCCATGCCGCCGTCCCGGAAGGTCACCGCGTACTCGCGGTTGGAGGCGACGAACCGGTCGATGATGGTCGGGGTGGCGGAATCGGCAGCGGCGGTCGGCGTGGGCCGGTCGGGGGTCACTGTCATGGTGAAGACGTTAGTGCGATTTACCCGGTCGTGGTGAGGCTGATTGCTACAGAGCGGGCCCTTGTGACCGAGCGCATATCCACAACGCCCGCCGCCGGGCCGCCCGGGCTCCGGGAGCGGGCCGGCCGGTGCCTGGCATGTGCCACGAGCAACCCTCGCGACCTGCGGTGATCCGTACCGCCGCCCGGGTGGTGCGCCGGAGCGGGCCATTGACTGGCGGGGCGTGCGCGATAGAGTTGCGGCGCAGTGGAGCACACCCGACGAGGCCCGTCAACCGGGCCTTTCCGGCCGTGCGTGACCGACGCGGCCCGTGGCCTCCACCCGCTCCCCGTGCCACCTGGCGCACCTTCCCCGGTGCCGGGCGGTCACGACCTTCCCCAGGAGCGGGCGGGGACCACGGGCCGCGCGGCCCGGCCCGTGGGACGGCTCCGCCACCCGGTGGGAGAGAATGGTCGGAGCTCCCCGGGACGTCGGGCGGGTTTCGCACCGAGGAAGGGCGCCACTGCGCATGACCACCAACGATCCGGCCCCCAAGCACGTCCCGGTGATGCTGCAGCGGTGCATGGACGCGCTGGCCCCGGCGATCTCCCGGCCCGACGCGGTGGTGGTGGACGCGACCCTCGGCCTCGGCGGCCACAGCGAGGCGCTGCTCACCCAGTTCCCGGACGTCCGGCTGGTCGCGGTGGACCGCGACCCGGCCGCGCTCAAGCTCTCCGGTGAGCGGCTGGCCCGTTTCGGTGACCGCGCCACCCTGGTGCACGCCGTCTACGACGAGATCCCCGAGGTGCTGGACCGCCTGGACATCCCGAAGGTCGACGGCGTCCTCTTCGACCTCGGCGTCTCCTCGATGCAGCTGGACGAGGCCGACCGCGGCTTCGCCTACGCCCAGGACGCGCCGCTGGACATGCGGATGGACCAGACCCGGGGGATCAGCGCGGCCGAGGTGCTCAACACCTACAGCCACGGCCAGCTGGCCCGGATCCTCAAGGTGTACGGCGAGGAGCGGTTCGCCGGGAAGATCGCCTCGGTCATCCTCCGGGAGCGCGAGAAGGAACCGTTCACCACCAGCGCGCGTCTGGTCGAGTTGGTGCGCAACGCCATCCCGGCCGCCACCCGCCGCACCGGCGGGAACCCGGCCAAGCGGACGTTCCAGGCGCTGCGGATCGAGGTCAACGGCGAGCTGGAGGTCCTGGACCGGGCGATCCCCGGGGCGCTGGACGTACTGGCGCTCGGCGGGCGGATCGTCGTGATGTCCTACCAGTCGCTGGAGGACCGCCTGGTCAAGCAGTACCTCGCGGCGGGGGCGACCAGCACCGCGCCGCCGGGGCTCCCGTTCGTCCCCGAGGAGCACCAGCCCTGGCTCAAGCTGATCACCCGCGGTGCCGAGCTGGCCACCGAGGAGGAGATCGAGGAGAACCGGCGCGCCGCGCCCGTGCGGCTGCGGGTGGCGGAGAGGATCAGGGACCGAAGCACCCGGGGCTGACCGGAACCGGGGCGGTCCGAAAGGCGGAGGAAAGACGGTGGGGCCGGTGGCCGGAGGCGGGGCGGGGAGCCGGGTGTTCCCCGGGCAGGGCGGCAGGGCGCGGATCACCGTGCGTCCGGGCCGGCCGGTACGGGGGCGGACGCCGTTCGCGGTGCTGGTGGTGCTGCTGCTCGGGGCGGGGCTGCTCGGGCTGCTGGCGCTGAACACCGCGCTCAACGAGGGCTCCTTCGAGCTCTCCCGGCTGAACCGGCAGACCACCGCGCTGACCGACGAACAGCAGGGGCTGCAGCACCAGATCGACCAGAACTCCGCGCCGGACTCGCTGGCCCGCCGGGCCGGCGAGCTGGGCATGGTGCCGGCCGGCGGGCTGGCCTTCCTCGACCTGCCGAACGGCGGCGCGGTGGTCGGCACGCCCAAGCCGGCCCAGGACAGCCCGCCGGTGAAACGGTCCACCGTGGAACCGTGGCCCGGGAAGCAGCCCGCGCCGAGCGTCCAGCCGAGCGCGCAGCCCTCCCCGGGCGCGCCCGCCGCGCCCGCCACCACCGCACCGGCGGCGGGTGGCGACGTCACCGTCCAGGTCAACCCCGGTCCGGCCCAGCCGGCGCCGGCCGCGGGCGGGGGTGCCGGCCGATGAGCACACCTCGTCAGCCCCCCGGCGGCGGCGCCGGCGGAGGCCGCCGGATCGTCAAGGGCGCCGCCCCGCGCCCGGCCGCCCCGCGCGGACAGTCCGGCGGCAAGCCGCAGCCGCCCAGGGCCCAGAACCCCAAGGCGCAGAACCCGAAGGCGCAGAGCCCCAAGGCCCAGCCCGGCAAGCCGCCGCCGCCCAAGCCCCCGGCCGCCAAGGGCCAGGGCGCCCGGGGCCAGGCCCCGAAGGAACCGCCCGTCAAGGTCCGCCCGGCCCGGCCGCAGCCCTCCGGGACCCGGTCCCCGCGGGCCGGGCAGCCCTCCGCCGAGGCGGTCCGTGCCGCCGGGCTCGGTCCGCGCGCCCCGCAGCAGCGCCGCCCCGAGGGGGGCCCGCCGGACGGCCCGCGCCGCCACCGGCAGGGCCGCCCGGTCGCCCGGGGGATCCGGCTGGCCGATCCGCGCCGCCGGCTGCGGGTGATCACCGTCGTGCTGTCGGTGGTGTTCTCGGTGTTCGCCGGCCGCCTGGTCCAGCTCCAGCTGCTGGACTCCGACGCGCTGGCCGCCGACGCCAACACCAACCGCTACCTGAACATCCCGATCACCGCCGAACGCGGCTCGATAACGTCCTCCGACGGCGTCGCCCTGGCCGCGACCGTCGACGCCTACGACATCACCGCCGACCCGGCGATGTTCACCCCCGAGGCGACCGGCCTCCCCGACGCCCCCGAGCAGGCCGCGGCCCTGCTGGCGCCGATCCTCGGCGTGCCCAAGGAGAAGATCGCCGCCGACCTGCACACCCCCAAGACCCGTTACAAGCGGCTCGCCGCCCAGCAGACCCCGGACGTCAAGAACCAGATCAGCGACCTCAAGGCCGGCCTGGAGAAGCAGGCCGGCTCGCGCGCCTGCCAGGCCCAGCGGCGGCTGCTGCACAAGCCCGTCGAGAACGGCGGCCGCACCCGGGTCGACAACGAGTGCGTCAACCCGCTGGTCGGCGTCTTCAACCGGGACACCCAGAAGCGGGTCTACCCGTCCGACGGCCTGGCCGCCAACCTGGTCGGCTTCGTCAACGCCGAGGGCGAGGGCGCCGGCGGGCTGGAGCAGCAGTTCCAGAAGCAGCTGGCCGGCAAGGACGGCCACAGCAGCTACGCCCAGGCCGGCGGCCGGCTGGTGCCGACCGCCGGCGGCTCGCTGGAGCCCGCCGTGCCCGGCACCGACCTGCGGCTGACCATCAACCGGGACATCCAGTGGGCCGCCCAGCGGGCCATCACCGACCAGGTCGCCAACGCCGGGGCGGAGAAGGGCTACGTGATCGTCCAGGACGTGAAGACCGGCCAGGTCCTGGCCATGGCGACCTCGCCCGGCTTCAACCCGAACGACCTCAGCACGGCCAGGAACTCGCAGCTCGGCAACGCCGCCCTGCAGGACGCCTACGAGCCCGGGTCCACCGCCAAGCTGATGACCATGGCGGCCGTCCTGGACACCGGCAAGGCCACCTGGGACACCAAGGTCACCGTGCCGTACCCGCTGGTCCGCGGCGACGTCGCGTTCAAGGACGACGTCGAGCACGACACCTGGTACCTGACCCTGGCCGGCGTGCTCGCCAAGTCCTCCAACATCGGCACCATCGAGGCCGCCCAGACCCTCGGCGCCACCCAGCCCGAGGCCAACCGGGTGCTCTACGACTACCTGCGGAAGTTCGGGATCGGCCAGCAGACCGGCCTGGGCTTCCCCGGCGAGACCGCCGGACTGCTCGACAAGCCGGAGGACTGGAAGGCGTCCAAGCAGTACACCATCCCGTTCGGCCAGGGCCTGTCGGTCAACGCGCTCCAGGCGACCTCGGTGTTCTCCACCATCGCCAACGGCGGCGTGCGGGTGGCGCCCAGCGTCGTCCAGGGCACCACCGCGCCGGACGGCAGGTACACCCCGGCCCCGGCGGGCGCGCAGTCCCGGGTGGTGAGCGAGCAGACCGCCAAGACCCTCACCGAGATGCTGGAGTCGGTGGTCTCCGACGAGCAGGGCACCGGCGGCAAGGCCGCGATCCCGGGCTACCGGGTCGCCGGCAAGACCGGCACCGCCAACCGGGTGGACCCGAAGAACGGCGGCTATCGCGGGTATACCGCCTCCTTCATCGGCTTCGCACCGGCCGACCAGCCCCGGGTCACCGTCTCCTGCGTGATCCAGGACCCGGTCAACGGCCACTTCGGCGGCCAGCTGTGCGGCCCGGTCTTCAAGCAGGTGATGGAGTTCACCCTCAAGACCCTCCAGGTCCCGCCGAGCGGCAGCGAGGCGCCCAATCTGCCCGTCGAGTGGAAGCCGTGATCGACCATGAGCAACGACCGCGCGGGTGCGGCCGCCGGCCCGGAAAAGGGCCGGTTTGGCCCTGGACACCCTTCGGCGGATAGCCTCTCCGCCGTGCCGAAACCCGATCAAAAGACCGTGAGCCCGCCCCGCCCCGAGCGGACCGGCGCCCGGCCGCTCGCCGAGGTCGCCCGCCTGCTGGGACTGGACCCCGTGGAGGGGCCCGAGGTCACCGGCGTCACCCACAACGCCCGCGAGGTCCGCCCCGGCGACCTCTACGTGGCGTTCCCGGGGGCCAACCACCACGGCGCGGCCTTCGCCGGACAGGCCGCCGGGGCCGGCGCCGTCGCGGTGCTCACCGACCCGGCCGGGGCCGAGCTGGCGGCCGGCGCAGGCCTGCCGCTGCTGGTCGTCGACCGGCCCCGGGCCCGGATGGGCGAGCTCGCCGCGGCCGTCTACGACCGGCCCTCCGAGCGGCTGCTGATGATCGGACTCACCGGCACCAACGGCAAGACCACCACCTCCTACCTGGTCGAGGGCGGCCTGCGCGGCGCCGGGCGCCACCCCGGGGTGATCGGCACCGTCGAGATGCGGGTCGGCGAGGAGCGGATCAAGAGCGAGCGGACCACCCCCGAGGCCACCGACCTGCACGCGATCCTCGCCGTGATGGGCGAGCGCGGCGCGGACGCGGTGACCATGGAGGTCTCCAGCCACGCCCTGGTCTACGGCCGCACCGACGGCGTGGTCTACGACGTCGCGCTGTTCAACAACCTGACCCCCGAGCACCTCGACTTCCACCCGGACATGGAGGACTACTTCCAGGCGAAGGCCCGGCTCTTCCAGCCCGGCAAGTCCCGGGCCGGCGTGGCCAACCTGGACGACGCCTACGGCCGCCGGCTCGCCGCCGAGGCGAAGATCCCGGTCGCCACCTTCTCCGCCACCGGCGCCCCGGAGGCGGACTGGCGCGCGGTGGACGTCCAGCTCGGCCCGGTCGGCTCGACCTTCCGGGTGCTCGGCCCGGACGGTGCCGAGGCCGACGCGGCCGTCCCGCTGCCCGGCCCGTTCAACGTCGCCAACGCGCTGGCCGCGATCGCCGTGCTGGCCACCGCCGGGCTCCCGCTGGAGCGGGCCGTGGCCGGGGTCGCCGCCGTCCCCGGCGTGCCCGGCCGGCTGGAGCGGGTGGACGCCGGCCAGCCGTACGTCGCCGTGGTCGACTACGCGCACAAGCCGGACGCCCTGGAGGCCGTCCTCGGCTCGCTGCGCGAGGTCACCAAGGGGCGGCTGCACGTGGTGGTCGGCTGCGGCGGCGACCGCGACCCGCACAAGCGCGCCCCGATGGGCGGCATCGCCGCCCGGCTCGCCGACACGGCGGTGCTGACCAGCGACAACCCGCGCAGCGAGGACCCGCTGGCGATCCTGGCCACCATGCTGAACGGCGCCGCCGCGGTGCCCGAGGCCGAGCGCGGCGCCGTCCTGGTCGTGCCCGACCGGGCCGAGGCGATCGAGCTGGCGGTCGCCCGTGCCCAGGCCGGCGACACCGTGCTGGTGGCCGGCAAGGGCCACGAGCTGGGCCAGTACGTACGAGACGAGATCCGCCCCTTCGACGACCGGGAGGTGCTGCGCGAATCCATCGCGCGGACCACGGCCGCCCGGGGCACCGGAGGAGTAGAGCAGCCGTGATCGCACTGACCCTCGCCGAGGTGGCCGCCGCAGTCGGGGGAACCCTGGCCGACGCCGACCCGGACGCCCTGGTGACCGCCCCGGTCGAGGTCGACTCCCGCAAGGTCCGCCCCGGCGGTCTCTTCGCGGCCTTCGTCGGCGAGCACGTGGACGGCCACGACTACGCCGCCACCGCGATCGGGGCCGGCGCCGTCGCGGTGCTGGCCTCCCGCCCGGTCGGCGGGCCGACCGTCCTGGTCGACAGCGTGGTGGACGCGCTCGGCAAGCTGGCCCGCACCGTCGTGGGCCGCGCCGACGCCACCGTCGTCGCGCTGACCGGCTCGGCCGGCAAGACCAGCACCAAGGACCTCATCGCCCAGCTGCTCCAGCGCCTCGGCGACACCGTCTACCCGCCCGGCTCGCTCAACAACGAGATCGGCCACCCGATGACCGCCCTGCGGGTCGAGGACGCCACCCGGCACCTGGTGTTGGAGATGGGCGCCCGGCACAAGGGCGACATCGAGTACCTCACCTCGATCACCCCGCCCCGGATCGGCCTGGTCCTCAACGTCGGCACCGCGCACGTCGGCGAGTTCGGCTCGCAGGAGGCGATCGCCGAGGCCAAGGGCGAACTCGTCGAGGCGCTGCCGGCCGACGGCGCGGCGATCCTCAACGCGGACGACCGGCTGGTGCGCGCCATGGCCGCGCGCACCCGGGCCCGGGTGGTGTTCTTCGGCGAGTCCGCGGAGGCCGACGTCCGGGCACGGGATGTTCGCCTGGACGCCACCGGACGTCCATCGTTCACGCTGAGCACCCCGGCCGGTTCCGCACCCGTGCAGCTGCGCCTGTACGGTGAGCACCACGTCTCGAACGCCCTCGCCGCCGCCGCGGTGGCGATGGAGCTCGGGATGACCGTCGACGACACCGCCGAAGCACTGAGCGAGGCGGGTGCGCTGTCCCGCTGGCGCATGGAGGTCGTCGACCGGGCCGATGGTGTCACCGTCGTCAACGACGCCTACAACGCGAACCCCGACTCGATGCGGGCCGCGCTGCGGGCGCTGATCTCGATGGGGGGACGCGGCCCGGAGCGCCGTCGCACCTGGGCGGTGCTCGGCGAGATGCGGGAGCTCGGCGAGGACAGCCTGGCCGAGCACGACGCCATCGGGCGGCTCGCCGTCCGGCTGGACGTCACCAAGCTGGTGGCGGTCGGCGGACGCGAGGCGGCCTGCATGGAACTGGGCGCGAGGAACGAAGGTTCGTGGGGTGAGGAGTCGGTGCTGGTGTCCGACGCGGACGCGGCGGTCGAACTGCTGCGCAGTCAGCTGCGGCCGGGGGATGTGGTGCTGGTGAAGGCGTCCCGCTCGGTGGGGCTGGAGAAGGTGGCCGAGGCCCTCCTCGCGGACGGTGCGGCCGAGTAATGAAGCAGATCCTCTTCTCCGGCATGATCGGTCTGATCCTGTCGCTGGCCGGCACTCCCGCGCTGATCAAGCTGCTCGCCCGGCAGGGCTACGGCCAGTACATCCGCGACGACGGCCCCAAGGCGCACCACAGCAAGAAGGGCACGCCCACCATGGGCGGCATCGCGTTCATCCTGGCGACCCTGGTCGCCTACTTCGCCACCAAGGCGATAACGCGCGAGACCCCGACCGCCTCCGGGCTGCTGGTGCTGTTCCTGACGGCCGGTCTGGGCCTGGTCGGCTTCCTCGACGACTACATCAAGGTCGTCAAGCGCCGCTCCCTGGGCCTGCGGGCCAAGGCCAAGCTGGCCGGTCAGTCCATCGTCGGCCTGGCGTTCGCGATCCTGGCCCTGCAGTTCCCCGACAACGCCGGCCGCACCCCCGCCTCGGAGCACCTGTCCTTCGTCCGGGACTTCGAGTGGGCGGTCGGCCCGGTGCTGTTCGTCATCTTCGCGTACTTCCTGATCGCCGCGACCTCCAACGGCGTCAACCTGACGGACGGTCTGGACGGCCTGGCCACCGGCGCCTCGGTGATGGCCTTCGGCGCCTACACCTTCATCGGCGTCTGGGAGTACGGCCAGAGCTGCGCCTACGTCTCCTCCGCGACCGCCAACTGCTACGACGTCCGCGACCCGCTGGACCTCGCGGTGGTCGCCGCCGCCCTGATGGGCTCCTGCTTCGGCTTCCTCTGGTGGAACACCTCGCCCGCCAAGATCTTCATGGGCGACACCGGCTCGCTGGCCCTCGGCGGCGCGCTGGCCGGTCTGGCGATCTGCTCGCGCACCGAGATCCTGCTCGTCCTGCTGGGCGGCCTCTTCGTGATCATCACCCTCTCGGTGATCATCCAGGTCGGCTCCTTCCGGATGACCGGCAAGCGCGTCTTCAAGATGGCCCCCCTCCAGCACCACTTCGAACTCAAGGGCTGGAGCGAGGTCCTGGTCGTGGTCCGGTTCTGGATCATCCAGGGCCTGTGCGTGGCCGTCGGCCTCGGCCTCTTCTACGCGGGATGGGTGACCGGATGACCTCCTCCGACCGGCCCGAGCGCTGGGAGCCCCACCGCCCCTGGTGCCCGTCGGACCTGCCCGACTGGCCCGGCATGCCGGTCGCCGTCGCCGGGCTCGGCGTCTCCGGCGTCAGCGCCGCCCGCGTCCTGCACGGCCTCGGCGCCCATGTCACGGTCGTCGACGGCGGCTCCGGCGAGGGCCTGCGGGCCCGCGCGGCCGAGCTGGAGGCGGAGGGCATCACCGTCCGCCTCGGCGACGGCGCCACCCTGCCCGAGGGCACCCGGCTCGTCGTCACCTCGCCCGGCTGGCCGCCGAGCAGCCCGCTGTTCGCCGCCGCCGACCGGGCCGGCCTCGACATCTGGGGCGACGTCGAGCTGGCCTGGCGGCTGCGCAGGCCGCTGGCCGCCACCGGCGAGCCGGCCCCCTGGCTGGCCGTCACCGGCACCAACGGCAAGACCACCACGGTCCAGATGCTCGCCTCGATCCTGACCGCCGCCGGCAAGCGCACCGCCGCCGTCGGCAACGTCGGCGTCCCGGTGCTGGACGCGGTGCTCGCCGAGGAGCCGTACGACGTGCTCGCCGTCGAGCTCTCCAGCTACCAGCTGCACTGGTCCTCCTCGCTGCGCCCGCACTCGGCGGCCGTGCTCAACCTGGCCCCCGACCACCTCGACTGGCACGGCTCGATGGAGGAGTACGCCGCCGCCAAGGGGCGGATCTACGAGGGCAACACCGTCGCCTGCGTCTACAACCTGGCCGACCCGGCCACCGAGGCGCTGGTCCGCGAGGCCGACGTCGAGGAGGGCTGCCGGGCGATCGGCTTCGGCCTCGGCGCGCCCGGCCCGTCGAACTTCGGCGTGGTCGACGGCCTGCTGGTGGACCGCGCCTTCGTGCCGGACCGGGCCAAGAACGCCGCCGAGCTCGGCTCCGTCGAGGACGTCAACCCGCCGGCCCCGCACAACATCGCCAACGCGCTGGCCGCCGCGGCGCTGGCCCGGGCCTACGGGGTGGACCCGAAGGACGTCCGCGAGGGCCTGCGGGCCTTCCGGCCGGACGCCCACCGGATCGCCCAGGTCGCGGTGGTCGACGGCGTCACGTACGTCGACGACTCCAAGGCCACCAACACCCACGCCGCCGCGGCCTCGCTCGCCGCGTACCGGCCGATCGTCTGGATCGCCGGCGGCCTGGCCAAGGGCGCGACCTTCGACGACCTGGTCCTGGGCGCGGCCGAGCGGCTGCGGGCCGCCGTGCTGATCGGCGAGGACCGCGCGCTGATCCGGGAGGCGCTGGCGCGACACGCGCCGGATGTCCCGGTGATCGAGGCGGCCGAGGGCCAGACTGGCGCGGTGGCGATGACCGAGGTGGTCCGCGTGGCCGCGTCGCTCGCCCGAACGGGTGACACGGTGCTGTTGGCCCCGGCCTGCGCCTCGATGGACATGTTCACCAACTACGGCGAGCGCGGCGACCTCTTCGCCGCCTCCGTCCGGGAGCTGGCGGACGGGAACCGGTAGCGGGCCCGGCCGGCCCCCGGCCGCCGTCGCCCCTTCCCGCCTCGTGAGCCGAAGGGGCGCGCCGACCGCCGGCACCGGACCGGAGCGGCCCTCAGGCGCGCGAGGCACAGGCGCGCGAGGCACGAAAAAAGGGGAGCGTTGTGGCGGGGCAGGGTGGCAGGGCGGGTGGTCCGAGCGCGCCGGAGAAGGGCCGCCAGGCCGAGTCCCTGCGGGTGATCTCGGCCACCACCACGGCCTACAAGTCGGCCGGTCCGATGGTCCGCCTGCAGGCCTTCCGGGCCCGCCTGCGGTACGCCCTGGACCGGCCGCTCACGCCCTACCTGCTGATCGCCGGCACGGCGCTGCTGCTGGTCGTGCTCGGCCTGATGATGGTCTTCTCGGCCTCGCAGATCCTCGCGCTGGGCCAGCACCGCTCGACCCAGTTCTACTTCTTCAAACAGCTGCTCGCGGTGGTGCTCGGCTTCGCCCTGCTGCTCGGCTTCGCGCTGGTCCCGGTGGCCGTGCTGCGGGTGATCGTCTACCCGGTGATGCTCGCGGTGATCGGGGCCATGGTGCTGGTGGCGATCCCCGGCATCGGCATGGAGGTCAACGGCAACCGGAACTGGCTGGATTTCGGCGTGTTCCAGTTCCAGCCGTCCGAGTTCGCCAAGCTCGCCCTGGTGCTCTGGGGCGCCGACCTGCTGGCCCGCAAGCAGAAGACCGGAACCCTCGACCAGTGGAAGCACCTGCTGGTCCCGCTGGTGCCGGGCACCCTGCTGCTGCTCGCGCTGATCATGATCGGCGGCGACATGGGCACCACGATGATCCTGGTGGCCATGCTGTTCGGCCTGCTGTGGATGGTCGGGGCACCGCTGCGGCTGTTCGTCGCCACCCTCGGCGTGGCGGTGGTGGTCTGCACCGCCCTGGTGGTCACCGTCCCGCACCGGGCCGAGCGGCTGGCCTGCATCGGGGTGACCAAGCTCGACCCGGCCGGCGCCTGCTTCCAGGCGCTGCACGGCGTCTACTCGTTCGGCCTGGGTGGCCTGTTCGGTTCCGGACTCGGCGCCGGCGTGGAGAAGTGGGGCCAGCTCCCCGAGGCGCACACCGACTTCATCTTCGCCACCACCGGCGAGGAACTGGGTCTGGTGGGGACGCTGTCGGTGATCGGCCTCTTCGCGGCACTAGGCTACGCGGGTATCCGTGTGGCCATCGGTACGAGGGAACCCTTCGTCAGGTACGCCGCGGGGGCCGCCACCACCTGGATCATGGCTCAGGCCGTGATCAACCTGGGGTCGGCGCTGGGACTGCTGCCCATCGCGGGCGTCCCGCTCCCGCTGTTCTCCTACGGCGGTTCCGCCATGCTGTCGGCCATGTCCGCGATCGGGGTGCTGCTCTGCCTGGCACGCAGCAGCTCGGGCGCGAAGGCGGCCCTGGCCGCCCGGAGCAAGAACTCCCGGATCAGGAAGCAGCTGGCCCGGGTGCTGCCACGACGACGAACCACAGCGCGCCCGGTCCCCGGACCGGCACGCAGGGAGCGGTGAATTTCGGTGCATGTCGTACTCGCCGGCGGGGGGACCGCCGGTCACATCGAGCCGGCCATGGCCCTCGCGGACGCCCTCCGCAGGCACGACCCGTCCGTCGGGATCACCGCCCTCGGTACCGAGCGCGGCCTGGAGACCCGGCTGGTCCCCGAGCGCGGCTACCAGCTGGAGCTGATCCCGGCCGTCCCGCTGCCCCGCAAGCCCACCCCCGAGCTGATCACCGTCCCGGGCCGGCTGCGCGGCACCGTCCGGGCCGCCCAGGAGATCATCGAGCGGGTCAACGCGGACGCCGTGGTCGGCTTCGGCGGCTACGTCGCGATGCCCGCCTACCTGGCCGCCAAGCGGGCCGGTGTGCCGATCGTGGTGCACGAGGCCAACGCCCGGCCCGGCCTGGCCAACAAGATCGGCGCCCGGTACAGCGACTTCGTCGCGGTCTCCACGCCGGACAGCAAGCTGCGCGACTCCCGGTACATCGGCATCCCGCTGCGCCGGACCATCGCGACCCTGGACCGGAACGCGTCCCGTCCGGAGGCACGGCACTACTTCGGCCTCGACCAGCGGCTGCCCACCCTGCTGGTCTCCGGCGGTTCGCAGGGCGCCCGCCGGCTGAACGAGACGATCACCGCGATCGCCCCCCGGCTCCAGCAGTACGGGGTGCAGATCCTGCACGCGGTCGGCCCCAAGAACGAGCTGCCCCTGGTGGACGACATCCCCGGGATGCCGCCGTACCGCCCGGTGCCGTACCTGGACCGGATGGACCTCGCCTACGCGGCGGCCGACATGATGCTCTGCCGGGCCGGCGCCATGACGGTGGCCGAGCTGGCCGCGGTCGGCCTGCCCGCCGCCTTCGTGCCGCTGCCGATCGGCAACGGCGAGCAGCGGCTGAACGCCCAACCGATGGTCAAGGCGGGCGGCGGCCTGCTGGTCGACGACGCCGAGCTGACCCCGGACTGGGTGCTGCAGAGCGTGCTGCCGGTGCTCACCGACCCGCAGCGGCTCTGGGACATGAGCCGGTCGGCCGCCGAGTTCGGCCGCCGGGACGCCGACGAGCTGCTGGTCGGCATGGTCTACGAGGCCATCGAGGCAGCCAGGGGCGGCCGCCGTCGTGGCTGACGCCCGGCTCGCCGACCCGCTGGACGAGGAGTTCGAGGCCGGGGAGCACGCTCCCCGGCTCCGGCTCTCCCAGCGCGGTGTGGTGGTGCTGGGCGGCCTGGTCGCGCTCCTGCTCGGTGTGCTGTCCTGGCTGGTCTTCTTCTCCTCGGTGCTGGAGGTGCGCTCCGTCGCCGTGCAGGGCCTGCGGGACGAGCGGCTGACGGCCGATGAGGTCCGGGCGGCGATCGACGGGGTCGGGTCGGGACCGCTGGCCCGGGTGGACCTCGACGACGCCCGCCGGCGGGTGGAGGCGATCCCCCGGGTGGCCGGGGCGGAGGTCTGGCGGGGCTGGCCGAACACCCTGCGGGTGAAGGTCACCGAGCGGACGGCGGTCGCCGCGGTCAAGGGCGAGGACAGCCAGTTCACCCAGGTCGACGCGGGCGGGGTGAGCTTCGCCACCGAGCCGGCTGCCCCGTCCGGGGTGCCGGTGGTGGAGCTGAGGCTCAGCCAGCAGGCCCTCGACGCTGAGTCGGTGATCGGCCGGGCGCGGCTGGTGGAGGGCGCGGTGGCGGTGGCCGCCGGCCTCCCGGCCGAGGTCCGGCAGCGGGCCGGGGCCGTGCTCGTGCATTCGTACGACGACATCCAGCTGCAGCTCGGCGGGGGGACGACGGTGCGCTGGGGGAGCCCCGAGCAGACGGATCGCAAAGCCCGGGTGCTGGTGGCGCTGCTGCATCAGAAGGGTACGAACTTCGATGTGAGCGCTCCGGAGGCGCCGGCGGTGTCCGGATGATCCGGTAGGTTCTCTGCGCAGGGGCGTGCACGGAGCGCGTCGTCGAAAGGGCGGCGGCGGGCGACGGGCGGGCTTGACGCGGTTTCGTGTCGGCCCGACCCTTGGTGGTCACCCCGGTGTCATTCGCCGGTTGATGATCACATAGGCTCAAAAGAAAAAGGGAAGCTCGGCGTGTTCGTTGAAACGCGTGGCCGGAGCCACCTAGTGTCCTGTCTCACCAGACTGTGTTCCCTGGTGATCTGACAGAGGCACAGCACTAACCCTAAAGGTCAAGTTTAGGGTTGGGGTCGGCGGTCGGCATTTCGGACATTACGTCAGGAACCAGGCTCCCTACCCATCGACATCCGTCGGTTCGGCCCTCAACCGGGGCACCCGGGCCGACCCGGAAATTCGAGGCGAGAGGCCTTCGACGTGGCAGCACCGCAGAACTACCTCGCAGTCATCAAGGTCGTCGGTATCGGCGGCGGTGGTGTCAACGCCATCAACCGGATGATCGAGGTCGGTCTCAAGGGCGTCGAGTTCATCGCGATCAACACCGATGCGCAGGCCCTCCTCATGAGCGACGCCGACGTCAAGCTCGATGTGGGCCGTGAACTCACCCGGGGCCTCGGCGCCGGCGCCAACCCCGAGGTCGGCCGCAAGGCCGCCGAGGACCACCGCGAGGAGATCGAGGAGGTCCTCAAGGGGGCCGACATGGTCTTCGTCACCGCCGGCGAGGGTGGTGGCACCGGCACGGGCGGCGCGCCGGTGGTCGCCAACATCGCCCGCTCGCTGGGCGCGCTCACCATCGGCGTGGTCACCCGCCCGTTCACCTTCGAGGGCCGGCGGCGCGCCAACCAGGCCGAGGACGGTATCGCCTCGCTGCGCGAAGAGGTCGACACCCTCATCGTGATCCCCAACGACCGGCTGCTGTCCATCTCGGACCGCCAGGTCAGCGTGCTGGACGCGTTCCGCTCCGCCGACCAGGTGCTGCTCTCCGGTGTCCAGGGCATCACCGACCTGATCACCACCCCCGGTCTGATCAACCTCGACTTCGCCGACGTCAAGTCCGTCATGTCGGACGCCGGTTCGGCGCTCATGGGGATCGGCTCGGCCCGCGGTGAGGACCGCGCCAAGGCCGCCGCCGTGATGGCGATCTCCTCGCCGCTGCTGGAGGCCTCGATCGACGGCGCCCGCGGCGTGCTGCTGTCCATCTCCGGCGGCTCCGACCTCGGCCTGTTCGAGATCAACGAGTCCGCCCAGTTGGTCAGCGAGGCCGCGCACCCCGAGGCCAACATCATCTTCGGTGCCGTCATCGACGACGCCCTCGGCGACGAGGTCCGGGTCACCGTCATCGCGGCCGGCTTCGACGGCGGCCAGCCGCCGGCCATCGTCCGCGACCCGGTGGTCAAGGCGACCCCGGCCACCCCGCCGGCCCCGTCCGCCGCCTCCGAGCGTTCGGCCGGCCGGCCCGCGTACGGTGGCATCGGCTCGGTGACCGCCCGTCCGGAGGGCGAGAGCGCCGCTCCGGCGCGTCCGGCCGAGGCGCCGGCCACCGCGACGGCCGCTCCGGTGCCGCCGCAGGTGCAGCCCGCCCGCCAGCCGTTCGTGGAGAGCCCGGCCGAGGAACTCGACGTGCCGGACTTCCTTAAGTGATCGACCACGCGGTCCGCGACGGTGCTCACTTCGCCTTCACCACTCGGTGGGGCGGGGTGAGCACTTCGCCGTACGGGGAGCTGAACCTCGGCGGCGCGGTCGGGGACGACCCGGCCGCCGTCCGGGAGAACCGGGCGATCGCGGCCCGCGCGCTCGGCGTCGAGCCGGCCGACGTGGTCTGGATGAACCAGGTGCACGGCGCGGACGTCGCGGTGGTGACGGAGCGCCAGCCGGCGGGGGAGGCCCCGACGGTCGACGCGGTGGTCACCGACCGGCCGCTGGTGCTGGCGGTGCTGACCGCGGACTGCACCCCGGTGCTGCTGGCCGACCCCGTCGCCGGGGTGGTCGGCGCGGCCCACGCCGGACGGCCCGGCCTCGCCGCGGGCGTGGTCCCGGCGGTGGTCGGGGCGATGGTGGCCCTCGGCGCCGAGCCCGGTCGGATCACCGCCGCCACCGGCCCCGCCGTCTGCGGCCGCTGCTACGAGGTGCCCGCGCCGCTGCGGGCCGAAGTCGCCGAACTGGTGCCCGCCGCCTACGCGCGGACCTCCTGGGGGACCCCGGCGCTGGACGTGCCGGCGGGAGTCGCGGCGCAGCTGGCCGCTGCGGGCGTCACCGAGCCGGTGCGCTCACCGGTCTGCACCCTCGAATCCGCCGATCACTACTCCTACCGCCGCGAGCAGCGCACGGGCCGGCTCGCGAGCTACGTCTGGTTGGGCTCTGAACAGTGATGACGAACGACATCTTCGGACCGTTCCCGGGCGATCCCGCCCGTTTTCCGGACAAGGTCTGGCTGGACGCCCTGACGGAGGGGCAGCGGGCCCGGTACGAGGAACTGGGCACCAACCTGGAGGTCGTCGAGCGGCGGATCGCCGACGCCTGCGCCGCGGCCGGGCGGGCCCGCGAGGAGGTCCGGCTGATCGTGGTCACCAAGACCTACCCCGCCGAGGACACCGCGCTGCTGGCCGGGCTGGGCGTGACCGACGTCGCGGAGAACCGCGACCAGGACGCCGCGCCCAAGGCGGAGCAGTGCAGAAACCTTCCTCTTGACTGGCACTTCGTCGGACAGCTCCAGACCAACAAGGTCCGCTCGGTCGTCCGGTACGCCGACCACGTCCACTCGGTGGACCGGCCGCGGCTGGTGGAGTCGCTCGGCGCGGCCGTCCGCAAGGTGGAGCGCGCCGACCTCGGGTGCCTGGTGCAGATCGCGCTGGACAAGGAGGGGCCGCTCGGCGGCTCCGCCGCGCGGGACGAGGTCGAGCACCGGGCCGGGGTCGCCCCGGCGGACGTCCTGGCGCTGGCCGACGCGATCGCCGACACGCCCGGGCTGCGCCTGGACGGTGTGATGACGGTCGCTCCGCTCGCGGGCCCGCTGGCCGGCGACCCGGCCGCGGCCTTCGATCGGCTGGCGGAAATCGCAACCGCCGTACGGGCGGCCCATCCGGCTGCCACCATGGTCTCGGCAGGGATGAGCGGCGATCTGGAACAGGCCATCGCCGCCGGAGCGACACATGTGCGCGTCGGAACGGCGGTACTCGGAGTGCGGTCACCCCTCAGGTAACGTCACCGGGTAGTAGATCAGACTGCAGGACAAAATAGGACAGAAGCTAGCAGCTTATCTGAGCGCTAGCCAACCGTGGATCGCAGCTCCGCGGCCCTCATCCACGAACTCTGATTGGCCGTCGGCCTGACGAAGCGTCGTGGGCGGACCGTGGAATCCGCGGACGGGGCCCGTCGGCCCGGCCGTCGGGACGGAGTCGGTCCACCACAAGCGGAGGAGACAGGAGCATGGCCGGCGCAATGCGCAAGATGGCGGTCTACCTCGGCCTCGTGGAGGACGAGACGTACGACGGCCAGGGGTACGACCCCGACGACGACTACGACGCCGATCCGGAGCCGATCCGCACCGGCCGCACCGAGGACATCCCCCGGCCGGCCGCGCCGACGCCCGCGCCGGTCTCCTCGATCACCCCGCAGCCGGTTCCGGCCGCGGTCCCGATCCGCCAGGAGACGCCGAGGATGGCCCCAGTGTCGTCCATCACACCCGAACGCCGCCACAACCTGGAGAAGAGCGCCCCGGTGATCATGCCCAAGGTAGTGAACGAACGAGAGCCCTACCGCATCACCACGCTGCACCCGAGGACCTACAACGAGGCCCGTACCATCGGGGAACAGTTCCGTGGCGGGACTCCTGTGATCATGAATCTCACCGAGATGGACGACACCGACGCCAAGCGACTCGTAGACTTCGCCGCTGGACTCGTCTTCGGTCTGCACGGCAGTATCGAGCGCGTGACACAGAAGGTGTTCCTCTTGTCGCCTGCTAACGTCGATGTCACGGCGGAGGACAAGGCTCGGATCGCCGAGGGTGGGTTCTTCAACCAGAGCTGACCCGGCCACGACTTTACGTGTGGATCTGATCGACAGTGAGTTAGACAGGCGAGCGGCCCCAGGGCCGAGAACCGGGGAGAGGGAAGCGCGATGGAGATCGTGTGGGCAGTGCTCTATTACGCACTGACCGTCTTCCTGGTGTTCCTGCTCGTGCGGCTGGTGATGGACTGGGTCTTCCAGTTCGCGCGTTCGTGGCGGCCCGGCAAGGCCATGGTCCTGGTCCTGGAGGCCACGTACACTGTCACGGATCCGCCGCTCAAGCTTCTGCGGCGGTTCATTCCGCCGCTGCGTCTCGGGGGCGTGGCGCTCGACCTGTCCTTCTTCGTACTGATGATCATTGTGTATGTCCTGATCTCGCTTGTGCGGCCCTAGTCGTAGGTGAGCGATGCGACAGGATGCCGGTGTGCCGACGATCACGTTGAGGTGAAGAGATGCCATTGACCCCCGAGGACGTTCGGAACAAGCAGTTCACGACCGTCCGCCTGCGCGAAGGCTATGACGAGGACGAGGTCGATGCCTTCCTCGACGAGGTCGAGGCGGAGCTGACCCGTCTCCTCCGCGAGAACGAGGACCTGCGCGCCAAGCTGGCCGCCGCGACCCGGGCCGCCGCGCAGAACCAGGCCAACATGCGCAAGGAGCCCCCGCAGGACGCCCGCTCCGGCGCCCCGGTGCCGGCCGCCATATCCGGCCCGCCGGTCCCCGGCCAGCAGGGCGGCCCCGGCGGTCCGCAGCAGCAGCAGATGGGCCCCGGTCCCCAGCAGCAGCAGATGGGCCCCGGCCCGCAGCAGCAGCAGATGGGCAACCAGCCGCTCGGCCTGCCGTCCGGCGCCCCGCAGCTCCCCGCCGGCCCGGGCGGTCCGCAGCAGCAGATGGGCCCCGGCCCGCAGCAGCAGCAGATGGGCCAGACCATGGGCGGCCAGCAGCAGCTGGTCCAGCCGATGGGCGGTCAGATGCTCCAGCCGATGGGCGGCCCCGGCGGCCCGCAGGGCATGGGCAACCCCATGGGCCAGGGCATGGGCCAGCAGGGTATGGGCCAGCAGCAGATGCAGCAGATGGGCGGCCCGATGGGCGGCCCGCAGCAGCAGATGGGCGGCCCGCTCGGCGCTCCGATGCAGCAGCAGCAGGGCCCCGGCGGCGACAGTGCCGCCCGTGTGCTGGCGCTCGCCCAGCAGACCGCCGACCAGGCGATCTCCGAGGCGCGCTCCGAGGCCAACAAGATCGTCGGCGAGGCGCGCAGCCGGGCCGAGGGTCTGGAGCGGGACGCCCGCGCCAAGGCCGACGCGCTGGAGCGGGACGCCCAGGAGAAGCACCGCGTCGCGATGGGTTCGCTGGAGTCCGCCCGTGCCACGCTGGAGCGCAAGGTCGAGGACCTGCGGGCGTTCGAGCGTGAGTACCGGACGCGCCTGAAGTCCTACCTGGAGACCCAGCTGCGTCAGCTGGAGTCGCAGGCGGACGACTCGCTCGCGCCGCCGCGGATCCCGGCCACCGCCTCGCTGCCGCCGGCCGCGTCGTCGATGGCTCCGGCCGGGGCGAGCGCGATGAGCAGCCCGTCGCCGAGCTTCGGTGGCAACCAGCCGTCCTTCGGCGGTAGCCAGCCTTCGTTCGGCGGGCAGAGCTCCTTCGGTGGGAACGCCGGTGCGTCGAGCTTCGGCGGGCCGTCCTCCGCGGGCAACTCGGGTGCGCCGCAGATGCAGCCGGCCGGGATGACCCAGCCGATGGCGGCCGTCCGACCGCAGCCGCCGCAGCCGATGCAGCAGGCTCCGGCGCCGATGCGGGGCTTCCTGATCGACGAGGACGGCGACAACTAAGCGGTAGTCGCCGGCCGGAGCGCCCCCCTTCTCGACCCCTCGGGGTCGGGGAGGGGGCGCTTTTCGCTGTGCGCGGGGTGGGAGGGTCGGAGAACGGCGAAGCCGGCGCCGCCGGGGGGGGCGGCGGCGGCTTCGGGGTTCGGTCAGGCCTTGCGGAGCTGGAAGGCCAGGCCGAGGGAGTCGTCGGCGAAGGTGTCCGACTGCCAGTCGGCGGCGCCGGCGGCGAAGTCGGTGGCGAGCACCTCCTCGGCGACCAGGGCACCGTGCTCGGCGATGGCCTCGGCGGTCTCGTCGTTGGTGGCCCGCCAGCGCAGGACGATGCGGTCGGCGACGTCCAGGCCGGAGTTCTTGCGGGCCTCCTGGATCTGGCGGATCGCGTCACGGGCGACACCGAGGCGCTTGAGCTCGGGGGTGATCGCCAGGTCGAGGGCGACGGTGGCACCGGACTCGTTGGCGACGGCCCAGCCCTCGCGCGGGGTCTCGGTGATGATCACCTCCTCGGGGGAGAGGGCGACCGGCTCGCCGTTCAGCTCGACCGAGGCGGTGCCCTCGGCGCGCAGCTCGGCGGCGAGCTTGGCGGCGTCCGCGGCGGCGACCGCCTTGGCGACGTCCTGCACGCCCTTGCCGAAGCGCTTGCCCAGGGCTCGGAAGTTGGCCTTGGCGGTGGTGTCGACCAGCGAGCCGCCGACCTCAGCCAGCGACTCCAGGGTGGAGACGTTGAGCTCCTCGGCGATCTGCGCGCGCAGGTCGGCCGGCAGCTCGTCCCAGCCCTGGGCCGCGACGAGCGCGCGGGACAGCGGCTGGCGGGTCTTCACCCCGGACTCGGCGCGGGTGGCCCGGCCGAGCTCGACCAGCCGGCGGACCAGCGCCATGTGGCGGGAGAGCTCGGCGTCGATCAGCGACTCGTCCGCCTCCGGCCAGGTGGCCAGGTGGACCGAGGCCGGGGCGTCCGGGACGACCGGGACGACCAGGTCCTGCCAGACCCGCTCGGTGATGAACGGGGTGAGCGGGGCCATCAGCCGGGTGACGGTCTCCAGCGCCTCGTGCAGGGTGGCGAGCGCGGCGGCGTCGCCCTGCCAGAAGCGGCGGCGGCCGCGGCGCACGTACCAGTTGGAGAGGTCGTCGACGAAGCCGGAGAGCAGCTTGCCGGCGCGCTGGGTGTCGTACGCCTCGAAGGCCGCGTCGACCTCGCGGACCAGGGTGTTCAGCTCGGAGAGCACCCAGCGGTCCAGCTGCGGGCGGTCGGCCGGGGCCGGGTCGGCCGCGGACGGCGCCCAGCCGGAGGTGCGGGCGTACAGGGCCTGGAAGGCGACGGTGTTCCAGTAGGTGAGGAGGGTCTTGCGGACCACCTCCTGGATCGTGCCGTGGCCGACCCGGCGGGCCGACCAGGGCGAGCCGCCGGCTGCCATGAACCAGCGGACGGCGTCGGCGCCGTGCTGGTCCATGAGCGGGATCGGCTTCAGGATGTTGCCCAGGTTCTTGGACATCTTGCGGCCGTCCTCGGCCAGGATGTGGCCCAGGCAGACGACGTTCTCGTACGCGTTCTTGTCGAACACCAGGGTGCCGACCGCCATCAGCGTGTAGAACCAGCCGCGGGTCTGGTCGATCGCCTCGGAGATGAACTGCGCCGGGTAGCGCTTCTCGAACAGCTCCTTGTTCTGGTACGGGTAGCCGTACTGGGCGAAGGGCATGGAGCCCGAGTCGTACCAGGCGTCGATCACCTCGGGCACCCGGGTGGCGGTGCCGCCGCAGTCGCGGCAGTCGAAGGTGACCGCGTCGATGTACGGGCGGTGCGGGTCGAGGGCGCTCTGGTCGGTGCCGGTGAGCTCGGACAGCTCGGCCAGGGAGCCGACGCAGGTGAGGTGGTTCTCCTCACAGCGCCAGATCGGCAGCGGGGTGCCCCAGTAGCGGTTGCGGCTGAGCGCCCAGTCGATGTTGTTGCTCAGCCAGTCGCCGAAGCGGCCGTGCTTGACGTTCTCCGGGTACCAGTTGGTGGCCTCGTTCTCCCGGACCATGGCGTCCTTGACCGCGGTGGTGCGGATGTACCAGGACGGCTGCGCGTAGTAGAGCAGCGCGGTGTGGCAGCGCCAGCAGTGCGGGTAGCTGTGCTCGTACGGGAGGTGGCGGAAGAGCAGGCCGCGCTCCTTGAGGTCCGCGACCAGGGCCTCGTCGGCCTTCTTGAAGAACTGGCCGCCGACCAGCGGGACCTCGGGGGCGAAGGTGCCGTCCGCCAGCACCGGGTTGACCACCGGGAGGCCGTACTTGCGGCAGGTCGCGAGGTCGTCGGCGCCGAAGGCGGGCGACTGGTGGACGATGCCGGTGCCGTCCTCGGTGGTGACGTACTCGGCGTTGAGGACGTAGTGCGCGTTCTCGATCTCGACCAGGTCGAACGGGCGGCGGTAGGCCCAGCGCTCCATCTCGGCGCCGGTGAAGGACTCGCCGGTCGGCTCCCAGCCCTCGCCGAGGGCCTTGGCCAGCAGCGGCTCGGCGACGACCAACCGCTCGGTGCCGTCGGTGGCCACCACGTAGGTGACCTCGGGGTGCACCGCGGCGGCGGTGTTGGAGACCAGGGTCCACGGGGTGGTGGTCCAGACCAGCAGGGCGGCCCGGTCGGCCAGCGGGCCGCTGGTCAGCGGGAAGCGGACGAAGACCGAGGGGTCGACGACCGTCTCGTAGCCCTGGGCCAGCTCGTGGTCGGAGAGGCCGGTGCCGCAGCGCGGGCACCAGGGGGCGACCCGGTGGTCCTGGACCAGCAGGCCCTTGTCGAAGATCTGCTTGAGCGACCACCAGACGGACTGCACGTAGGACGGGTCCATGGTGCGGTAGGCCTGGTCGAGGTCGACCCAGTAGCCCATCCGGTTGGTGAGCTCGGTGAAGGCGTCGGTGTGGCGGGTCACCGACTCGCGGCACTTGGCGTTGAACTCGGCGATGCCGTACGCCTCGATGTCCTGCTTGCCGGAGAAGCCGAGCTCCTTCTCGACGGCGAGCTCGACCGGGAGGCCGTGACAGTCCCAGCCGGCCTTTCGGGCGACGTGGTAGCCCTTCATCGTCCGGTAGCGGGGGAAGACGTCCTTGAAGACGCGGGCCTCGATGTGGTGGGCGCCGGGCATGCCGTTGGCGGTCGGCGGGCCCTCGTAGAAGACCCACTCGGGGCGGCCCTCGGACTGCTCCAGGCTGCGCTGGAACACCTTGTTGTCCTGCCAGAAGGACAGGATCTGGTGTTCGAGGGCGGGCAGGTCGACCTGCGCGGGAACGGGGTTGTAAGAGCTGGCCATCGCGGGCGTCTACCTCCGGCGGATGCGTGGACGGGATCCGACGGAGGGACGAGACGGCATGCCGCCCCGCGGTACCACCCTCCTTGGCCGCGGTGCTGCGTGCGGCCCTCTTGTTTGGTCTTGCTGCCGGGTCTAGCGGGCCGACGAGGGGTGTCGCGGACCGTTCTTCCGGCGGCTCCGGGGTGATCTTCGCGCCGTGCACACCCCCGGGCTCGCACCGTCCCCGGGTCGCTGGTGGCTGCGTACTGCGGTACTCGTCCCCATCTGCGCCTTGCAGGCCCAGTGTATCGGCCGTCGCAAGTCGGTTTCGGCGCGCCCGCGCGGGGGGCACAACTCTGTTCGGCGTGCTGGGCGTGTCGCCTGTGGCGGCTGGCTGGGTGGGATCATTGTGAGGCGTCGGTATGTCATGTTGTGACCATTTTTGATCGGGATTATCGTTCCGGCACTGGAGGCCGCCGGGAACCGGCGGCTCGATTCGTTCGTAGATGGGGTCGAAGCCATGGCTGAGAAGGCAACCGGCGCGGGTACCGCCACCAAGCGGGCACGCAAGGCCGTGGCAGGCGATCCAGGGGAGGGGACCGTGACCACTACCGCACGGCGCAAGAACACCACCGACACCACTCTCGTGGCCCCGGGCCGCACCCGTACCCCGGCCCCGGCCGGGACCGCCGCGCGTCCGGCGGGCGCCGAGTCGGTCGACCCGGCCGAGCTGCCGGTCCGCCCCGGCGAGGACCCGTGGACCTCCGAGGAGGTGCACGAGCTGCACGCCGAGCTGATCAGCGAGCTGGAGCGGCTCCAGCACGAGATCGACGCGGCCGAGGCGGCCATCACCGGTCTGATGCGCGACTCCAACGACGGGGCCGGCGACGACCAGGTGGACGCCGGGACGAAGAACATCTCGCGGGAGAGCGAGCTGGCCCTGGCCAACAACGCCCGCGACAGCCTCGCCCAGACCGAGCACGCGCTGGCCCGGCTGGAGGGCGTCGGATTCGGCATCTGCGAGTCCTGCGGCCAGGCCATCGGCAAGGCGCGGATGCAGGCCTTCCCGCGGGCGACGCTCTGCGTCCAGTGCAAGGCCAAGCAGGAACGCCGCTGACGGCTGGGCCCTGTCCGGCCGACGGCTCCGGGCGGTCGCCCGGGACGACGCGAGGGGTCGGGCTTGCCGTAGGCTCGACCCCGTAACGTCGCCTGATCCCTCGGAGATCGGGTTCCCACCGGCCCATCGGCCCCCCATGTGACGGCAGCGGAGCTGATCATCAGTACGCAAGGTTCTCCCCAGACGCGGGACGAGTCCGTCCCGACGCCCGCCGACGTCGTGGCGCCGGGCCCGGCCGGGCCCGGCGGCGGGGCGGCCGCGGGGCCGGAGGCCCCCGAGGGGGCCGGGGCGCCCGCGGTCACCCCGGCCGAGGCTGACGTGCCAGGCGCGCCTGATGCGCCCGATGCGCCGAAGGGGCGCAGGCGGATCGGCGTGCTCCTGGCCGTCGCCCTGGTCGCCTTCCTCGTCGACCTCGGCAGCAAGCTGCTGGTCGTGGCGCGGCTGGAGAACCACTCGGCGATCAAGGTGATCGGCGATGTGATGACCTTCCAGGTGATCCGCAACTCCGGCGCCGCCTTCGGCATGGGGCAGGCGCTGACCGTCGTGTTCACCATGATCGCCTCGGCCGTCATCGTGGTGATCTGGCGGATCGCCCGGCGGCTGTACAGCCTGCCCTGGGCGATCGCGCTCGGCCTGCTGCTCGGCGGGGCGCTCGGCAACCTCACCGACCGGCTGTTCCGCTCGCCCGGCGTCTTCCGCGGGCACGTGGTCGACTTCATCTCCGTCCAGCACTTCGCGGTCTTCAACCTCGCCGACTCGGCGATCGTCTGCGGCGGCATCCTGGTCGTCCTGCTCTCCTTCCGCGGCAGCAACCCGGACGGCACCGTGCACCAGCAGGCGGACAAGCACGACAAGAGCGACAAGCACGACAGGGCCGAGAAGGCCGGGAAGGCCGGCGGGGCGGAGTAGCGCCCCCGGCAGGGCGCGGGCGGGGGCCCGCGCGTCCGGCATACTCGTACGGGTGAGTACCGCAGCGCAGACCCGCAGCCTCCCCGTTCCCGACGGCCTGGAGGGCGAACGCCTCGACGCCGCCCTCGCCCGGATGTTCGGCTTCTCCCGGACCAAGGCCGCCGAACTGGCCGCCGAGGGCAAGGTGACGCTCGACGGCGCCGTCGCCGGCAAGTCGGACCGGGTGACCGCCGGATCCTGGCTGGAGGTCGAGATCCCCGCCCCCGCCGCACCCGTGCGGATCGTCGCCGAGCCGGTCGAGGGCATGCGCATCGTCCACGACGACGAGGACATCGTGCTCGTCGACAAGCCGGTCGGCGTCGCCGCCCACCCCAGCCCCGGCTGGACCGGCCCGACCGTGATCGGCGGGCTGGCCGCCGCCGGCTACCGGATCTCCACCTCCGGCGCCGCCGAGCGCCAGGGCATCGTGCACCGGCTCGACGTCGGCACCTCCGGGCTGATGGTGGTGGCCAAGTCGGAGCGTGCCTACACCGACCTCAAGCGGCAGTTCCACGACCGGGTGACCGAGAAGAAGTACCACACCCTGGTCCAGGGCCACCCGGACCCGCTCAGCGGCACGGTGGACGCGCCGATCGGGCGCCACCCCAGCTCCGACTGGAAGTGGGCCGTCACCCGCGAGGGCAAGCCCTCCGTCACCCACTACGACCTCATCGAGGCCTACCGGGCCGCGTCGCTGATGGACATCAAGCTGGAGACCGGCCGCACCCACCAGATCCGGGTGCACATGTCCGCGCTGCGCCACCCCTGCGTCGGCGACCTCACCTACGGGGCCGACCCGACGCTCGCCAAGCGGCTGGGCCTGACCCGGCAGTGGCTGCACGCCGTGTCGCTCGGCTTCGAGCACCCCTCGGACGGCGGCTGGGTGCAGTTCTCCAGCGAGTACCCCGCGGACCTGCGGAAGGCGCTGGACATCATCGCTTCGGAGAGCTGAGGAGAGCCGGCATGACGGTGACGATCCGGATCGCGCGGGGGGAGGCGGACCTCGCGCTGGTGCACGAGGTCCGGCGGGAGGTGTTCATCGTCGAGCAGGGGATCGCCGAGGAGGAGGAGTGGGACGACCTCGACCCCACCTCGGAGCACCTGCTGGCGGTCGGCCCGGAGGGTGAGGGCGTTGGGACGGCCCGGCTGATCTTCGGGGACCAGGCGCTCCGGATCACCGGCGGTGTCGACGGGCGGGTGCTGCTCGGCCGGCTCGCCGTGCTGAAGACGGCGCGGGGGACCGGGCTCGGCGCCGAGCTGGTGCGGGCCGTCGAGGCCGCAGGCCTGGCGCGCGGGGCCCGCGAGGTGGAGCTGCACGCCCAGGTGCAGGCGCTCGGGTTCTACGAGCGGCTCGGGTACGCGGCGGAGGGGCCGGTCTACGACGACGCCGGCATCCCGCACCGGACGATGACCCGGGTGCTGTAGCCGCCTGCTTCAGTCGCTTGCCTTAGTCGCTTGCTTTAGTCGCTTGCTTTAGTCGCTGCTCCGCCGCTCACGCCCGCCCGGGCTGGGCGGCGGAGTCGTGTCCGGGCCCGCGCTAGGGGCCCCTATCGTCCGCCGCCCGCGGTGCTTTTATCGGACGCCTACTCCGGGGGCGGCTACGATCACGCCCATGGAGCTCGGTGGGGCGTGGCGCCGGTGGCGAGGCCGTGGGACGGTCGCCGGACGGAGACTGGTGGCCGGGGCGGTGGCCCTGGTGGCCGTGGCCGGAGTCGGGACGGCGGTGGCCGTCGCGGACGGGGGCGAACAGTCCGTCCGCCAGGAGGATCGTTTCCTCGCGATGGCCGAGACACCGGGCAGCGACCAGGTCGTCCAGCTCGACACCTCCTTCTTCACCACCGGCAGCAGCCCCCGCCCGGCCGTCCTGCTCGGGCACGGCTTCGGCGGCTCCAAGGAGGGCGAGCGCGAGCGTGCCCAGAAGCTCGCCCGGCAGGGGTACGCGGTGCTGACCTGGTCGGCGCGCGGCTTCGGGCGCTCCGGCGGGAAGATCGGGCTGAACGCGCCGGACCGCGAGGTCGAGGACGTCAAGCACCTGGTCGACTGGCTGGCCCAGCGCCCCGAGGTGCAGCTGGACGGTCCCGGTGACCCGCGGGTGGGCATCACCGGTGCCTCCTACGGCGGCGCGGTGGCGCTGCTCGGCTCCGCCTACGACCCCCGGATCGACGCGGTCGCCTCCTCGATCACCTGGTGGAACCTGGCCGACGCGCTGTTCCCCCAGGGGGTGCGCGGCTCGGGCGCGGTCGACGGCGTGTTCAAGAAGCTGTGGTCCGGGATCTTCTTCACCACCGGTTCGGTGGGCGAGCTCGGCCCGTCCGGCGGCGCGGCGCGCCCGGCCCTCGCCCCCGAGCAGGGCGCCGGACAGGTCGGCTGCGGGCGGTTCCTGGACGAGCTGTGCCGGATGTACGACCGGGTGGCGACCGCCGGGCACGCCGATCCGGAGGCCGTCGCCCTGCTCGACCGGTCCAGCCCCTCCTCGGTCGCGGACCGGCTGAAGGCGCCCACGCTGGTGATCCAGGGCCAGCAGGACTCGCTGTTCCCGCTCGACCAGGGCGACGCGATCGCCCGGGCGGTGGCCGCCAACGGCGCCCCGGTGGCGGTCGACTGGTTCGCGGGCGGGCACGACGGCGCGACCGACACCAGCGACCGGGTGGACGACCGGGTGACGGGCTGGTTCGACCACTACCTGAAGCGCGGCGGCTCGACGGGCGGCGACACCGGCGCGGCGTTCCGGGTGACCAGGACCGGCGGGGTCGACTCGACGGGCTTCCAGGCGGTGCTGCGCGGCGCCACCGCCGACCGCTACCCGGGCCTGGGCGGCACCGGCTCGCGGCAGTTCGAGCTGAAGTCCCCCACCGGTGGACCCGAGCAGACCTTCGCGAACCCGGCCGGCGGCGCGCCGTCCAACATCTCCGCGGTGCCGGGCCTCGGCGGCCTGCTCGGGCAGGCGTCCGCGCTGGGCGCCGGGCTCGCGCTGGACTTCCCCGGACAGTACGCCGCCTTCGAGTCGGCGCCGCTGGGCGCCTCGGTGCACCTCACCGGGCAGCCGACCGTGCCGCTGCGGGTACGGGCCGACCGGCCGGACGCGGTGCTCTTCGCCAAGCTGTACGACGTAGCCCCGGACGGCAAGCAGAGCCTGCCGCAGCAACTCTCCGCCCCGCTGCGGGTGACCGGGGCGGACGCGCCCGGGGGGAGGGACGTCACGGTGGCGCTGCCCACCGTCGACCACACCTTCGACGCCGGGCACCGGCTGCGGCTGGTGCTCGCCTCCACCGACCTCGCGTACGCCTCGCCCGTCGAACCCGCCACCTACCGGGCGGCCGTCACCGGACCGGTGACCCTGCCGACCGTCGACGGGCTGGTCACCGAGGCCGCGCCGCTGCCCTCCCGGACCTGGGTGCTGCCGCTGGTCGCGCTCGCGCTGGCCGTCGGGCTGGTGCTGCTGCCGCGGCTGCGCGCCGCCCGGGCCGGGCGCCGGGCGCACGGACCGGCGTACGACCCGGCGCTCGCCGGGGTGCCGCTGCAGATCACCGGCCTGAGCAAGCGCTACAAGGGCGCCGCCGACCGCTACGCCGTCCGCGACCTGGGCTTCCGGGTGGAGCAGGGGCAGGTGCTCGGCCTGCTCGGCCCGAACGGCGCCGGCAAGACCACCACCCTGCGGATGCTGATGGGCCTGATCCGGCCGGACGCCGGCGAGATCAGGATCTTCGGCCACCGCGTCCGGCCCGGTGCGCCGGTGCTCTCCCGGGTGGGTGCCTTCGTCGAGGGCGCGGGCTTCCTGCCGCACCTCACCGGGCGGGCCAACCTGCGGCTGTACTGGCAGGCCACCGGCCGGCCGGAGGCGGACGCGCACCTGGCGGAGGCGCTGGCCATCGCCGGGCTCGGCGAGGCGCTGGACCGGGCGGTGCGCACCTACTCGCAGGGCATGCGGCAGCGGCTGGCGATCGCCCAGGCCATGCTCGGGCTGCCGGACCTGCTGATCCTCGACGAGCCGACCAACGGACTCGACCCGCCGCAGATCCGTGAGATGCGCGAGGTGATGATCCGGTACGCGGCGGCCGGCCGGACCGTCATCGTCTCCAGCCACCTGCTGGCCGAGGTCGAGCAGAGCTGCACCGACCTGGTGGTGATGGACCGCGGTCGGCTGGTCACCACCGGCGCCGTCGCGGAGATCGTCGGCGCGGGCGGGCAGCTGCTGATCGGCACCGACGCCTCGTTCGGCGCGGCGGAGCTGGCCGCGGCGGCCGACAAGGTCGGCGCGCTGGCCGGGGTCGGCGCGGCGGAGGCGGTGGAGGGCGGGCTGCTCGTCCGGCTGGAGGGCATGGCGCCCAGCCAGCTGCTGGCCGAGCTGGTGCGGCTCGGTGTGCCGGTGGAGTCGGCCGGGGCGCAGCGCCGGCTGGAGGACGCGTTCCTGTCGCTGATCGGAGGTGCGGCGTGAGCGCTGCGGTTGCTGAGGTGTCGTCCGATCACGCGGTCGGGTACCGGCCGGGGCGGACCCTGCCGTTCCGGGTCGAGGTGGTCCGCCAGCTGCGGCGGCGCCGCACGATGGTGATCGGCGGGGTGCTGGCCGCGATGCCGCTGATCGTGCTGGCGGCCTTCGCCGTGGCCGGCACGCCGGGGCGGACCGACCGGACCACGTTCATCGAGCTCGCGACCTCCTCCGGGCCGAACTTCGCCGCCACCATGCTCTTCATGGGCACCGGCTTCATGCTGGTGATCCCGGTCGCGCTGTTCTGCGGCGACACGGTGGCCTCGGAGGCCAGCTGGTCCTCGCTGCGGTACCTGCTGGCCGCGCCGGTGCCGCGGGCGCGGCTGCTGATGCGCAAGTTCCTGGTCGGGCTGCTGTTCTCGGCGGCGGCCGTGATGCTGCTGCCGCTGGTCGGCCTGGCGGTCGGCACCGCGGCGTACGGCTGGGGGGACCTGAAGCTGCCGGCCGGGGCGAGCCTGACCGCCGGGGAGGCGCTGCCCAGGCTGGCGGTCGCGGTGGCGTTCGTGTTCCTGAGCGAGGTGGTGATCGCCGCGCTGGCGTTCTGGCTCTCCACCGCCACGGACGCGCCGCTGGGCGCGGTCGGCGGGGCGGTGTTCGCCTCGATCGTCACCGGGGTGCTGGACGCGATCACGGCGCTCGGCGACCTGCGGGGCTGGCTCCCGGCGCACTGGCAGTACGCGTGGGCGGACGCCCTGCAGCCGCGGATGGAGTGGGGCGGCATGGTGCAGGGCGTCTCGCTGTCGCTGTCCTACGCGGTGGTGCTGCTGGCGCTGGCCTTCCGCGGGTTCGCGCGCAAGGACGTGGTGTCGTAGGGCGTCGTAGCGGTCCGTCGGACTCCCGGTCGTCCGTCAGCCTGGTCGTCCGTCAGCCTGGTCGGCCTCTTCGGGGGCTGTCAGCCGGTGAGGCCGACCGGGACGGCGAGGACGCTGCGGAGCAGGTCCGCGTGGCCGTCGATGGTGAACAGCGGCTCGCCGACGGCGACCGGGGTGGCGCCGAAGGCTTCCTGGAGGGTCTGCGCACCGCCCGGGGCGAGCTTCATCGGCAGGCCGGCCGCGTCGATGCCGGACAGGTTGACCCGGACGTGGTCGACGGAGACGGTGTAGGTGAGGAAGTCGACCGGGGCGGGGGTGCCGTGGTCGACGGCGGTGGTGGCCGTGATGGTGCGGGTGGCCAGGTGGCTGAACAGCTCGGTGAAGTCGGCGCGGCGGCCGTCGGCGGTGCGGACGAAGGCGAGCGCGCCGTCCATCGGGGCACCGCCGGAGGCCAGGTCGAGGGAGACGGCACCCGAGGTGACCGGCGTGGTGACGCACGGAGTCGGGCCGGTGGTGTCGAGCGTCGCCGGGGCGGTGGCTTCGAGCTCGACGCCCTGGGCGGCGAGCGCCTGGTCGGCGGCGGGGGTGAGGCAGAGGGTGGCCGCGCCCTTGATCGGGACCTGCGGGCCGGCGGCGCCGGCCGGGGTGGCGGCGGCGAGCGTGGCGGAGCCGAGGGTGAGGGCGAGGGCGGTGGTGGCGAGGGTGGCGCGGTTCATGGGTGCTGCTCCTTACGGGTGATGTGGGCTGTCCGTCCGACCAACGAGCCGGGGCCGGGGGCGTCGCCGATGATCACCCGGAGGAAGCGCGAACCCGCCCGCCGTTGACCGGCGGGCGGGTTCCTCCGTGCGGTGGCTACTTGACGGGGGCGAGGCGGTTACTTGACGGGGGCTACTTGACGGGGGAGTGGACCCGCTCGATCTGCTGGGTGCCGGACCTGGTGCGGTAGGAGCGCGACCACTTGGTGGTGGCGTCCTTGCGGGTCCGGTCGGAGAGGACGAAGTAGTCCATCTGCGTCTGGGCGGGGGTGACCTCCAGGACGCCGTAGCCGTGCGAGTCGAGGTCGACCCACTGGATGTGGCGGTTGGCGCCCTTGATCGCGGCGGCGGCGACCAGCGAGAGGGTCTGCGGCGCGACCTTGAGGATGTCGTCGATGTTGTCCGAGGTGACCGAGGTGACCACGAACTCGGTGGCGACGCTGCCCGACAGCGGGTAGGTGGCGGCCTCGTTCGGGACGTCCGCGGCCCAGGCCGAGTGGATGTCGCCGGTCAGGAAGACGGTGTTGGTGATCCCGTTCGTCCGGAGGTGGTCGAGCAGCTCGCGGCGGTCGTGGGTGTAGCCGTCCCACTGGTCGGTGTTGATCGCCAGGCCCTCGCCGGGCAGGCCGAGCAGCTTGGCCAGCGGGCGCAGCAGGTAGTCCGGCAGCGAGAAGAGGGCGACCGGGGAGATCATCACCTCGTTGCCGATCAGGCGCCAGGTGGTGTCGGAGGCGGCGAGGCCGGACTTCAGCCAGTCCATCTGGGCGCGGCCGGTGAGGGTGCGGTCGGCCGAGTCGACCTCGCCGTTGCCGACCTTGACCTGCTGGGAGCGGAACGAGCGCTGGTCCATCAGGTGCAGGTCGGCGAGCCTGCCGTAGCGCAGCCGGCGGTAGGTGGTGCCGGCGATGGACGGGCGGACCGGCATCCACTCGAAGTAGGCCTGCTTGGCGGCGGCCATCCGGGCCGTCCAGTCGCCCTCGGTGCCCGGGGTGTGGTTCTCGGCGCCGCCGGACCAGGCGTCGTTGGCGAACTCGTGGTCGTCCCAGATCGCGATGGTCGGGACCTGCGCGTGCAGCGCCTGGAGGTCCTCGTCCGTCTTGTAACGGCCGTGCCGGGTGCGGTAGTCGGCGAGGGTGAGGATCTCGTGGGCGGGGGCGTGCGGGCGGACCACGGAGCCCCGGGCGCAGAACTCGCCGCTCTTGTACTCGTAGATGTAGTCGCCGAGGAAGAGGAAGGCGTCGAGGTCGCCGCGGGCCGCCAGGTGGCGGTACGCGGAGAAGTAGCCGGCCTCCCAGTTGGCGCAGGAGGCCACGCCGAAGCGGAGTCTGTCGACGGCGGCGTCGGCGGCCGGGGTGGTGCGGGTGCGGGCGACGGGGGAGGTCACGGCGTCGGGGGAGGTCACGGCGCCGGCGGAGAAGCGGTACCAGTAGGCGGTGTCCGGGGTGAGGCCGCGGACGTCCACCTTGACGGTGTGGTCGGTGGCGGCGCTGCTGGTCACGGTGCCGCTCGCGGCGATCCGGGTGAAGCCCTTGTCGGCGGCGAGCTCCCAGCGGACCTCGGTGTCGGCGCCGAGGCCGGAGCCGGGGACGGCCTCGGGGGCCGGGGTGACCCGGGTCCAGAGGAGTATGCCGTCGGGGAGCGGGTCGCCCGAGGCGACGCCGTGCAGGAACCGGGGGGCGGTGGCGGCCTGGGCGGCCGCGCCGAGGGAGAGCGGCAGGGCGGCGGCGCCCGCGACCACGGCGGTGGCCTTCAGCACCTGGCGGCGGTGGGGGCGGGCGGCGGTCATGTCATTGACAAGGTCAGTCACGGCCGACAGGCTACCGGCGGGTAACGAGGGGTTCCATATGTCGGACTGACTGTTCGTCGCCGATTCACCGGCGCGTGACGTCCCGCCACTTCGCCGGGTGGTCACGGTCACCCGGCGGACATGCGCGATGATGGGGCGGTCCCCCTTCCGCAGCAAGGAAGTTTGTTCTCGTGGCCCAGATCCTGCTCCTGCACTCCGTGTACGGCCTGCGTCCCGCCGTCCACACCGCCGCCGACCGGCTGCGCGCCGCCGGGCACACCGTGCACACCCCCGACCTCTTCGAGGGGAAGACCTTCGACGACATCGAGGCGGGCATGGCGTACAAGGAGGAGGTCGGCAGCGACGAACTGCTGCGCCGGGCCGTGGCCGCGGCCGCCCCGCTGCTCGCCTCCGGCGCCACCCTCGTCTACGCGGGCTTCTCCCTCGGCGGCGCGCTCGCCCAGAACCTCGCACTCGCCGACGAGAACGCGCGCGGCCTGCTCCTCCTGCACGGCACCTCGGACATCCGCGAGGATGCGGCCAGCTCGATCCCCGTCCACCTGCACGTCGCCGAGCCGGACCCGTTCGAGCCGGAGGACTGGCTGAACGCCTGGTACCTCAACATGCGCAAGATCGGCACCGACGTCGAGATCCACCGCTACCACGGCGCCGGCCACGTCTTCACGGACGAGGACCTCCCCGACTACGACGCCGAGGCGGCGGACCAGACCTGGGCGGTGGCCCTGGCCTTCCTGACGGAGCTGGACGAAGAGTCCGCCTGAGGGTGCCGTGCCCTGCGCAGGAAGTCGGCGTGGTCGACTTTCTGCGCGGGGGATCCGGGTGTCGCAGGCGCTCGATGGGCGGCGGTCTCGCCGATGTCCTGCGCTCCACGCGGCAGCGCCCACTGGCCGGTGTCGCGACGGCGCTGCAGCAGGATGGCGCCGCTGTCGTCGACCACGAGCAGGTTGCTGGCGGGGATCAGGGTGTTGGCCTTCGGGGCGTCGGGGTCGTCCCCTCGGGTTCGGGCGTCCGGGGTCTTGCGCTGTCCCAGGCGGCTTCGAAGCTCTGAGCGTCGTTGTCGAACCAGGCGGTGGAGTCGAGTCTCCTGAGGAGGAACATCAGGAGCCGGCCGAGGTCGACGTCGTCGTGGGGCGGGGTTTCGAGGCGGAAGCGGTTGAGGTAGTCGGCCGACCCAGCGAGGGCCCCCGGATTCGCCGCGGCTGCGGTGCTGTTTCGATTCGTGCCACAACCTCGTTCGCCGAGTCCAACGCGTGGGCCGCCATGATCCGTTCGGTAGCCGTGTAGGACGTGCCTGCGTTGGGCTTCCTGGACGAGCTGGACGAATAGGCCGGCTGAGGTTGCTCTCCCTTGCACAGGAAGTCGGGCTGGCCGACTTCCTGTGCAAGGGGTTCGGCCGCCTTCGTCGTGTGCGACGAAGGCGGCCGTGAATCAGCGCAGGTGGTCGAAGGCGCCGGACTTCGCGCCGTCGAGGAGGGCGCCGATTTCGGCGGGGGTGTAGAGCAGCGGGGTCTGTGTGGGGTTCTTGGATTCGCGGATGGTGATGAACTGGCCGACGGTGCCGAACTCCACGCAGTTGTCGCTGCCACCGCTGAACGGGGACTTCTCCCGCCCTGGGGGATTGGGCTGCACGACTCCTTGGGGTGGAGCTGGTCGTCACAGAGCTGGTGACCAATGCGATGCCGGCGGGCAAATTGTCGGCGTCTCCCTTTGGATGGCCACGGAGGGCAGGGTGGTGATTCGGGTCAGTGAATCGCACCCGGGGTTCTTCGGGCGGCGGGTGTGGCGGGAGCCGTTGGCGGAGGGGAAGGCGGTCTGCGCCTGGGTGGATGTATTCGGTTGCTGAACGCCCCGGGGTGGAGGGGAGGATGGGGGGATGGTGATGAATGACGGGCGGTATGCGCCGGCGGGGTCGTTGATCGGGTTGGTGCAGCGGGGGCGGGGACTCGGGGCGCGGATGGCCGCCGAGGATCCGGCCGCTGCTGCCGAGCTGGTCCACGGGTGCATCCGGTGGGACTGGCGGTGGGACTCCGTGGATCAGCGGGCGCTGTATCTGGCCCGGCTGGTGCGGGACTTGGAGTTGCCGCTCGGGCCGGTGGCGGAGGGGCTCGGAGCGGGGGAGGAGTCGAGCGAGCGGGCTGCCCGAGTGCTGGCGCTGCTGGCGCTGGACGGGTCGGGGGAGGCCCGGGAGGTCTTGCGGGCGTACGTGGGGGAGGGGGAGCACTGGGTCGCCGCGCTGGAGGAGATGGCACGCCGCTGGCCAGTGGAGTGGTGGGACGACCTGGAGGAGATGGCCCGTGAGCGCCTGGGCGACCGGGGCCGGGCGGAGCTGTGGGCCGATCCTTGGCACCGGTGGGGGGCTGGCCGGGCCGCGTCCGGTGAGCGGGCCCCGGGGGCCGAAGCCGTTGGCGGAGGTCGACAACGCCGGGTTGCTGAAGTTGCTGGCGGACCCCGAGGAGTCGGATGAGCGGAAGACCGCCGCGCTCGACGTGATCGATCATCGGGGGCCGGAGCCCGGGGTGATCCCGCTGGTGCCGTCGCTGGGCACAGCGGACGGGAAGTACATCCTGTGGCCGCTGGTCGGAGTGGTCGACAAGCTCGGGGCGCTGGCGCTGCCCGCCGCGCGGGAGTGGGCTGCTGTGACGGAGCCGGAGTGGTTGAGGCTGCGGGGCCGCAATGTGCTGGCCGAGTGCGGGGAGGTCGAGGACATCCCTGTACTGGTCGCGGACCTGGAGCGGGACTGGGTGGAGCGGCGGTGGTGCGGGCCGAAGCGGACGGCCGACGGGTTGGCGCGGTTCGGGGCCGAGGCGCGGGGGGCGGTGTCGCTGCTCAGGCGGTTCTGGCTGCGGACGCCGCACTCCTACGAGCGGGTGAGCTACCTGGAGGCGTTGAGGGAGATCGACCCGACGGGGTTGGAGTCGGTGTACGTGGAGTGTCTTTGGGACTGTGAGGAGGACGCCCGGTTGCTGGGGGTCGAGCGGGCTCCGGATCAACCGGCGGTGCGGGGGAGGTTGGTGTACCTCCGGGACGACGAGTTGGAGACGGCAGAGGTCAGGGCCGCCGCGCGGGAGCGGTTGGCGGCCCTGACCGGGTAGGGGTTAGAGGCCCGGGATGCGGCCGTTGCGGTAGAGGTCGACGAAGAGCTGGTGGTCGGCGCGGGCGCGGGCTCCGTAGGTGTGGGCGAAGTCGACGAGCATCGCCGTGAAGCCGGCCTCGTCGTGGGCGATGGCCTCGTGGATGGCGTGCTCGGTGGAGAACGGGACCAGGGTGTGGCCGCTGGACGATTCATCCGCCGCCGCGTGCATGGTGGCGGTGGCCCGGCCCAGGTACTCGGTGACGGCGAGCAGGTCGGGCAGTTCGTTGAGGTCCCGCCAGTCGAGGTCGGCCGCGTACGGCGACACCTCGGCGACCAGCTGGCCGCGGCCGCGCAGGGTGGTGTAGCCGAGCCACGGGTCGCTGTGGGACTGGAGGGCGCGCTGGGAGATCACCGTCCGGTGGCCCTCGTGCTGGAAGTAGCCGGCGATGGCGGGGTCGGTGACGTGGCGCGACACGGCGGGGGTCTGGCCCTGCTTCATGTAGATGATCACGTCGTTCTCGAGGGCGTCGGTGTGGCCCTCCAGCAACACGTTGTAGGAGGGCAGGCCCGCCGAGCCGATGCCGATGCCGCGGCGGCCGACGACGTCCTTGACCCGCAGGGCGGTCGGGGTGACGCGGGAGGAGGCGGGGAGGGTGGACAGGTAGGCCTCGAAGGCGGCCAGCACCTCGGCCTTGGTGGGCTCGTCCAGCTCGATCGCGCCGCCGCCGAGGCGGAAGCGGCGGTCGTAGCCCTCGATCACGGTGTCGCCGTCCAGCAGGGACACCCGGGTCTGGAGGCGGGCCTGCCGGAGGGTGGCGAGGACCGGGCCGGTGGCGGTGTCCAGGGTGTACGGGTCGGCGTCGCCGGAGGTGACGTGGGCGGCGATCCGGGCCCGGTAGGCCTCGGCGAAGGCGGTCACCAGTTCGGTGATCGTGTCGTCGGAGAGCGCCTTGGCGTAGCCGATCAGGGCGAGCGAGGCGGCGAGGCGCTGGACGTCCCAGGTGAAGGCGCCGACGTAGGCCTCGTCGAAGTCGTTGACGTTGAAGACGAGGCGGCCCTCGGCGTTGAGGTAGGTGCCGAAGTTCTCCGCGTGCAGGTCGCCGTGGATCCAGACGCGGCCGGTGCGGTCGTCGAGGAAGGGCGCGCCGAAGGAATCGAACGGCGCGGTGGTGAGGTCCGCGTAGTAGAGGGCGGCGGTGCCCCGGTAGAAGGCGAAGGCGGAGGCCGCCATCTTGCGGAACTTCACCCGGAAGGCCGCCGGGTCCTGGGCGAGGAGGTCGCCGAAGGCCGTCTCGAAGACGCCGAGGATGGCCTCGGCACGGTCGGTGGCGGGGGACGGCTGATGGGACATTTGGGATCCTTCGGGCTCGGCGGGTGGCCGGGAACAACGCTGCCTCAGGAGGCTAGAGTAGGAGCGTGAGCGTGTGAGTGCTGGTCCGGGCCCCGTGAGTGGCTCGGGCCGCAACTGTTTCCGGGCACCCTCTGTGACCTGCGCGTTCGCCGGCCCACCTGCCAGCACGAGCCTACGGAGGCCCCGCCTTGAGCGATCAGCCGTTCGCGCACCTGCACGTCCACACCGAGTACTCGATGCTGGACGGTGCAGCCCGGCTGAAGCAGATGTTCAAGGAGGTCGAGCGGCTGGGGCAGACCCATGTCGCGATGACCGACCACGGCAACATGTACGGGGCGGCCGAGTTCCACAAGCAGGCCACCGGCGCCGGTATCACCCCGGTGATCGGCATCGAGGCGTACGTCGCCCCGGAGTCCCGCTCGAACACCAAGCGCATCCTGTGGGGCCAGCCGCACCAGAAGAAGGACGACGTCTCGGCGTCCGGTGCCTACACCCACAAGACGATCTGGGCCCGGAACAAGGAGGGCCTGCACAACCTCTTCAAGCTGACCTCGCGCTCGTACTCCGAGGGCTGGCTGGTCAAGTGGCCCCGGATGGACAAGGAGCTGATCTCCGAGCTGTCCGGCGGTCTGATGGCCACCACCGGCTGCCCCTCCGGCGAGCTGCAGACCCGGCTGCGCCTCGGGCAGTTCGACGAGGCGCTGCGGTCGGCCGGCGAGTACCAGGAGATCTTCGGCAAGGAGAACTACTTCCTGGAGCTGATGGACCACGGCCTCGACATCGAGAAGCGGGTCCGCGACGGGCTGATCGAGATCGGCCGGAAGCTCGACATCCCGCCGGTCGTCACCAACGACTCGCACTACACCACCGAGGCCGACGCCGGCGCCCACGACCTGCTGCTCTGCGTGCAGACCGGCAAGAACCTCTCCGACCCGGACCGCTTCCGGTTCGACGGCACCGGCTACTACATCAAGTCGGCCGCCGAGATGTACGCGCTGGACCAGTCGGACGCCTGGCAGGAGGGCTGCCGCAACAGCCGGCTGCTGGTGGCCGAGCGGGTCGACACCGCCGGCATGTTCGAGTTCCGCAACCTGATGCCGCGCTTCCCGATCCCGGAGGGCTTCGAGTCCGAGGCGGACTTCTTCAAGTCCAAGGTCTGGGAGGGCATGGACTGGCGCTTCCCGGGCGGGTACGACGAGGAGCACAAGAAGCTCGCCGAGTACGAGATGGACACCATCATCCAGATGGGGTTCCCGGCGTACTTCCTCGTGGTCGCCGACTTCATCATGTGGGCGAAGGGGCAGGGCATCGCGGTGGGCCCCGGCCGTGGTTCGGCGGCCGGCTCGCTGGTCGCGTACGCGATGGGCATCACCGACCTCGACCCGATCCCGCACGGTCTGATCTTCGAGCGCTTCCTCAACCCCGAGCGCATCTCCATGCCCGATGTCGACATCGACTTCGACGAGCGCCGGCGCGGTGACGTGATCCGGTACGTGACGGAGAAGTGGGGGTCCGACAAGGTCGCCATGATCGTCACCTACGGCACCATCAAGGCGAAGGCCGCCATCAAGGACTCCTCGCGGGTCCTCGGTTACCCCTACGCGATGGGCGACCGGATCACCAAGGCGATGCCGCCGGACGTCATGGGCAAGGGCATCCCGCTGTCCGGCATCACCGACAGCGGCCACCCGCGCTACAGCGAGGCCGGCGAGATCCGCGGGCTGTACGAGAACGACCCCGACGTGCGGAAGGTCATCGACACCGCGCGCGGCATCGAGGGCCTGATCCGTCAGCCCGGTGTGCACGCGGCCGGCGTCATCATGTCCGCCGAGCCGCTCACCGACCACATCCCGGTCTGGACCCGGCACACCGACGGCGTCACCATCACGCAGTTCGACTACCCCACCTGTGAGGGCCTCGGCCTTCTCAAGATGGACTTCCTCGGCCTGCGCAACCTGACGATCATGGACGACGCCGTCAAGGCGATCGAGCGGAACAAGGGCGAGAAGATCGAGCTGCTCCAGCTGCCGCTCGACGACAAGCCGACCTACGAACTCCTGGCCCGCGGCGACACGCTCGGCGTCTTCCAGCTCGACGGCGGCCCGATGCGCTCGCTGCTGCGGCTGATGAAGCCCGACAACTTCGAGGACATCTCCGCCGTACTGGCGCTGTACCGGCCCGGCCCGATGGGCGTCAACTCCCACACCAACTACGCGCTGCGCAAGAACGGGCAGCAGGAGATCACCCCGATCCACCCGGAGCTGGAGCAGCCCCTGGAGGAGGTGCTCCGGCCCACCTACGGCCTGATCGTCTACCAGGAGCAGGTGCAGAAGGCCGCGCAGATCCTGGCCGGCTACTCGCTCGGCCAGGCCGACCTGCTGCGCCGCGCGATGGGCAAGAAGAAGAAGGAGATCCTGGAGGCCGAGTTCGTCCCGTTCCAGAAGGGCTGCCGGGAGCGCGGTTACTCGGACGCGGCGATCCAGGCGGTCTGGGACGTCCTCGTCCCCTTCTCCGGCTACGCGTTCAACAAGGCCCACACCGCGGGGTACGGGCTGGTCTCGTACTGGACGGCGTACCTCAAGGCCAACTACCCGGCCGAGTACATGTCCGGCCTGCTCACCTCGGTCAAGGACGACAAGGACAAGTCGGCGGTCTACCTCAACGAGTGCCGGAAGATGGGCATCAACGTCCTGCCGCCGGACGTGAACGAGTCGGACGCGGACTTCACCCCGCACGGGGACACCACGGTGCGGTTCGGCCTGACCGCCATCCGCAACGTCGGCGGGCCGGTCGTCGAGTCGATGATCCGGACCCGCAGGACGAAGGGGAAGTTCTCCTCCTTCCCGGACTTCCTGGAGAAGGTGGAGTCGGTGGTCTGCAACAAGCGGACCGTCGAATCGCTGATCAAGGCCGGTTCCTTCGACTCGCTCGGGCACACCCGCAAGGGCCTGACCGCGCAGTTCGAGCCGATGATCGACAACGTGGTCGGCATCAAGCGCAAGGAGGCCGAGGGCCAGTTCGACCTCTTCGGCGGCGACGCGACGAGCGACGAGCCGAGCTTCGGGCTGGACGTGGTCTTCTCCGAGGAGGAGTGGGAGAAGGCCTTCCTGCTCACCCAGGAGCGGGAGATGCTCGGCCTGTACGTCTCCTCGCACCCCCTGCACGGCATCGAGCACGTCCTCGCCGACCGGGCGGACTGCGCGGTGGCCGACCTCGCGGAGCGGCCGGACGGGACGATCGTCACCATCGGCGGCATCATCTCGGGCCTCCAGCGGAAGATGACCAAGCAGGGCAACGCCTGGGCGATCGCGACGGTCGAGGACCTCGCGGGCTCGATCGACTGCATGTTCTTCCCGGCCAGCTACCAGCTGGTGTCCTCGCAACTGGTCGAGGACGCGGTGGTGTTCGTCCGCGGCAAGCTGGACAAGCGGGAGGACGTGCCGCGGCTGATGGGCATGGAGCTGTCCGTCCCCGACCTGTCGAACGCGCACGCCGAGGCGCCGATCGTCATCAACATCCCGACCGGGAAGGTGACGCCGCCGCTGGTGGCGCGGCTCGGCGAGGTGCTGAGCAGCCACCGGGGGACGACGGAGGTCCGGGTCCGGCTGGAGGCGCGGGACCGGACGACGGTGCTGCGGCTGGACCGGCACCGGGTGAAGTCGGACCCGGCGCTGTTCGGCGACCTGAAGCAGCTGCTCGGGCCGAGCTGCCTGGCGGGTTGACGAACGTACGTCGGGGGCCCGTCGAACGGTGGGCCCCCGACGTACGCCCCGCTCAGGCCTCAGGCCGAGTTGCGCAGCGGGGCGGGGACGGCCGTGTGCAGGGCCGAGACGAAGGCGGAGATCGCGGGGTGCGCCCCGGCGCCGGCCCGGAAGGCGGCGCGGGTACGGCGGTATATCGGCAGCCGGGTGAGGACGACCCCGGCCGGCGGCCGGTCGATGCCGAGGTGGGGGACCAGCGCCACCCCCTGGCCGGCCGCGACCAGGGCGAGCACGGTGGCGAAGTCGTCGATCCGGTGCCGGATCCGGGGCGCGAAGCCGGCGCTCTCGCAGGCGCGGACGGCCATGGCGTGGCAGAGGGTGCCCGGCGGCGCGAGGATCCACGGCTCGGCGCGCTGGTCGGCGACGCCGCCGGGGGCGCGGGCCGCGAGGTACATCGGCTCGCTGAAGATCGGCCGGGTCACCGCCAGGCCGGGCTCCGGGTCGGCCGGGACCAGGTCGTACTCGTGCACCAGCGCCACGTCCAGCTCGCCCGCGCGCAGCGCCGGCGCGACCGCGGCCGGGTCGGCCTCGGTGACCATCGGCTCCAACCCCGGGTGCCAGCCGGCCAGTTCGGCGAGGACGGCGGGGACGATCGCGCGGGCCGCCGACGGGTAGGTGCCGATCCGCAGCGGGCCGGCCAGGCCCTCGCGGGCGTGGGCGAGTTCGGCGTCCGCCTGCTCCAGCCGCTCCAGTACGGCCTCGGCGTGCCGGACCAGGTTGCGGCCGGCCGGGGTGAGGGCGACCCGGCGGCCGGTGCGTTCGAGCAGCGGGACGCCGGCCTCCTTCTCCAGGACGGACAGCTGCTGGGAGACCGCCGAGGGGCTGAAGCTGAGCGCCTCGGCGACGGCGGCGATGGTGCCGAGGTGGGCGAGTTCGCGCAGCAGGCGCAGGCGTCGGACGTCGAGCATCGGCTCAGCTTACGAGAAGCGTCAGAAAGATGAACTGGACCTGCGGGATTGCCCGGCCGCAGGATCGTGGGCATGGAACTCAAGGGCATTTTCGTCCCCCTGGTCACCCCGTTCGCGGCCGACGGCTCAGTGGCGCTGGACGCGCTGGAGAAGCTGGCCGGCTCGCTGCTGGACGACGGCGCGGCCGGGCTGGTGGCGCTCGGCACCACCGGCGAGCCGGCCGCGCTGACCGCGGCCGAGCGGAGCGCGGTGGCCGGGGTCTGCGCGGCGGTCTGCGCCGACCGCGGGGTGCCGCTGCTGGTCGGCGCGGGCGGGCCGGGCACCGCCGGGGCCGCCGAGGAGCTGGCCGGGCTCGCCGGGCGGGTGCCGGGGGTGGCGGGCGCGCTGGTCACCGTGCCGTCCTTCGTCCGGCCGGGCGAGGCCGGGACGGTGGCGCACTTCCGGGCGCTGGCCGCGGCGAGTTCGGTGCCGCTGGTCGTCTACCACATCCCGTACCGGACGGGGCAGGGGCTGTCCGGCGCCGCGCTGCTGGAGCTGGCCGCGGTGCCCGGGGTGGTGGGCGTCAAGTACGCGACGGGCGGGGTGGACCAGGCGGCGGTGGAGCTGCTGGCCGCGGCGCCGGCCGGGTTCTCGGTGCTGGGCGGGGACGACGCGGTGCTCGCGCCGCTGCTGGCGCTGGGTGCGGACGGCGGCATCCTGGCCTCCGCCCACCTGGCCACCGCGCGCCATGTCGAGCTGGCCGAGGCCTGGCGGGCCGGGGACGCGGTGCGCGCCCGGGCGCTGGGCCACCGGCTGGCCGCGCTGGCGGTGGCGGCCTTCGCGGCGCCGAACCCGGCGGTGGTGAAGGGGGTGCTGCACGCGCAGGGGCGGATTCCGACGCCGGACGTCCGGCTGCCGCTGCTGCCGGCCGGGCCGGCGGAGGTCGCGCGGGCGCTGGAGCTGGTTAGTGGTCTGGACCACTGATGACCACAGGGTGAAATACCCGGTCGGCCGATGCCCGTGACAAGGCATGATGGGCGGAGTGCGGCTGTGAACAGCGATAGCAAGAGGAGTAGTCGGATGAAGATCGGTATTGTCGGGGCCACCGGTCAGGTCGGCGGCGTGGTCCGCGAGATCCTGGCCGAGCGCAACCTCCCGGTGGAGCAGTTGCGGCTGTTCGCCTCGGCCCGCTCGGCCGGGCGCACCCTGCCCTGGCAGGGCACCGAGGTCACCGTCGAGGACGCGGCCACGGCCGACTACACCGGCCTGGACATCGTGATCTTCTCCGCCGGCGGCGCCACCTCCAAGGAGCTCGCCCCCAGGGTCGCCGCCGCCGGGGCCGTCGTCATCGACAACTCCTCCGCCTGGCGCCGCGACCCCGAGGTCCCGCTGGTCGTCTCCGAGGTCAACCCGGAGGCGATCGCCGACCGCCCCAAGGGCATCATCGCCAACCCGAACTGCACCACGATGGCCGCCATGCCCGTGCTGCGCCCGCTGCACGAGGAGGCCGGCCTCGCCGCCCTCGTCGTCTCCACCTACCAGGCCGTCTCCGGCAGCGGCGTGGCCGGCGTGGCCGAGCTCCAGGACCAGGCGTCCAAGGTCGTCGACGGCGCCGCCGCGCTGGCCCACGACGGCTCGGCGGTGGACTTCCCCGAGCCCAAGGTCTACAAGCGCCCGATCGCCTTCAACGTCCTCCCGCTGGCCGGCTCGATCGTCGAGGACGGCTCCAACGAGACCGACGAGGAGCAGAAGCTCCGCCACGAGAGCCGCAAGATCCTCGGCATCCCCGCGCTCAAGGTGGCCGGCACCTGCGTGCGCGTCCCGGTCTTCTCCGGCCACTCGCTGCAGATCAACGCCCGCTTCGAGCGCCCGATCAGCCCCGAGCGCGCGGCCGAGCTGCTCGCCGCCGCCCCCGGCGTCGAGCTGAGCGAGATCCCCACCCCGCTCCAGGCCGCCGGCCGGGACCCGAGCTACGTCGGCCGCATCCGGGCCGACGAGACGGTCGAGCACGGCCTGTCGCTGTTCATCTCCAACGACAACCTGCGCAAGGGCGCCGCCCTCAACGCCGTCCAGCTGGCCGAGCTGGTCGCCGCCGAACTCCGGGGCTGACCCGCCGCGTCGCGCCGAAGGGCCCCGTCCGCTCCCGGACGGGGCCCTTCGGCCTGTTGCCGGACAGCGACAAAAGCCCGAGGTTCGGCGGGCGGGTCAGGGGGAAAAGGTGACCCAACGATCGGGCGGCTGGGGGCACCCCCTCACCCCACCCCGCCCGGAACGACGGGCGGAGCGCGCCCACCCCGGCACCGCCGGCCCGGCGGAGCCCCACCCCGAGGGCGAGCGGAAAGAGGTGCGCGATGGACCGCTGTGTCGTCCTGGTGGACGCCGGATACCTGCTGGGCGCCGCCGCCAGCCTGCTCGCCGGCGACCCGTCCCGTTCCAAGGTCACCGTCGACCACATCGCGCTGATCGCCGCCCTGCGCGAGCGCGCCGAGGCCGAGACCGGCCTCCCGCTGCTGCGGATCTACTGGTTCGACGCCGCGCCCGAGCGCCGCCCGATGCCCGAGCACCGGCGGCTGCGCGTACTGCCCCGGGTCACCGTCCGGCTGGGCGCGCTCACCCGGGCCGAGGGCCGCTGGGTGCAGAAGGGAGTCGACGCCGCGATGCACGCCGAACTCTCCGAACTCGCCCGCAACCGGGCCTGCGCCGACGTCGTGCTGATCACCGGCGACGGGGACCTGCTGCCCGGCATGATGTCCGCCAAGGAGCACGGCGTCGTCGTCCATCTCTGGGCGCTCCAGGCCGCCGACGGCGACTTCAACCAGTCCGAGGACCTCGTCGCCGAGGCCGACGAACGGCGGGTGCTGGACCGCGAGTGGATCGAGGGGTCGTTCACCCTGCGCGACACCTCCAGCGTCTTCCCCGCCCCCGGGGCCCGGCACGAGATCGCCAAGATCCTCGCCGCCCCGCCCGCCGCGCCCCCGGCCGGCCTGCCCGGCCCGTTGCCCGGCCCGCTGCCCGCCACCCCGGTGCCCGGCCGCCCCGCCGCCGGGGCCCCCGCCGCAGCCGTCGCCGTCGCCGCGGCGGCCGTCCCGGCCGTCAACGGACGCGCCCAGCCGGCCGCCGCCACCGGGCTCAAGGTCGTCCCCACCCCCAAGGACCTCGCCGGGCGCAGCGCCGACCGGCAGGCCACCGCCACCGACCGCCAGCAGACCGGCCCGGTGCTGCGCTGGTCCTCCGACCGGGGCTGGATCGAGCGCCCCGTCCAGGAACCCGCCGTCACCGCCGGCGACGGCCTGCCCACCCTCGCCCAGGTCACCACCGCCGAACAGCGCTGGGCCGATCGCGAGGAGGACATCACCTCCATCGGGGGCGACGCCCACGAGGTGGGCCAGGTCTTCGCCCGCCGCTGGACCACCCGGATCGGCGACGTCGAACGGCTCACCGTCCTGTGGCCCGACTACCCGCGGATCCCGCACCGGGTCGACGGCGAGCTGCTGCGCTACGCCGCCCGGTTCGGGCTGCTCGCGCACAAGGACGACCAGATCGACGAGCACGACCGCTACGCGATCCGGGCCGGCTTCTGGAAGGAGCTCGCCACCCGGGTCCCCGGCGGTCACCTGGTCGTCGTCGACGACTGACCTGCGGCGGACGGCGGGGGGCGGGGCGGAGCGGGCCCCGTTGTCCGGTTCGCCGGTCGTACCGCGTAGAGTCTTCGGACGTGAGCGAGACGGCCGGGCGGGCACCCCAGGAGACCGCGCCGTGCTGCGCCGTACGCGACCTGGTCCGGACGTACCGCGCCGGGCGCGGCGCCGCCGCCACCGACATCCGGGCCAACGACGGCATCACCCTGACCGTCCGGCAGGGCGAGATCTTCGGCCTGCTCGGGCCCAACGGCGCGGGCAAGTCCACCCTGGTCCGCCAGCTCACCGGACTGCTGCGGCCCGACTCCGGCAGCATCGAGATCCTCGGCCACGACATCGTCCGGCACCCCGAACGGGCCGCCCGGCTGCTCGGCTACCTCGGCCAGGAGTCCTCCGCGCTCGACGAGCTGACCGTCGCCCTCGCCGCCGAGACCACCGGACGGCTGCGCGGCCTCGGCCGCGCCGAGGCCCGGGCGGCCGCCGACGAGGTGATCACCGAACTGGCCCTGGAACCGCTCGCCCACCGGCCGCTCGCCAAGCTCTCCGGCGGCCAGCGCCGGCTCGCCTGCTTCGCCGCCACGCTGGTCGGCGACCGGCCGCTGCTCGTCCTGGACGAGCCGACCACCGGGATGGACCCGGTCGCGCGCCGGTCCGTCTGGGCGGCGGTCGAGCGCCGCCGGGCCGAGCGCTCCGCCACCGTGCTGCTGGTCACCCACAACGTGATCGAGGCCGAGACCGTGCTGGACCGGGTCGCGGTGATCGACGAGGGCCGGGTGATCGCCTGCGACACCCCCGGCGGGCTCAAGGCGCTGGTCGACGGCGACGTCCGGCTCGACCTGGTCTGGCGGGACGAGGCACCGCTGGGCGTCCCCGCAGTGGCCGCGCTGGCCGAGCGGGCCGAGCGCACCGGCCGCCGCTGGACCGTCCGCACCACCCCCGAGCAGGCCCGCGAACTGGTCTCGGCCGTCACCACCGGCCCGGCCTTCGCCGCCCTGGACGACTTCACCCTGGCCACCCCGAGCCTTGAGGACGCCTACCTCAAGCTGGGCGGCCGCCACGGAGGACTGGCCAAGTGACGCTGCTCTCGGCACCGCCGCGCACCACCCCGGCCGCAGCCGGCGGGCCCGCCCCGCTCGCCCCCGCCGCCCGGCTGCTGCCCGCCCTCGCGGCCGTCTACCGGGCGCAGCTCGCCCGGGCCCGGGTGGCCCGGATCCCGCTGCTGTTCGTGGCCACCTTCCAGTCGCTGGGCATCCTGGTGATGATGCGGGGCGTCGTCGACGCCGGGCAGACCTCGGCCGCCCGGTACGTGGTGGCCGGCTCCAGCGTGCTGGTGGTCGCCTTCGTGGCGCTCAACCTGCTCGCCCAGTACTTCGGGCGGCTGCGGGCCAGCGGCGGCCTGGACCACTACGCGACGCTGCCGGTGCCCGCCGCCTCGGTGGTGCTCGGCGCGGCCGCCGCGTTCGCCTCGTTCACCCTGCCCGGGACGCTGGTCACGGCGGGCGCGGGCGCGATCATGTTCGGGCTGCCGCTCGGACAGCTGTGGGTGCTGCTGGCCGTCGTGCCGTTGGCCGGGGCGGCGCTCGCCGGGCTCGGCGCGGCCTGCGGGCTGCTCGCTCCCCGGCAGGAGATCGCCACCATGCTCGGGCAGCTCGGCATGTCGGCGGCGCTGCTGCTCGGCGTCCTGCCGGTCGACCACCTGCCGCAGCCGGTGCTGTGGCTGCGCGACCTGCTGCCGTCCACCTACGCGGTGGAGGCCTTCGCCCGGACGTTCCGGCCGGAGCCGGACTGGGCGGCGGTGATCGCGAACCTCGGGGTGTGCGCGGGGGTGGGCGTGGTCTCGCTCGCCGTCGCCACCCGCGCGTACCGGCGGGCGACCCGGCGGTAGCCTCCGCCGAGGGGCCGGCCGCTTCGGTGGGTGGCCGGGTCGTGGGGGCGGCGACCGTGAAACGATGGGGGCGTGACCGTACCGAACACACCTCCGGATCCCGCGCGCGCCGACGGCGGCGCCGATTCCGTGGCGGACGCCGTGCCCGCCCCGTACGCCGCCGACCGTGATCCGTACGCCGCGCCCGCGCCCGCGTCCGAGCCGTACGGGCTGCCGCCCGGGCTGGACGGGGTGTCCGGGAAGGCCGGGCCGGCCGAGCCGCTCGCGCGGCGGCTGCTGCCCGAGCTGCGGATCGGGGCGGTCACCGTGCTGGCCTGTCTGGTGCTGGGCGTCGTGATGGCCGGGCTCTGGGTCTGGCTGGCGCCCAAGGTGCCGCTGGTGGTGGACGGCAACAAGATCCTCTACGCGGACCCGGAGGGCGAGCAGCGGGCCGGGGCCGACAGCGTGTTCGTGCTGATCGGCCTGGGCATGGGCGTCCTGACGGCGCTGGGCGCGTTCCTGTTCACCCGGCGGCGGGGCGGCGGGATCGCGGTGGCCGTCGGGCTGGCGGTCGGCGGCCTGCTGGCCTCGGTGGGCGCGTGGGGGCTCGGGCGGTGGCTCGGGCCGAGCCGGGACCTGATCGCGCAGGCGCGGCGGGTCGGCAACGGCGGTCACTTCCAGGCGGACATCGACCTCGGGGCGTACGGCGCGGTGCTGACCTGGCCGATGGCGGCGATGGTGCTGCTGCTGGCGCTGTCGGCGGCGTTCGGCAAGCGCGAGGAGGACCCGCCGCCGTACTGGGTGCCGGGGCCCCCGGTCGTGGACGCGGCCGCCCCGCCGGAGGACCGGCGGGAGGGCTGACGGCCCCCCGCCGCCCCTCCCGGAACAGCGCCGCCGGTCAGCGGGCGATGGCGGCGGTGCGGGCGCCGGTGAGCGCGACGAGGTGGTCGGGGGAGAGCTCGACCTCCAGACCGCGGCGCCCGGCGGAGACGTAGACGGTGGGGTGGTCCAGCGCGCTCGCGTCGACGACCGTGCGCAGCGGACGGCGCTGGCCGAGCGGCGAGATGCCGCCGAGGACGTAGCCGCTGCTGCGCTCGGCGGCGGCCGGATCGGCCATCGCGGCGCGCTTGCCGCCGACCGCCGCGGCCAGCGCCTTGAGGTCGAGCTTGCCGGCCACCGGCACGACGCCCACCGTCAGGACGCCGTCGACATCGGCGACCAGGGTCTTGAACACCCGCTCGGCGGGCACCCCCAGCGCCTCGGCGGCCTCGCCGCCGTACGAGGCGGCCGCCGGGTCGTGCGGGTAGGCGTGCACGGTGTACGGCACGGCGGCGGTCTCCAGGGCGGCCGTCGCGGGCGTGCCCTGGCCGCCCTTCTTCGGCTTCTTGGCCACGGGGCCTCCGCGATCAGTTGGGACTGAAGGACTGACGGGTCAGGTTGACGGCGGGCAGCGAGGGGAGCCAGCCCAGCACCGCGCTCTCGCGGCGCAGCAGGTCGAGCTCGGCCCGCAGCCGCTGGGCGTTGTCCGGGCTGGCGAGCAGCCGCTGCTTGAGCGGGACCTCCAGCACGGCCGCCGCCGCGACCAGGTAGGACAGCACCTGCGGGTCGTCGGGCAGCTCCTGGCGGCCGACGGTGCTGGCCTCCCGGGCGCCGGCGAGCCGCTGCTGGTAGGTGCGGAAGGCGCGTTCGACCTCGGCGGCCAGGGCGCCCGAGCCCTCGCCGGCGCGCTCCTCGATCGCCTCGGCCTCGCCGACCAGGTAGGGGCCGCCGACCTCGACCGAGCGCAGCCGGAACCGGGTGGTGCCGGTCACCAGCAGTTCGTAGCGGCCGTCGGGCCGCGGCTGGACGGAGGTGACGTCCGCGACGCAGCCGATGTGGTGCAGGGCCTCCAGCGGGTCGCCGGTGGCGGTGCCGAGGCCGTCCAGCGGGCCGGCCGGGCCCTCGTCGAGGCGGACCGGGGCGACCTCGCGGCCGTCCTTGATGGCGAGCACGCCGAAGCGGCGCGGCCGGTCCTCGGGCCCGTCCAGCAGATCGGCGACGAGACGGCGGTAGCGCTCCTCGAAGACGTTCAGGGGCATGACCAGGCCCGGGTAGAGCACGTTGTTCAGCGGGAAGAGCGGCAGCCGTTCTGTCACGGCGGACAGCGTAGTTCCCCCGACGGCACGCGCGCTTCGGGGTTGTCCGCGTTGTCCGCGTTATCCGCGCTGGAGCATCCGGGTGGCGCCGGCGGCGACGGTGGTGGCGAGCACCCAGCCGACCACGACCAGGCCGGCGGAGACCCACTGGGCGGCGCCGCCGGGGTTCCAGCCGGCCTGGCCCAGGTCGACGACCGGCAGCAGCTGGCCGAGCGCGTACAGCACCGGGTTCCAGTGCGGCCGCTCGTCGGCCTTGAGCGGCTGGAGCTCGTGGGTGGCGAAGTAGGCGCTGCCGAGCGCCCAGGCGAGCAGCAGCCAGAGCGCGGCCCGGCCGGGGCGGAAGCCGTAGCCGACGGTGGCGTCCTGGATCCGGCCCCAGACCCGGGCGGGCAGCGGCAGGGTGTGCCGGCGGCGGCGCTGCTTGGCGTAGAGCACCTCGCGGGCGTCGTCGTCGGCGCCGTCCCGGCGCAGCGCGGCGGCGAGCTGCTCGTAGGACTCCGGCTGGAACTCCACCGAGGCGCTCTCCAGCCAGGCGATCCGCTGCTGGACGGTGAACGGCGCGGCCGGGCGCAGGCACTCGTAGGTGAAGCCGGTGAGGCCCAGGTGCTTGCCCCGGGGCCAGGCGTCGGGCGCGTCGACGAGGTTGCCGACCCGGGCGCGGGAGAGCGAGACCGTCCCGGTGGGCGGGGTGCGGCAGGTGAACCGCAGCTCGGGGGTCTGGATCCGGCGCAGCGCCAGCTCCTCGCCCTCGCCGAGGTGGAACTCGGCGCCGGAGATCAGGCAGGAGTTCTCGAACCGGCCGTCGGAGAGCCGGACCCGGCCGTAGGCCCGGAACGGCGTGCTGGCGGCGCCGGGCGGAACGACCTGGCCGTAGCCGGAGCCGTAGTAGGACTGCGAGTCGGACCAGCCGTGGTCGGCGGAGCTGCTCAGGTACAGGGTGTGGCCGACGGTTATTCGGGGGGCGTTGAGCGCGTTGGGGTTGTCGGGGGCGGCCCGCAGCAGGGCGCCGCGCAGCGAGAACCGGCCGCCGATCCGGGCGGTGCGCAGACTGAGCTCGCCGACGGACTGCAACCGCTCGGCCTCGAAGTCCTGGCTGACGGCGAGGCCGTCGGCGGACAGCGCGCGGCCGAACCGGTCGCCGCCGAGGACGGCCTGGTTGAGCAGCAGGTCGGTGCCGATCCGGGCGTCGGTGAGCCGGACGCCCTGCGGGACGCGGCAGCGGGCCAGGTGGAGGTCGCCGGAGGTGACCAGCCGGGAGGCCTCCAGCCGCGGGAGCAGGCAGCCGACCAGGCGCAGGGTGCCGGCCTCGGCCTCGGACATCAGGATCTTCTGGTCGAAGCGGCAGTCGTGCAGCTCGACGTAGTGCCCGATGGTGCCGCCGGCCAGTCGCAGCGGGCCGGTGACCAGCGCGCCGGTCAGCTTGAGCGAGGCGACCCGGCCGGGGACGGCGGCGGGCCCGTCCAGCAGCAGCCGGGCGAGCACCTGGGCGCGGATCGTCCGGTCGGTGCCCCAGACGGCCTCGCCGAACGGGTCGTCCAGCGCGGGGTCGCCGGTGCGCAGGTCGTGGATCCGGCCGTGCCGGAACGCCCCCCACAGGGCCTGCTCGGCCGCCGTCCAGCCGTCCGGTGCCCGTTCCGTCATGTTTCCCCCCGCGTCCCCCGGTCGTCTCGACCTTCGTATCACGGACTGAAATGCGGGACCGTCGGTTCCGGCCACTCCTTACACTGGGTGGCGTGATCTCTCGAATCGATCTGCGCGGCTCGCTCGACGACCCGCGCGACCTGCTGCCCCGTGCCGACTTCGACGTCGCGGCCGCCCTGGAGACGGTGCGCCCGATCGCCGAGGACGTGCATCATCGCGGGGTCGCGGCGCTGATCGAGATCACCGAACGCTTCGACGGCGTGCGGCTGGAGTCGACCCGGGTCCCGGCCGAGCAGCTCGCCGAGGCCCTCGCCGAGCTGGACCCGAAGGTGCGCGCCGCGCTGGAGGAGTCGATCCGCCGGGCCCGGCTGGTCCACGCCGACCAGCGCCGCGAGGGGCACACCACCCAGGTGGTGCCGGGCGGCACGGTGACCCAGCGCTGGGTGCCGGTGGACCGGGTCGGCCTGTACGTGCCGGGCGGCCTGGCCGTGTACCCGTCCTCCGTTGTGATGAACGTGGTGCCGGCCCAGGAGGCGGGCGTCCGCGGCATCGCGGTGACCTCGCCGCCGCAGAAGGCGTTCGGCGGCCGGGTGCACCCGACGATCCTGGCGGCCTGCGCGCTGCTCGGCGTCACCGAGGTGTACGCGGTCGGCGGCGCCCAGGCGGTCGCGATGTTCGCGCTCGGCACCGAGGAGTGCGAGCCGGTGAACATGGTCACCGGCCCGGGCAACATCTACGTGGCCGCCGCCAAGCGCTACTTCGCCGGCCGGATCGGCATCGACTCCGAGGCCGGGCCGACCGAGATCGCCGTCCTCGCCGACGACAGCGCCGACCCGGTGGACGTCGCCGCCGACCTGATCAGCCAGGCCGAGCACGGCCCGACCTCGGGCTCGGTGCTGGTCACCGACTCGGTGGCGCTCGCCGAGGCGGTCGAGGCCGAGCTGAAGGCCCAGGTCGCCCGGACCAAGCACGCCGAGCGGGTGGCCGAGGCCCTCGGCGGCCGGCAGTCCGGCATCATCCTGGTCGGCGACCTGGAGCAGGGCCTGGCCGTGGTCAACGCGTACGCGGCCGAGCACCTGGAGATCCAGACCCGGGACCCGCACGCGGTCGCCGCGAAGGTCCGCAACGCGGGCGCGATCTTCCTCGGCCGGTACACCCCGGTCTCGCTCGGCGACTACGCGGCCGGCTCCAACCACGTGCTGCCCACCGGCGGCTGCGCCTGCCACTCCGCAGGCCTGTCCGTGCAGACCTTCCTGCGCGGCGTCCAGGTCGTCGAGTACGACCGCGAGGCGCTGGCCGGCATCGCCGCGCACGTCGTCAACCTGGCGGACGCCGAGGACCTGCCCGGTCACGGCGACGCGATCAAGGCCCGATTCGACTGGAGTGTGCCGGGCACGTGACGAAGATCAACGACCTCCCCGTCCGGGACGAGCTGCGCGGCCAGTCCCCGTACGGCGCCCCGCAGCTCGATGTCCCGGTCCAGCTGAACACCAACGAGAACCCGTACCCGCTCCCCGAGGAGCTGGTCGCCCGGATCGCCGAGCGGGTCGCCGAGGCCGCCCGCCACCTCAACCGCTACCCCGACCGGGACGCGGTCGAGCTGCGCGAGGGCCTGGCGGCGTACCTCTCCCGGACCACCGGCTTCGCCGTCGCCCGGGAGAACGTCTGGGCCGCCAACGGCTCCAACGAGGTGCTCCAGCAGCTGCTCCAGACCTTCGGCGGCCCCGGGCGCACCGCGCTCGGCTTCGAGCCCTCGTACTCGATGCACGCGCTGATCTCCCGCGGCACCGGCACCGGCTGGATCTCCGGCCCGCGCGGCGACGACTTCACCATCGACGTGGACGCCGCCGTCGCGGCGATCGCCGAGCACCGGCCGCACGTGGTGTTCGTCTGCTCGCCGAACAACCCGACCGGCACCGCCGTCGAGGCCGACACCGTGCTGCGGCTGTACGAGGCCGCGCAGGCCGCCCGGCCCAGCCTGGTGGTGGTCGACGAGGCGTACGTCGAGTTCTCGCACCGCGCCTCGCTGCTGTCGCTGATCGAGGGCCGCCCCCGCCTGGTGGTCAGCCGCACCATGTCCAAGGCCTTCGGCGCGGCCGGGCTGCGCCTGGGCTACCTGGCCGCCGACCCGGCGGTGGTGGACGCGGTGCAGCTGGTGCGCCTGCCGTACCACCTGTCGGCCGTCACCCAGGCGACCGCGCTGGCCTGCCTGGAGCACACCGACACCCTGCTCGGCTACGTCGGCCGGCTCAAGGACGAGCGCGACCGGCTGGTCGAGGCGCTGCGCGGGCTCGGCCTGGAGGTGACCGACTCGGACGCCAACTTCGTCCAGTTCGGCCGCTTCGCCGACACCCACGCCGTCTGGCGGGCCATCCTCGACCACGGCGTCCTGGTCCGCGACAACGGTGTCCCCGGGTGGCTGCGCGTCACCGCCGGCACCCCCGCCGAGAACGACGCCTTCCTGGCCGCCGTCGCCACTGTGATCAAGGAGCTGTAACCCCGCAATGAGCCGTATCGGACGCGTCGAGCGCACCACCAAGGAGACGTCCGTCCTGGTCGAGATAGACCTGGACGGCACCGGCAGGACCGACATCTCCACGGGCGTCGGCTTCTACGACCACATGCTCGACCAGCTCGGGCGCCACGGCCTCTTCGACCTCACCGTGAAGACCGACGGCGACCTGCACATCGACACCCACCACACCATCGAGGACACCGCCCTCGCGCTCGGCGCCGCCTTCCGGCAGGCGCTCGGCGACAAGGTCGGCATCTACCGGTTCGGCAACTGCACCGTGCCGCTGGACGAGTCGCTCGCCCAGGTGACCGTCGACCTCTCCGGCCGCCCCTACCTGGTGCACACCGAGCCGGAGAACATCGCGCCGATGATCGGCGCCTACGACACCACCATGACCCGGCACATCCTGGAGTCCTTCGTGGCCCAGGCCCAGGTCGCCCTGCACGTCCACGTGCCGTACGGGCGCAACGCGCACCACATCGTGGAGTGCCAGTTCAAGGCGCTGGCCCGGGCCCTGCGGTACGCCGCCGAGCGCGATCCGCGCGCGGCCGGCATCCTCCCGTCGACCAAGGGTGCGCTGTGAACAACGTGACGATCGTCCTCATCTTCGTGGGGCTCTTCCTGGCCGGCGGCGTCATCTCCTTCTGGAAGCAGAAGCAGTCGAAGGGCGTCATCCTCGTGCTCGCGCTGGGCTCGGCGATGTGCCTGGCCGCCGGCCTGATGCGCCTGTAACCGCCGAGCGAACGAAAAGACTGGACACCTGAACATGGGCAAGAACGTCGTGGTGCTCGACTACGGCTCGGGCAACCTCCGCTCGGCGCAGCGCGCCCTGGAGCGGACCGGGGCGACCGTCACCGTCACCTCGGACTACCAGGCCGCGATGGAGGCCGACGGCCTGCTCGTCCCCGGCGTCGGCGCCTTCGAGGCCTGCATGCGCGGGCTGAAGTCGGTCCGCGGGGACTGGATCGTCGGGCGCCGGCTGGCCGGCGGCCGGCCGGTCATGGGCATCTGCGTGGGCATGCAGATCCTCTTCGAGAAGGGCGTCGAGCACGGGGTGGAGACCGCCGGCTGCGACGAGTGGCCGGGCACCGTGGAGCCGCTGGAGGCGCCGGTCGTCCCGCACATGGGCTGGAACACCGTGGACGCCCCCGAGGGCAACCGGATGTTCGCCGGCCTGGACGCCGACGCCCGCTTCTACTTCGTCCACTCCTACGGGGTGCGGCACTGGGAGCTGGAGACGCACAGCGCGCGGATCAACCCGCCGCTGGTCACCTGGTCGACGCACGGGCAGCCGTTCGTCGCGGCCGTGGAGAACGGCCCGCTCTGGGCCACCCAGTTCCACCCCGAGAAGTCCGGCGACGCCGGCGCCGCCCTGCTGACCAACTGGGTCAACACCCTCTGACGACGGAAGAGTTGTCCACCATGAACCGCCTCGAACTGCTGCCCGCCGTCGACGTCCGGGACGGGCAGGCCGTCCGCCTGGTCAAGGGCGCCTCCGGCACCGAGACCTCCTTCGGCGAGCCGCTCGCCGCCGCCCTCGCCTGGCAGGAGGCCGGCGCCGAGTGGCTGCACCTGGTCGACCTCGACGCCGCCTTCGGCACCGGCTCCAACCGCGAGCTGCTGCGCGAGGTCACCGCGACCCTCGACATCAAGGTCGAGCTGTCCGGCGGCATCCGCGACGACGCCTCGCTGGCCGCCGCCCTCGCCACCGGCTGCACCCGGGTCAACCTCGGCACCGCCGCGCTGGAGAGCCCCGAGTGGGTCGCCAAGGTCATCGCCGAGCACGGGGACAAGATCGCCGTCGGCCTGGACGTGGTCGGCACCACCCTGCGCGGCCGCGGCTGGACCAGCGACGGCGGCCAGCTCTTCGACGTGCTGGCCCGCCTGGACGCCGAGGGCTGCGCCCGCTACGTGGTCACCGACGTCAACCGGGACGGCACCCTGACCGGCCCCAACCTCCAGCTGCTGCGCGACGTGTGCGCCGCCACCGACCGGCCGGTCGTCGCCTCCGGCGGCGTCTCCTCGCTGGACGACCTGCGGGCGATCGCCGGCCTGGTCGGCGAGGGAGTCGAGGGCGCGATCGTCGGCAAGGCACTCTACGAGCACAAGTTCACCCTCGAAGAGGCGTTGGAGGCGGTTTCGGGATGACGGAACGTCGGATCGTGCGCGGCCGGGTCGGCGGGTTCTCCTCCTGGGAGGAACTCCTCGGCGCGTCGCAGGCGGTGGCCGCCGGGGACCACGTCCACGTGGCCGGCGCCAGGCCGCTGGTCGACGGCGTGCTGCACGGCGAGGGCGACCCCTACGAGCAGGCCGGGGCGGCCTTCGGCAACGCGCTGGAGGCCCTGGCCGCGTACGGTCTGACGGCGGACGACGTGGTCCGCACCCGGATGTACCTGACCCACTCCCGTGACATCGACGCGGCGGGCCGCGCCCACCAGGACCTCTTCGGCGCCGTGCGGCCGGTGGCCGCCGTCGTGGTGGTCCAGAGCCTGGTCGACTCGCGGATCCTCGTCGAGGTCGAACTCGACGCCCACCGCGCCGGACTCGCCGCCACCCTGGAAGCTCTGGAAGGCAATCAGCCGTGACCCTCGCAGTACGTGTCATCCCCTGCCTGGACGTCGACGCCGGCCGTGTGGTCAAGGGCGTCAACTTCCAGAACCTGCGGGACGCCGGGGACCCGGTCGAGATGGCGAAGCTCTACGACGCCGAGGGCGCCGACGAGCTGACCTTCCTCGACATCACCGCGTCCTCCGGCGACCGCGAGACCACCTACGACGTGGTCCGCCGCACCGCCGAGCAGGTGTTCATCCCGCTCACCGTCGGCGGCGGCATCCGGGCCGTCGAGGACGTCGACAAGCTGCTGCGGGCCGGCGCCGACAAGGTCGGCGTCAACACCGCCGCCATCGCCCGGCCCGAGCTGGTCCGGGAGATCGCCCAGCGGTTCGGCCGCCAGGTGCTGGTGCTCTCGGTGGACGCCCGCCGCTGCCCCGAGGGCACCGAGACCGCGTCCGGCTTCGAGGTCACCACCCACGGCGGCCGCCAGGGCACCGGCCTGGACGCCGTCGAGTGGGCCGGCCGCGCCGCGGAGCTGGGCGCGGGCGAGATCCTGCTCAACTCGATGGACGCGGACGGCACCAAGGACGGCTACGACCTGGAGCTGATCCGGGCCGTGCGCAAGGCCGTGTCCGTCCCGGTGATCGCCTCCGGCGGTGCCGGGAAGCTCGCCGACTTCGCCCCGGCGGTGGAGGCCGGCGCGGACGCGGTGCTGGCCGCCAGCGTCTTCCACTTCGGCGACCTGCGGATCGGCGAGGTCAAGAACGCGCTGCGGGAGGCCGGGCACCCGGTCCGCTGAGCGCGGGCCCGGGGGGGGCTCAGGTCTCCTTCGGCGGTTCGCCCTTGATCAGGGCGAACGGCGCGCCGAACGGGTCGGCCAGCCAGGCGAGCCGGCCGACGTCCGGGACGCTCTCCGGGCCCATCAGCACGGTCGCGCCGGCGCCGGTGGCCCGGGCGACCACCGCGTCCACGTCGGAGGAGCCGAAGTACGGCGTCCAGGCGGCCGGCTGGGCCGCGTCCATCACCGGGGCGATGCCGCCGAAGCTGGTCGCCTGCAGATCGCCGCCCTCGGCGGAGGACAGCACCTTGTACGTCATGCCGGGCGCCGGGAAGTCCTCGGAGCGCCAGCCGAAGACCTTCCGGTAGAAGTCGAAGCCGGCGTCCACCGCGCCGGTGTGCAGCTCGATCCAGATCAGCGCGCCGTCCTCGGAGACGGCGTCCAGGCCGCTGACGCTGCCGGGCTGCCAGACCGCGAACTGCGCGCCCTGCGGGTCGGTCAGCTGGGCCATCCGCCCGGCGTCCATCACGTCGAAGGCCGCGACCCGGACGGTGCCGCCGGCCTGCTCGACGGCCGTGGCGGTGGCCTCGGCGTCCGGTGTGCGGAAGTACGTCGTCCAGGCGGAGTGCGCGCCCTCCTCGGTGAGCGGGCCGACGGCCGCGACCGTCCGGCCGTCCAACTGGAGGAAGCCGTAGCCGCCGGCCTCCGGCCCGGCCGACTGGAAGGTCCAGCCGAACACCGTGCCGTAGAACGCGGCGGCGGCGGCCGGGTCCGGGCTGCCGAGGTCGACCCAGCAGGGGGAGCCGGCGGGGAAGTCGGTGGTGAGCATGTCGCGTCCCTTCGAAGGAGACGGTAACGACGGGCGGGGGGCCGGGCGGGCCGCCGCAGGGGGGCCCGGCGGCGGCCCTTCCCGGCCATCTGCGAGTCTGCACCCCGCCACCGACATCCGCAGCCGGGAGGGCTACGGCGCTAGGGGCGCTCGGGGAGCGGGAGGGCGTGGCGCAGTGCCTCGACGGCGTCCGACGGGCCGTCCACCTCCAGCTCGGTGCGGGCGCCCCGGCCGAAGGCGAAGAGCACCAGCTCGCCCGGCTCGCCGGTGATCCGCACGGTCGACGGGCCGGCCGGGCCGACGGCCAGGCTCCGGCCGTCGGGGTGGCACAGCTCCAGCCGCACCGGCGAACGGCGGCCCGCCTCCAGCCGGGCGGGCAGCGACAGCCGGCGCCAGAGCGCCTCGGCCCGGCCGGCCGGCACCGGCCGCGGCGGCCGGGGGTCGTCACCGGCCCGGGCGACGTCCTCGGCGTGCACGTAGTACTCGATGGTGTTGGCCGCCTCGTCCGCGCCGGGCAGGGCGAACAGCGAGAGGGCCGGCGGGCCGGAGCGGAACAGCCGGATCAGCTCCTCGTACGGCCGCTCGGCGTACGAGTCCTGCACCCGCTGCGTCCAGCCGGCCAGCGGGCCGCCGCGGATGCCCGCGGCGGCGTCCGGCCGCCGCTCGCGGACCACCAGATGGGCGGCGAGGTCCCGGGTGGACCATCCGGCGCAGAGCGTGGGCGCGTCCGGTCCGGCGGCGGCCAGCAGTTCGGCCAGTCGGTGGCGTTCGGCGAGGGCGTGGTTTGACATGCGGCCACCCTATGAGGCCGGACGGCCGCTCAGCGAAGCTTGCCGGTGAGCTTGCCCGTATCTGGCCGGTTGCCCGCGGTCAGGATGCAGGTGTAGTCGCGCCAGCCCTGCTGGTAGAGGGCGTAGCTCGGGCCCACCGGGTAGCTGTAGTACGGCCCGCCGCCGCCCTGCCGCGCCTCGGCGGCGGCCTGGGCGTCCTTGCAGCCGTCCCGCATCGCGTTGGCGACCTGGTAGTCGCCGGACAGGCCGTCCGGCAGCAGTTGGTCGGCGATCGCCTCGCCGTCGTGCTTGTCCTCGCAGGGGCGGGCCTCCGGCTTGGTGACCGTCCTGCTCAGCTGCGGGTGGTCCAGGCAGGTGCCGACCGGGAAGAAGCTGTACGGCACGACCCTGCTCGGGGTCGGGGTGGGAGTCGGCGTCGGGGTCGGGGTGGGTGTCGGCGTGGGGGTCGGCGTGGCCGTGGGGGAGGGCGGGGGCGGCTGGGGGGCCGGGTCGTCCTCGGGCCACAGCAGCACCGTCGCCACCACCGCGAGCAGGACCGCGAGCACCGCCGCGACACCGATCCGCAGGCCCCGGGACGACCGGGCCGCGTCGCCGCCCGGGCGGTCGGCGGCGGACCGGTCGGTGGCGGACCGGCCGGCGTCGGAGCGGCCGGCGTCGGAGCGGTCCCCGCCGGGCGGCTCGGCGGGCTCGGCGGCGTGCTGCTCGGAGGTCATGACCACGAGAATGGCGCAGACCGGGGGCGCCCGACAGGAGGTTGGCACAACTCCTTCGATCGGATGGTCGGCCCGGCCCGTGCTAGGGCCCGTGCCGGGCGCCGCGCCGCAGCTCACGGGCGCCGCCGCGATCCGGACGGCGGCCGGGGCGGCCGGACCGGGCTGACACAATGGCCCCATGTCCACCAACCTGTCCACCACACCCGCCGCCCCCGGTTCCACCGCCCTCGCCCCCGAGATCGCCGCCCGGCTGAAGCGCACCGAGGACGGCCTGCTCCCGGCCGTCGCGCAGCAGTACGACACCGGCGAGGTGCTGATGCTGGGCTGGATGGACGACGAGGCGCTGCACCGCACCCTCACCACCGGCCGCTGCACCTACTGGAGCCGCAGCCGCCGCGAGTACTGGGTGAAGGGCGACACCTCGGGCCACGTCCAGCAGGTCAAGTCGGTCGCGCTGGACTGCGACGGCGACACCCTGCTGGTCAAGGTCGACCAGACCGGCGCGGCCTGCCACACCGGCGACCGCACCTGCTTCGACGCCGACCTGCTCCCGCTCGGCTGACCGACCGTTCCGCCCTCCCCCGTAAGGTGCCGCCCGCCATGGATCTCGAAGCCTTCCGCAAGCTCGCCGTCGACACCCGGGTCATCCCGGTCACCCGCAGGCTCCTCGCGGACGGCCTCACCCCGATCGGCCTCTACCGCAGCCTGGCCGCCGAGCGCCCCGGCACCTTCCTGCTGGAGTCCGCCGAGCAGGGCCGCAGCTGGTCGCGATACTCGTTCGTCGGGGTCCGCAGCGACGCCACCCTGACCGTCGGCCCGGACGGTGGCGCCCGCTGGCTCGGCGACCCGCCGGTCGGCATCCCCACCGCCGGTGACCCGCTGGAGGTGCTGCGCGCCGCGCTGCGCGCCCTGCACACCCCGCGGCACGCCGACGACGGACTGCCGCCGCTCACCGGCGGCCTGGTCGGCTACCTCGGCTACGACGTGGTGCGGCGGCTGGAGAAGCTGCCGGACCTCAACCCGGACGACCTGAAGCTGCCCGAGCTGACCCTGCTGCTCGCCACCGACCTCGCCGTGCTCGACCACGTCGACGGCACCGTGCTGCTGATCGCCAACGCGGTCAACCACAACGACCTGGCGAGCGGGGTGGACGAGGCCCACGCGGACGCCGTGGCCCGGCTCGACGCGATGGAGGCCGACCTGCTCAGGCCGGTCGACCCGGGACTGGCCACCTTCACCCCGACCGGCCCCGGGGAGGTCCGCTCGCCGTTCGGCGGGGAGCCGTACCGGGCCGCGGTGGAGGAGATCAAGGAGCGGATCCGGGCCGGCGAGGCCTTCCAGGTGGTGCCCTCGCAGCGCTTCGAGGCGCCCTGCCCGGCCTCCGCGCTGGACGTCTACCGCGTCCTGCGCACCACCAACCCCAGCCCGTACATGTACCTGTTCCGCTTCCCCGGCCCGGACGGCGGCGCCGAGGGCGGCTTCGACGTGGTCGGCTCCAGCCCCGAGGCGCTGGTCAAGGTCACCGACGGCGAGGCGATGGTGCACCCGATCGCCGGGACCAGGCACCGCGGCGCCACCCCGCACGAGGACGCCGAGCTGGCCGCCGAACTGCTCGCCGACCCCAAGGAGCGGGCCGAGCACCTGATGCTGGTCGACCTCGGCCGCAACGACCTCGGACGGGTCTGCGAGCCGGGCACCGTCGAGGTGGTCGACTTCATGCAGATCGAGCGGTACAGCCACGTCATGCACATCGTCTCCACGGTGACCGGCCGGGTCGCCCCGGGGCGGACCGCCTTCGATGTGCTGACCGCCTGCTTCCCGGCCGGTACCCTCTCCGGCGCGCCCAAGCCGCGGGCGATGCGGATCATCGAGGAGCTGGAGCCCACCCGCCGAGGCCTGTACGGCGGCTGCGTCGGCTACCTGGACTTCGCCGGGGACTCCGACACCGCGATCGCGATCCGCACCGCGGTGCTGCGCGACGGCACCGCGTACGTCCAGGCCGGCGCCGGCGTGGTGGCCGACTCCGACCCGCACGGCGAGGACACCGAATGCCGCAACAAGGCCGCCGCCGTCCTGCGCGCGGTGGCCACCGCGAATACGCTGCGGGCACCGACGGTGTGAGCCGCTGTAGGGAGCCGGGATGTCGGACGAGCAGGGCACCGGATCGGCCTGGGACGTGCTGGAGGGCGTGCGGCTTCCACAGGGGTACCGGGTCGAGATCACGGCCGGGAAGATCATCATGACGCCACGCACGACCGAGGCGTCGGAGATCATTCTCAGCGCCGCCGCGCAGGCCAAGGAGCAGTTTCCGGGGCGGGTCCTGTCGGGCGTGGTCGTCGACTTCCCGAGCGACCAGCACGGCTACGCGCCCGACCTCGCGCTCGTCGCGCCCGGTGCGCGCCACAACGCGCGGGCACGCTACGAGGCCCGGGACGTGGTGTCGGTGCTGGAGGTTGTGCCGAGGGCGCGGCAGGACACCGACTTCGTCCGAAAACAGCGGTACCTCGCCGAATGCGGCGTCCCGCTGTACGTCGTGGTGGATCCGGGGGAGGCGGTCTGCACGGTGCACAGCCGGCCGCTGCCCGGTACGGGGTACCGGGAGGCGGAGCGGGTGCCGTTCGGGAACGATCTCTTCCTGCCGCTGGGGGAGCGGACGTTGGTGCTGGAGACGGGGGATTTCCCGGTCGAGCCGCCCACCCCGGGTGCGGCGGTGGGGTGAGGGCGGGGGACACTGGTCCGGTGAGCGCTGAAGCCCCTACCGACACCGTGTCCGCCGAGCCCGCCGCCGCACCCGCGCCGTCCGCGCGGGCCGGGCGGCGCACGCTCATGGTGATGCTGCTGCTCACCGTGCTGGGCGCGGTGCTGGTGCTGACCGCCGCCGGCCGGGTCTGGGCCGACGGCCTGGCCGGCACCCTGGAGGTGTCCGTCACCGGCGGGCGGATCTCCGAACTCCCCGCCGGGCTGGCCCTGGTGGCGCTGGCGGCGGCGGTCGCGGTGTTCGCGGTGCGCGGCGCGGGCCGGTCGGCGGTCGGCGTGCTGACCGTGCTGGCCGGGCTGGGCGCCGCGGCGGCCGCCGCGGCGGGGGCCGGGGACACCGCCGCGCTGGACGCCGAGGCGGCCAGCAAGCTCGCGCTGACCGGTTCCACCGCGACCGGGGTCGGGCACACCGCCTGGCCGTGGGTGGCGCTGCTGGGCGGGCTGCTGCTGGCGCTGGCCGGATTCCTGACCGCCCGGTACGGGCGCGGCTGGCCGGCCCTGGGCAGCCGCTACGAGGCGCCGACCGGCCGCGCGCAGGCCCGTCGGACGGCGTCCGACGGGACCCCGGCGGACCTCTGGAAGGCGCTGGACCGGGGCGAGGACCCGACCGAGAGCTGACCGAGGCCTGACCGCGCGGGCCGGACGTCAGTGTGACGCGATAGACCCGCCACCCGCTTTGGGCCGTCGGTGTGTGGCCCGGCACAATGGAGGCGTCAACCCGCCGGGGTCCCGAAGGCCCGGCCGGGCCCCGAGAGCCTAGGAGCACGACTGATGTCAGCAGGAACGAAGGCTGCTAGCGGCCACACCCTCGCCGCCTGGACCGGCGTGACCATCGCCTTCATCGGCTTCGCCATCGCGGGTGTCGCGATGATCCTGCCGTCGGTGCTGCTGGTCGGGGCCGGCCTGGCGGTCGTCGTGGCGGGTGGCGTGGTCGGGATGGTCATGTCGATGGCCGGCATGGGCAAGCAGCCCAGCACCATGGTGTACACCCACGAGGAGCAGGCCGCGCTGGCCGCCGCGCCCGCCTCGGCCTGACACCGGGCGCGAGACCTCACGTGAACGGCGGGACCCCAGGACGGGCCCGCCGTTTCGTTTCTCCCGCGCGGGCGCCGGGAGGGGCACAATCATGGGCGTGAACGCCGCCCCCGCTCCCACCGTCTCCGCCCGGCCGTCCGGGCCGCGCCGACTGGTGCCGCCGCTGGCCGTACCGGTCGCCGTGGCCCTCCCCGTCGGGTACATCGCCGCGGTGGACCCGAACGCCCCCGGGCACTACCCGGACTGTCCCTTCCTCGCGGCCACCGGCTGGTGGTGCCCGGGCTGCGGCGGTCTGCGCTGTGTGCACGCGCTCACCCACGGGGACTTCAACGGCGCGCTGCACGACAACGCGGTGGCGGTGCTGCTGTTCGCCGTGCTGGCGGTGCTCTGGGCGCGCTGGCTCTGGGCGGCGCTGCGCGGGCTGCCCGGTCCGCGCCTCGCGCTCGGGGCCCGTCGCTGGGTGCTGGTCGCGCTGTTCGTCCTGGTCTTCACGGTGGTCCGCAACCTGCCGGTCGGCGCCGGACTGGCCCCGCCGCCGCTCTGAGCGCGGGGCCGCGAGGCCGCGAAATCGGGTGGCGGAGCGGTGAAGGCGCAGGCCGGAGCCCCCGTGGGGTGTCCGGACGGCGAGACGCGCGCCGGGTGGATGCGCTGCGCGCCCCCCCTTGCCGATACCATCGAAGGGTCCGGAGGCCCACTGGCCGCCGGCTCCTCGCCAGAAGTATCGGCAAACATGATGGGGGCGCCCGAGTGAGTGTGCTCGACTCGATCGTCGAAGGGGTCCTTGAGGACCTCGCCGAGCGGCAGGCCCGGGTCCCGCTGGACGAGCTCAAGGAGCTCGCCGCCAAGGCCCCGGACGCCAAGGACGGCGTGGCCGCGCTCCGCGGCGACGGCATCCGGGTGATCTGTGAGGTCAAGCGCTCCAGCCCGTCCAAGGGCGCGCTGGCCACGATCGCGGACCCGGCCGCCCTCGCGATCGACTACGCGGCCGGCGGTGCCGCCGCGATCAGCGTGCTGACCGAACAGCGCCGCTTCGGCGGGTCGCTGGCGGACCTGGACGCCGTCCGCGCCGCCGTGGACACCCCGATTCTCCGCAAGGACTTCATCGTCACCGCCTACCAGCTGTGGGAGGCCCGCGCGCACGGCGCGGACCTCGCCCTGCTGATCGTCGCGGCGCTCGACCAGCCGGCCCTGGTGTCGCTGATCGAGCGCGCCGAGTCGATCGGCCTCACCCCGCTGGTCGAGGTGCACGACGAGGAGGAGATCGGGCGCGCGGTGGACGCCGGCGCGCGGATCATCGGCGTCAACGCCCGCAACCTGAAGACCCTCCAGGTCGACCGCAACACCTTCGGCAACGTCGTCCACGCGATTCCGGACGGCATCGTCAAGGTCGCGGAGTCCGGGGTGCGCGGCCCGCTGGACGTGATCTCCTACGCCAACCAGGGCGCGGACGCCGTCCTGGTCGGCGAGTCCCTGGTGACCGGCCGGGACCCGCGGGCCGCCGTGGCCGACCTGGTCGCGGCCGGGGCCCACCCGGCGATCCGGCACAAGGACTGATCCCGCCGCCATGAAGATCGCCACTCGTCTCGCCCCGGGCTGCCGCCCGCGCGGCTGCCGCGCGCCCGCGCGCCGGGTGCTGGGGCGGCGGGTGCGGTACGTCATCGGCTGCGAGCCCGGGCAGGTGCCGGGGCGGCGATGGCGCGCGACGTCCGGCTGACCGCAGCCACAAGACGTCACCGTCATCCGTCGTCATCACCCCGAGGGACTTCACCATGTCCGAAAATCCGGAAAAGTCCGAAAGGTCCGAGAAGGACTACCTGCCCGGTGCCGAGGTGCCGGACGCGCGCGGCTACTTCGGCGCGTACGGCGGCCGCTTCATCCCGGAGGCGCTGGTCGCCGCCGTGGAGCAGGTCGCCGAGGAGTACGAGAAGGCGAAGGCCGACCCGGCCTTCGCCGCCGAGCTCGACGCGCTGCTCAAGGACTACACCGGCCGGCCCAGCCCGCTGACCGACGTGCACCGGTTCTCCGCCGAGGCGGGCGGCGCACGCGTCCTGCTCAAGCGCGAGGACCTCAACCACACCGGCTCGCACAAGATCAACAACGTCCTGGGGCAGGCCCTGCTCACCCGGCGGATGGGCAAGACCCGGATCATCGCCGAGACCGGCGCCGGCCAGCACGGCGTGGCCACCGCCACCGCCTGCGCCCTGTTCGACTTCGACTGCACCATCTACATGGGCGAGGTCGACACCGAGCGGCAGGCGCTGAACGTCGCCCGGATGCGGATGCTCGGCGCCGAGGTGGTGGCCGTGAAGTCCGGCAGCCGGACGCTCAAGGACGCCATCAACGAGGCCTTCCGCGACTGGGTCGCCAACGTCGACTCCACCCACTACCTGTTCGGCACGGTCGCCGGCCCGCACCCGTTCCCGATGATGGTCCGGGACTTCCACCGGGTCATCGGCGTCGAGGCCCGCCAGCAGGTGCTGGACCGCACCGGCCGGCTGCCGGACGCCGTCGTCGCCTGCGTCGGCGGGGGCTCCAACGCGATGGGCATCTTCCACGAGTTCATCCCGGACGCCGGGGTGCGGCTGATCGGCTGCGAGGCGGCCGGCGAGGGCGCCGAGACCCCGCGGCACGCGGCCACCCTCACCAAGGGCGACCCCGGCGTGCTGCACGGCTCGCGCACCTACGTCCTCCAGGACGAGGACGGCCAGACCATCGAGTCGCACTCCATCTCGGCCGGCCTCGACTACCCGGGCGTCGGCCCGGAGCACGCCTGGCTGAAGGACACCGGCCGGGCCGAGTACCGCCCGGTCACCGACGACGCCGCCATGCGGGCACTGCGGCTGCTGTCCCGCACCGAGGGCATCATCCCGGCCATCGAGAGCGCGCACGCGCTGGCCGGCGCCCTGGAGCTGGGCCGCGAGCTCGGGCCCGAGGCCACCATCCTGGTCTCGCTCTCCGGGCGCGGCGACAAGGACATGCACACCGCCGCCGAGTACTTCGGCCTCTACGACGAGCCGGGCGCCGGCTCCGCCCACGGGGGTAAGTGACCATGGCTTCCAAGCTCAGTGGCATCCTGGCCGCCGCCAAGGCGGAGGACCGCGCCGCGCTGATCGGCTACCTGCCGGCCGGCTTCCCGTCCGTCGACGGCGGCATCCGCGCCGTCAACGCGCTGATCGAGGGCGGCTGCGACGTCGTCGAGATCGGCCTGCCGCACTCCGACCCGGTGCTGGACGGCCCGACCATCCAGACCGCCGACGACATCGCCCTGAAGGGCGGTGTGCGGATCAAGGACGTGCTGCGCACCGTCCAGGAGGTGGCCGCCGCGCACCCGGAGGCGGCGGTGCTGGTCATGACCTACTGGAACCCGGTGGACCGGTACGGGGTCGCGCGGTTCGCCGCCGACCTGGCCGCGGCCGGCGGGGCGGGCTGCATCCTGCCGGACCTGCCGGTGGAGGAGTCCGTGGAGTGGCGCAAGGCGGCCGAGGAGCACGGTCTCGACACCGTGTTCGTGGTCGCGCCGAGCAGCAAGGACCGCCGGCTGGCGGAGGTCACGGCGGCCGGCAGCGGCTTCGTGTACGCGGCCGCGGTGATGGGTGTGACGGGCAGTCGGGCGCAGGTCGGCGACCTGGCCGAGGACCTGGTCGCCCGGACCAGGGCCACCACCGAGCTGCCGGTCTGCGTCGGCCTCGGGGTGTCGACCCGTGAGCAGGCGGCGCAGGTCGCCGGGTTCGCGGACGGTGTCATCGTCGGCTCGGCCTTCGTCCAGCGGATCCTGGACGCGGACGGGGACGAGCCGGCCGCGCTGGCTGCGGTGCGCGAGCTGGCCGGCGAGCTGGCGGAGGGCGTCCGCCGGCGGTAGGTCCGAAAGATCCTGACGGCCCGTCACCTCTGCGGAGGTGGCGGGCCGTCGTCGTTTCCCGGCCGGGTCGACCCGAACGGGTGAACAGTGCCGGGCACGCGCATCAGCGGGGGTTGACCGGCGTTGACTGGAGGGACGAGTGCACGAACCACGTGCCCCGGAGGCGCGGAGCGAGCGGAAGGGGTCGGCCGATGCCCGGACTTCAGCGAGCCGTGCTGCTGCGGGCGGCCGCGGCCGCCCTGGCCCTCGGCGCGGCGCTCGGGGCGCAGGCGGCGGTCGTCCCGGCGCTGGCCAAGCGGGGGGTGGAGCGGGCCGAGCGGGACGCGTACGTGTGCGCCGAGGCGGTCCGGATGGAGGCGGTGGTGCGGGCCGGGCGCTCGGAGCCGGATGGGCGGCCCGCCTTCCCCGGTGCCGGTCGTGACGATCCGGGCCGGTACGAGGTCGACCGGTACGACCTCGGGTGGCCGCCCGGCTGCGACCCCCTCACTCGTTAGGGTGAAAGCGCTTCAAGCGTCATCAATCCGCACTCTTTCGGCTTAAGTGGCGAAACCGGAGGAACCCGGCGTCACCGGAAGCGGTTCATAGGGCGTGACGGTGTTTCCCGAGGGGGTTGTCCGGATGGCCGGGCCGGTGACGGAGTGGATCGGCACGGCGGCCCGACTGGGCCTGGCCGTGGTCTGGGGCTGGGCCGGGATGGCGAAGATCGCCGACCCGGCGGAGGCCGCCCAGGCGGTGCGCGCGTACGAGATCCTCCCCGAGTCGCTGGTGAAGCCGGTCGGGCACGGGCTGCCCTTCCTGGAGCTGGCGCTCGCGCTGCTGCTGGTGATCGGCCTGGGTGTGCGGCTGGTCGCGGTGGTCTCGGCGGTGCTGCTGCTCGCCTTCATCGGCGGAATCGCCTCCGCCTGGGTGCGCGGCATCTCGATCGACTGCGGATGCTTCGGCGGCGGCGGCGCGGTCGACTCCTCGCAGACCGAGTACCTGCAGGAGATCCTGCGCGACACCGGGTTCCTGCTGCTGGCCGGCTGGCTGATCCGCTGGCCGCGCACCAAGTTCTCGGTGGACGGCTGGCTGGCGCGCTGAGCGCCCGGCCCGCCCCGCCACCGAACCCCCGCCCCCGAACCTGGAATGTCCAAGGCTGATGAGCGAGAAGAACCGAGAAGGCAAGCGCACCGCCCGTGAGCGGATGCTGGCGGAACGGGCCGATGAGGAGGCCCGCGACCGGAAGAGGAAGAAGCTGATCATCGGCGGGGTGGTGCTCGCGGTGATCGCCGCCGCGGTGGCCACCGGCGTGGTGGTGCAGGACCAGCGCTCCAAGCCGGAGACCCCCACCGCGGCCCCGGCCGGCGCGATCGGGGACAAGAACCTGATCATTCCGGTCGGCTCGGACAACTCGCCGGCCGTCCTCTCCGTCTACGAGGACCCGCGCTGTCCCGCCTGCGGCCTCTTCGAGCGGGAGTTCTCGCCCACCATCAGCCAGCTGGAGGACGCGGGCAAGATCTACACCAACTACCACATCGTCTCGTTCATCGACCGGGCGGTGCCGGGCAAGGGCTCCCGCTACGGGGCCAACGCGCTCGCCTGCGCCCAGGACGCCGGGCACTTCCGCGACTACCACGACGTGCTGTACCGCAACCAGCCGGACGAGACCAACGACGCCTTCGGCGACAAGGCGACCCTGATCAACCTCGCCAAGCAGGTCAACGGGCTGGACACCCCCGCCTTCCAGGCCTGCGTCAACGGCTCCACGTACAGCGGATGGGTGTCGGCGGTGCAGCAGGACTTCGACAAGTCCAGCTACAAGTCCACCCCGACCGTGCTGCTCAACGGGCAGCCGATCTACCCGAAGTACAACAACGAGGAGATCACCCCGGCCAACCTGGTCAAGTGGGTGGACGCCGCCAACCAGGGCAAGAACCTGGGCACCCCGGGCACCCACGGGCAGTCACCGGCACCGACCAGTACCGCTTCGGAGAGCAACAACCCCTCGCCGAACGCCGGCTGAGACCGGCGCGTACGCTGCGGAACGGCCGCCGCCCCTCCCCGTCCGGAGAGGGCGGCGGCGTGCCGTGCGCCGGGCCCGCGGGCCGATCTGTGCACCGACTGTGACCCGCCGGGGTGCCCGGGACGGGCCGTCGACCCTGTAGCGTCGGAGCTGCCATGGATATCGCCTACATTCCCAGCCCGTCGCGGGGCGTCCTGTATCTCGGACCGGTCCCGCTGCGCGCCTACGCCTTCTGCATCATCCTCGGTGTCGTCGTGGCCGTCTGGCTCGGCAGCAAGCGGTGGGTCGCCCGGGGCGGTGGCAGACACACCGTCGGCGACATCGCCGTCTGGGCCGTGCCGTTCGGCCTGGTCGGCGGCCGGCTGTACCACGTGATCACCGACAACCAGCTGTACTTCGGCGAGGGGAAGAACCCCTGGAACGCCTTCAAGATCTGGGAGGGCGGCCTCGGGATCTGGGGTGCGATCGCGCTGGGCGCGGTCGGCGCCTGGATCGGCGCCCGCCGGCGCGGCGTCCCGCTGCCCGCCTACGCCGACGCGATCGCCCCGGGCATCGCGCTGGCCCAGGCGATCGGCCGCTGGGGCAACTGGTTCAACCAGGAGCTCTACGGGCGGGAGACCACGCTGCCGTGGGGCCTGGAGATCAAGAAGACGCTGCCCAGCGGTGAGGTGGTCACCGGGATCTACCAACCCACCTTCCTCTACGAGTCGCTCTGGTGCGTGGGCGTCGCGGCGCTGGTGATCTGGGCGGACAAGCGGTTCACCCTGGGCCACGGCCGGGCCTTCGCGCTGTACGTGGCCGCCTACACGCTCGGCCGGTTCTGGACCGAGTGGCTGCGGATCGACGAGGCGCACCACATCCTCGGCCTGCGCCTGAACGACTGGGTGGCGATCCTCGTCTTCGTCGGCGCCGTCGCCGCCTTCGTGATCGTCGGGAAGAAGCGGCCCGGCCGCGAGGACCCGGCGAGCATCGACCCCCTGGCGCACGAGGCCGAGGAGGCGGGGAAGCCGGCCGACCGGAGCGGTGACGAGCCGGGCGGCACGTCGGGCGAGAAGTCGGCCGAGAAGTCGGCCGAGAAGTCGGGCAGCGCGTCGGACGGAGAGCCGGGTGACAAGCCGGGCGGCACGTCGGGCGGCAAGGCCTCGGACGCCCTCGCCGAGAAGCTCGACAAGCTGGAGAAGGACGCCAGGAACCCGGCCTGACCTGCGCGGATCCGTACCCCCGGCCGCCCTCCGCACCCGTGCGGAGGGCGGCCGCCGCCATGTTCGGACAGCCTTACTTTGCTGGAAGTGCCCAGGTCACGCGGGCTACGGTCGATAAGTAAGGCGATCGGACCAATGGACAGGACCCAAGGGACGGAGGGGGAACGGCCGTGACCGCGACCACCCTGGAGCACGAGGCCGGGCACCACCCGCGGATACCCGCCGCGGGACACCACCGGGACGTCAACGGCGGCTGGCTGCGGCCCGCCGTGTTCGGCGCCATGGACGGACTGGTCTCCAACTTCGCGCTGATGACCGGCGTCGTCGGCGGCGCGGCCTCCAGCGGCACCGTGGTGCTCACCGGCCTGGCCGGGCTGGCGGCCGGCGCCTGCTCGATGGCGGCGGGGGAGTACACCTCGGTGGCCTCCCAGCGGGAGCTGGTGCAGGCCGAGATCGAGGTGGAGCGGCTGGAGCTGCACCGCAACCCGCACGGCGAGCTGGCCGAGCTGGCCCAGCTGTACGTCGAGCGCGGGGTGGACCCGGAGCTGGCCCACCAGGTGGCCCGGCAGCTGTCCGCCGACCCGGACCGGACGCTGGAGATCCACGCCCGGGAGGAGCTGGGCATCGACCCCAACGACCTGCCCTCGCCGTGGGTGGCGGCCGGGTCCTCGTTCGTCTGCTTCGCGGTGGGCGCGCTGCTGCCGCTGCTGCCGTACCTGCTGGGCGCGACCTCGCTGCTGCCGGCGCTGCTGCTCTCGGCGGCCGGGCTGTTCGCCTGCGGTGCGGCGGTGGCGAGGGTGACGGCGCGCAACTGGTGGTTCAGCGGACTGCGGCAGCTGGTGCTGGGCGGGGCGGCGGCCGGGGTGACCTACCTGCTGGGGTGGCTGATCGGCGGCCATGTGGGGTAGGACGTGTCTGGCGGCCGCTTGTGGGTCTGTGTGCCGTTGCATTGTTATGCAGAGAGCCGGGTGACGTTGCGCACACGGCGACCCGGACCCGCCTGGCTTGTCTCATCATTCGGGCTCGTCGGCCGAGGAATCGCATCCCATGCATCGAGCGGCGGGATGGATTCGCAGGTGCCCTTGATCGATCCCTGTGGCGGGGGGATTTCGCCTCTGTTTCAGGCGGTCGAGTCGCGGGCACAATCGTCGGGACGTGCGACGCGGCACGTCCTCCCCCCACGCCCGTGACCTGCGGATCCGTCCCGCGATGTGGACGAGATATTCCGCTTCCCGGGATTTTCGGCATCATGTAACTTGCACGAAATCGCATCAGGGCCAACGTCGTCCCTACTGCACCAGCCTCCAAAGACGACGACGGGAGAGCCGATGCTGTCTGCATCCATGCACTCCGCCAACGAGCCCCAGGCCGGCGCCGCCCGCCCGCCGTACGCGCTCGTTCCGGATGCGCGACCTGCTGCTCAGGGCCTGTACGACCCGCGAAACGAGCACGACGCCTGCGGCGTCGGATTCGTCGCCACGCTGACCGGCATCGCCGACCACACCGTCGTCGAGCAGGCGTTGACCGTCCTGCGCAACCTGGAGCACCGCGGTGCCACCGGCGCCGAGCCCGACTCCGGTGACGGCGCGGGCATCCTCACCCAGATCCCGGACGCCTTCCTGCGCGCCAAGGTCGACTTCGACCTCCCGGCCGCCGGCTCCTACGCGGTCGGCATCGCCTTCCTGCCCGACGCCGACGCCGAGGACGCCGCCGCCGTTGCCCAGATCGAGGCCATCGCGGCCGAGGAGGACCTGACCGTCCTCGGCTGGCGCGACGTCCCGGTCACCCCGGACCTGCTGGGCGCCACCGCGCGCGGCGTCATGCCGCGGTTCCGCCAGCTGTTCCTGAGCGGCGCGGACCGGAGCGGCATCGAGCTCGACCGGGTCGCCTTCGTGGTCCGCAAGCGCTCCGAGCGCGAGGTCGGGGTCTACTTCCCGTCGCTCTCCGCGCGCACCATCGTCTACAAGGGCATGCTGACCACCGGCCAGCTGGAGCCCTTCTTCCCCGACCTGTCGGACCGGCTCTACGCCTCCGCGCTCGGCCTGGTGCACTCACGGTTCTCCACCAACACCTTCCCGAGCTGGCCGCTCGCCCACCCGTACCGCTTCGTCGCGCACAACGGCGAGATCAACACGGTCAAGGGCAACCGGAACTGGATGACCGCCCGGGAGTCCCAGCTCGCCACCGACCTGATCCCGGCCAACCGGAACGGCCAGGGCCTGGAGCGGATCTTCCCGATCTGCACCCCCGACCACTCCGACTCGGCCTCCTTCGACGAGGTCCTGGAGCTGCTCCACCTCGGCGGCCGGTCGCTGCCGCACGCCGTGCTGATGATGATCCCGGAGGCGTGGGAGAACCACGCCACCATGAACCCGGCCCGCCGCGCGTTCTACCAGTACCACTCCAACCTGATGGAGCCCTGGGACGGCCCGGCCTGCGTCACCTTCACCGACGGCGTCCAGATCGGCGCCGTGCTGGACCGCAACGGCCTGCGCCCCGCCCGCTACTGGATCACCGAGGACGGCCTGGTCGTCCTCTCCTCCGAGGTCGGCGTGCTCGACATCGAGCAGACCCGGGTGGTCAAGAAGGGCCGGCTGCAGCCCGGCCGGATGTTCCTCGTCGACACCGCGGAGCACCGCATCGTCGAGGACGAGGAGATCAAGTCGGCGCTGGCCGCCGAGCACCCCTACGAGGAGTGGGTCGACGGCGGGCAGATCCAGCTCGCCACGCTCCCCGAGCGCGAGCACATCGCGCACACCCACGCCTCGGTCACCCGCCGCCAGCAGACCTTCGGGTACACCGAGGAGGAGCTGCGGGTCATCCTGGCGCCGATGGCCAGGACCGGCGGCGAGGCGCTCGGCTCGATGGGCACCGACTCGCCGATCGCCGCGTTGAGCGAGAAGCCGCGGCTGCTGTTCGACTACTTCGTGCAGCTCTTCGCGCAGGTCACCAACCCGCCGCTGGACGCCATCCGCGAGGAGCTCGTCACCTCGCTGCTGTCCAACCTCGGCCCCGAGGGCAACCTGCTGACCGCCGAGGCGGCCTCCTGCCGGTCCGTCGGCATCACCTTCCCGGTGATCGACAACGACGAGCTGGCCAAGCTGGTCCACATCAACGCGGACGGCGACCAGCCCGGCCTCAAGGCCGTCACGCTGTCCGGCCTGTACCGGGTCTCGGCCGGCGGCGAGGGCCTGGCCACCCGGCTCGCCGCGATCGCCGCCGAGGCCGACGCGGCGATCGCCGACGGCGCCCGGATCATCGTGCTCTCCGACCGGCACTCGGACGCCGAGCACGCCCCGATCCCCTCGCTGCTGCTCACCTCGGCCGTCCACCACCACCTGATCCGCACCAAGCAGCGCACCCAGGTGTCGCTGCTGGTCGAGGCCGGTGACGTGCGCGAGGTGCACCACGTCGCGCTGCTGATCGGCTACGGCGCCGGGGCGGTCAACCCGTACCTGGCCATGGAGTCGGTCGAGGACCTCGTCGCGCAGGGCACGTACCTGAACCAGGACGGTGGCGCCCTGGAGCCCGAGAAGGCCATCAAGAACCTGATCAAGGCGCTCGGCAAGGGCGTGCTCAAGGTGATGTCCAAGATGGGCATCTCCACCGTCGCCTCCTACCGCGGCGCGCAGGTCTTCGAGGCGATCGGCCTCTCCCAGGAGGTGGTGGACGCCTACTTCGCCGGCACCACCACCAAGCTCGGCGGCATCGGCCTGGAGGAGATCGCCAAGGAGACCGCCGCCCGGCACGCCAAGGCGTACCCGGCCTCCGGCATCCCGGCCGCGCACCGCGCCCTGGACATCGGCGGCGAGTACCAGTGGCGCCGCGAGGGCGAGCCGCACCTGTTCGACCCGGACACGGTCTTCCGGCTGCAGCACTCCACCCGCAACCGCCGGTACGACATCTTCAAGCAGTACACGGACCGGGTGAACGAGCAGTCCGAGCGGCTGATGACGCTGCGCGGCCTGTTCAAGCTGGACGCGCTCGGCCGCACCCCGGTGCCGATCGACGAGGTCGAGTCGGTCGCCGAGATCGTCAAGCGGTTCTCCACCGGCGCCATGTCCTACGGCTCCATCTCGCTGGAGGCGCACGAGACCCTGGCCATCGCGATGAACCGCCTCGGCGCCAAGTCCAACACCGGCGAGGGCGGCGAGGACGCGGACCGCCTGTACGACCCGGAGCGCCGCTCGGCGATCAAGCAGGTCGCCTCCGGCCGGTTCGGCGTCACCTCCGAGTACCTGGTCAACGCGGACGACATCCAGATCAAGATGGCCCAGGGCGCCAAGCCCGGCGAGGGCGGCCAGCTGCCCGGCCACAAGGTCTACCCGTGGGTCGCCAAGACCCGGCACTCCACCCCGGGTGTCGGTCTGATCTCGCCGCCGCCGCACCACGACATCTACTCGATCGAGGACCTGGCGCAGCTGATCCACGACCTCAAGAACGCCAACCCCGACGCCCGCATCCACGTGAAGCTGGTCTCCGAGGTCGGCGTCGGCACGGTCGCGGCCGGCGTCTCCAAGGCGCACGCGGACGTCGTGCTGGTCTCCGGCCACGACGGCGGCACCGGCGCCTCGCCGCTCACCTCGCTCAAGCACGCGGGCGGTCCCTGGGAGCTCGGCCTCGCCGAGACCCAGCAGACCCTGCTGCTGAACGGCCTGCGCGACCGGATCGTGGTGCAGACCGACGGCCAGCTCAAGACCGGCCGCGACGTGGTGATCGCCGCGCTGCTGGGCGCCGAGGAGTTCGGCTTCGCGACCGCCCCGCTGGTGGTCTCCGGCTGCATCATGATGCGCGTCTGCCACCTGGACACCTGCCCGGTCGGCGTCGCCACCCAGAACCCGGTGCTCCGCGAGCGGTTCTCCGGCAAGCCGGAGTTCGTGGTCAACTTCTTCGAGTTCATCGCCGAGGAGGTCCGGGAGATCCTGGCCTCCCTGGGCTTCCGCTCGATCGAGGAGGCCGTCGGCCACGCCGAGCACATCGACTCCGAGGCCGCGGTCGACCACTGGAAGGCCGCCGGGCTGGACCTGGCCCCGCTGTTCCACGTGCCCGAGCTGCCCGAGGGCGCCTCCCTGCACCGCACCGCCACGCAGGACCACGCGCTGGACAAGGCCCTGGACAACCAGCTGATCGACCTGGCCCAGGACGCCCTGGAGAACGGCGACGCCGTCCGCATCCAGCTGCCGATCCGCAACGTCAACCGGACCGTCGGCACCATGCTCGGCCACCACGTGACCAAGCGGTACCGCGGCGAGGGCCTGCCCGAGGGCACCATCGACGTCACCTTCACCGGCTCGGCCGGCCAGTCCTTCGGCGCCTTCGTGCCGCGCGGCGTGACGCTGCGGCTGGAGGGCGACGCCAACGACTACGTCGGCAAGGGCCTGTCCGGCGGCGTGCTCGTGGTCCGCCCGGCCCGCGACGCGGCGGCCATCGGCAACGACGCGCAGAACCACGTCATCGCCGGCAACACCATCGGCTACGGCGCCACCAGCGGCCGGATCCACCTGCGCGGCAAGGCCGGCGAGCGGTTCGCCGTCCGCAACTCGGGTGCCACCCTGGTCGTCGAGGGCGTGGGCGACCACGGCCTGGAGTACATGACCGGCGGCCGGGTCGTCATCCTCGGCGAGACCGGGCGCAACCTGGCGGCCGGCATGTCCGGCGGTGTCGCCTACGTGCTGGACCTGCGCCCGGCGAACGTCAACAGCGGCATGGTGGGCATCGAGGCCCCCACCGCCGCCGACCGGGAATGGCTGCGCGAGACCGTGCAGCAGCACTACGAGGAGACCGGCTCCACCGTCGCGGCCGAACTCCTGGCGGACTGGGGCAGCGGTGTCTCCCGCTTCTCCACGATCATGCCGACCGACTACAAGGCCGTGCTCGCCGCCAAGGACGCCGCGGAGCGCGATGGCCTCTCCGAGGCCGAGACCACCCGCAAGATGATGGAGGCGGCACATGGCTGACCCCAAGGGCTTCCTGACCACGCCCAAGCAGCTCGCCGAGCGGCGTCCGGTGGACGTGCGCATCCGGGACTGGAACGAGGTCTACGTCGAGCGCAGCCTGCTGCCGATCATCACCAAGCAGGCCGGCCGCTGCATGGACTGCGGCATCCCGTTCTGCCACAACGGCTGCCCGCTCGGGAACCTCATCCCCGAGTGGAACGACCTCGCCTACCGGGACGACTGGGCGAGCGCGATCGAGCGGCTGCACGCGACCAACAACTTCCCGGAGTTCACCGGGCGGCTCTGCCCGGCGCCCTGCGAGTCGGCCTGCGTGCTCGGCATCAACCAGGACGCGGTGACCATCAAGAACGTCGAGGTCACCATCATCGACAAGGCCTGGGACCGCGGCGGGGTCACCCCGCAGGTGCCGGAGCGGCTGTCCGGCAAGACGGTCGCCGTGGTCGGCTCCGGGCCGGCCGGCCTGGCCGCCGCCCAGCAGCTCACCCGGGCCGGGCACACCGTGGTGGTGTACGAGCGGGCCGACCGGATCGGCGGCCTGCTGCGCTACGGCATCCCCGAGTTCAAGATGGAGAAGCGCCACATCAACCGCCGCGTCGAGCAGATGCGCGCGGAGGGCACCCGGTTCCGCACCGGCGTGCACGTGGGCGAGGACATCACCGGCCAGCAGCTGCGCGAGCGCTTCGACGCGGTGGTCGTCGCGGCCGGCGCCACCACCGCCCGCGACCTGCCGGTGCCCGGGCGCGAGCTCAAGGGCGTCCACCAGGCCATGGAGTACCTGCCGCTGGCCAACAAGGTGCAGGAGGGCGACTTCGTCGAGCCGCCGATCAGCGCCAAGGGCAAGCACGTCGTGGTCATCGGCGGCGGCGACACCGGCGCGGACTGCGTCGGCACCGCCCACCGGCAGGGGGCGGCCTCCGTCACCCAGCTGGAGATCATGCCGCGACCGGGCGAGGACCGTCCTGGCAACCAGCCGTGGCCGACCATGCCGATGACCTACAAGGTCACCTCCGCGCACGAGGAGGGCGGCGAGCGGATCTACTCCGTCTCCACCACCAACTTCAGCGGTGACGAGGAGGGCAACGTCCAGGAGCTGCACCTCGTCGAGGTGGCGTTCAAGGACGGGAAGTTCGAGCAGGTGCCGGGCAGCGAGCGGGCCATCCCGGCGCAGCTGGTCACCCTGGCGATGGGCTTCACCGGGACGGACGTGCGGAACGGTCTGGTCGAGCAGCTGGGCGTGGACCTCGACGCACGCGGTAATGTGTCCCGGGACGGGAAGTTCGCCACCAATGTCGATGGCGTCTACGTCTGCGGCGACGCCGGTCGTGGCCAGTCGCTGATCGTCTGGGCCATCGCGGAGGGCCGCTCGGCCGCCGCGGCGGTCGACAAGTACCTGGGCGGCAAGACCCCGCTGCCCGCACCGATCCGGCCGACGGACCGCCCCCTGGTGGTCTGATCCGGTCCAGGTGACCCGGCGCCGCATCGCCGGGTCCCACCGAGCCGCACCCCGTCAGCGTTGCCGGGCCGTCGCGGTCCTTGGCGCCTGCCCACATCCCCGACCAGTTTGGGGGCAGGCGCCGTTCGCATGCCCGGGGGCGGGCCGCTGGGGTTGAGTCGCGGTGGATCCGGCCGAGCCGCGTCGGGGGTTGGGGATGTCCATGGCGACTTCTGGGGACTAGAGTGCGTTCCGGGGAGCTACCGGTCGGCTACCGCGCGTATCCGGACGCTGGTCGTCCGGCGGCCCCGGCGTGGACCGGAGATCCCGTCGAGGGCGGTCCGAGGACTGTTGTTCGTCGGTCCCTGGTGGAAGACTGCGGCCACGGCCGGGGGGCTGTGTGAGGTGCGGAGGTTGAGGCGATGAGTGCGACTCAGGCGGCGGGTGGCGGGGCCACGGTACGGCGTCTGCTGCTGGGGTCGCAGCTGCGACGGCTCCGGGAGGCCCGCGGGGTCAGCCGCGAGGAGGCCGGGTACTCGATCCGGGCCTCCGAGTCGAAGATCAGCCGCATGGAGCTCGGCCGGGTCGGCTTCAAGGAGCGCGACGTCGCGGACCTGCTGACCCTGTACGGGGTGGAGGCGGAGCCGGAGCGGGCCTCAGTGCTCGGGCTCGTCCGGGCGTCCAACGCGACCTCCTGGTGGCACGGGTACGGGGACGTCCTGCCGGGCTGGTTCCAGAACTACCTGGGCCTGGAGGAGGCCGCCGCCGAGATCCGCAGCTACGAGGTCCAGTTCGTCCACGGGCTGCTGCAGACCGCCGACTACGCGCGGGCGGTGATCGCCCACGGCGGCCACGTCCACGAGCCGGCCGAGATCGAGCGGCGGGTGGAGGTCCGGCTCAAGCGGCAGGAGGTGCTGGACGCCGAGCGGGCGCCGCGGCTGGTCGCGGTGCTGGACGAGGCCGCGCTGCGCCGGCCCTGGGGCGGCTCGGCGCTGATGCGGGCGCAGATCGACCGCCTGCTGGAACTCACCGAACTGCCGAACGTGGTGCTCCAGGTGATGCCGCTGGTCTTCGGCGGGCTGCGCGCGGAGGGCGGGGCGTTCTCGGTACTGGCCTTCGACGAGCAGGAACTGCCGGACATCGTGTACCTGGAGCAGTTCACCACCGCCCTCTACCTCGACAAGCCGGCCGAAGTCGCCGAGTACGCGGGCGCGATGGACGGCCTGGTGTCGGACAGCCTCTCCCCCGAGCGGACACGAGAACTTCTCCGCTCCGTACGCCAAGAGCTGTAGCAGGTAAGTACGATGATGCTCGATCAGTTCTGATCGCGAACGACCGTCGGTGAATCGCGGGCGTTCCCGAACGGCATGAGAGGGATCGGATGTCGTACCTTTCCGAGTTGGCGCTGCAGTTCATCGACGGTGAGTGGCGCGAGGGCAGCGGCTCCTGGGACATCGTCGACGTCGATCCCTACACCGGGGAGAAGCTCGCCAGCATCACGGTGGCCACCGTCGACGAGGTCGACCAGGCCTACCGGGCCGCGGCGCTCGCCCAGAAGGAGTGGGCGGCCACCAGCCCCTACACCCGGCGGCTGGTCTTCGAACGCGCCCTGCGGATCCTGGAGGACCGCGAGCAGGAGATCACCCGGGACATCATGGCCGAGCTCGGCGGCACCGCCGTCAAGGCCTGGTTCGAGCTCTCGCTGACCAAGGACATTCTGCGCGAGGCGATGCAGCTGTCGCTGCGCGCCGAGGGGCGGCTGCTGCCCTCGCCGGTGGACGGCAAGGAGAACCGGGTCTACCGGCTGCCGGTGGGCGTGGTCGGGGTGATCAGCCCGTTCAACTTCCCGCTGCTCCTGTCGATGAAGGCCGTCGCCCCGGCGCTGGCGCTCGGCAACGGCGTGGTGCTCAAGCCGCACCAGGAGACCCCGGTGATCGGCGGCACCCTGATCGCCAAGATCTTCGAGGAGGCGGGCCTGCCGGCCGGCCTGCTGAACGTCGTGATCACCGACATCGCCGAGATCGGCGACGCGTTCATCGAGCACCCCGTCCCCAAGGTGATCTCCTTCACCGGCTCCGACAAGGTCGGCCGGCACGTCGCCACCGTCGCCGCCTCGCACTTCAAGCGGACCGTCCTGGAGCTCGGCGGCAACAGCGCGCTGATCGTGCTGGACGACGCCGACCTCGACTACGCCGTGGACGCGGCGGTGTTCAGCCGCTTCGTGCACCAGGGCCAGGTCTGCATGGCCGCCAACCGGGTGCTCGTCGACCGCGGTGTGGCCGAGGAGTTCACCCGCCGCTTCGTCGCCAAGGTCGCCTCCCTGAAGGTCGGCGACCCGAGGGACCCGGCGACCCACATCGGCCCGCTGATCAACCCCGTCCAGGCCGACGCCCTCTCCGCGCAGGTCGACCAGGCGATCGCCGGCGGCGCCACCGCGCTGCTGCGCGGCACCACCGTCGGCAGCCTGATGGACCCGGTCGTGCTCGGCGACCTGCCGGCCGACGCGCCGATCCTGCGGCGCGAGCTGTTCGGGCCGGTGGTGCTGGTGGTGCCGTTCGACGGCGAGGACGAGGCGGTGCGGATCGCCAACGACACGCCGTTCGGGCTCAGCGGGGCGGTGCACACGGCCGACGTGGAGCGCGGTGTGCGGTTCGCCCAGCGGATCGAGACCGGCATGATCCACGTCAACGACGGGACCATCGCGGACGAGCCCCTGGTGCCGTTCGGCGGCGAGAAGAACTCGGGCGTCGGCCGGCTGAACGGCGAGGCCACGGTGGACGCGTTCACCACGGTGAAGTGGATCTCGATCCAGCACGGGCGCAGCCGCTTCCCGTTCTGAGTGGCACCGGGCGCGCCGCCGGAGCGGCGCGCCGAGGCGGACCCGGCCGGCCCCCGCGGAGGGGACGGCCGGGTTCCGCTTGCCGATCACCGTTGCCTATGATGCGGCGGTATCGGAACGCGCGGAGACCGTGTTCGACCGGAACGGACCGAAGGGGTGGCCGGGGTGACCGAGTTTCAGGAGATCAGTCGGGAGTGGCTCGTCGGCGACGGCGACGGCGGTGACGTCCGCCCGCCCGCCGACCTGCGGCCCGAGATCCCGCACCCCGCCCGGATGTACGACTACTACATCGGCGGCAAGGACAACTTCCCGGCCGACCGCGAGGCCGCCGAGAAGGTGCTCGCGATCAGCCCGATGGTGCGGCTCAGCGCCCTCGCCAACCGGGCCTTCCTCGGCCGCGCGGTGCGGCACCTCGCCGCCGAGGGCATCCGCCGGTTCGTCGACATCGGCACCGGCATCCCGAGCGCCGGGAACACCCATGAGATCGCCCAGCGGGTGCGGCCCGACGCGCGCGTGGTGTACCTCGACAACGACCCGATCGTGCTGGTGCACGGCCGCGCCCTGCTGAGCGGCACCACCCCGGAGAGCACCGCCGTGGTCCAGGCCGACCTGCGCGACCCGGCGGGCATCCTGGCCGCCCCCGAGGTCCGCGCGGCCCTCGACTCCGGCGAGCCGGTCGGGCTGCTGCTCGTCGCCGTCCTGCACTTCATCGACGAGGCGGACGACCCGTACGGCATCGTGCGCACCCTGGTGGACGCCCTGCCGCCCGGCAGCCGCCTCGTCCTCTCGCACGGCACCCTCGACTTCACCCCCGCCGCCGACGCCCCCCGCGGCCCCGCCGTCTACCGCGGCGCCACCGCCCAGCTCAGCATGCGCGACCGCGCCCAGGTGCTGCGCTTCTTCGACGGCCTGAAGCTCACCGACCCGGGCCTGGTCACCGCCCCCCTCTGGCGCCCCGACACCCCCGAACAGCCCACCGACTCCCAGGTCGGCATCTGGGCGGGCGTGGCGGAGAAGCCCTAAGCGGGGTAGCGGAGCAGCTCGGCGGTCGCGAGCTCGAAGGCGAACGGCGCCGGGACGGGCACGGTGTCGCCGAACTTCCCGGTCCACCGGCGGTGGTAGGAGCCCTGGCCGGGCTCGGAGTGCAGGGTGAGGGTGCCCTCGCGCGGGTCGATCACCAGGTAGAGCGGGATCCCCATCTGCGGGTAGTCGCGGACCTTGCCGACCAGGTCGTTCTCCGGGTTGGAGGGGGAGACGATCTCGACCGCGATCGCGGCCAGTTCGGCGGGGACCTGGTTGCCGCCAAGCTCGACGGTGTCGAGGGGGATGTAGGTGAGGTCGGGATTGCGGAGCTTGCCCGTGTGCGGGGAGGCGAGGTCGGTGTTCTCGCTGGGCATCAGGTCGGCCGGGCAGTGGGCGTCGAACTGGCGGCGGACGAGCAGCAGGTCGCGCTGGTGGATCACCGACGGCCCGGCCATCATGATGATCTCGTCGCCCGACACCTCGATCTTCCAGCCGGACGGCGGGGTCAGGCTCTGGGCGTAGGCCAGCAGCTGGGCATGCCGTTCGGGGATCCGGAGCTCGCTCATGGGGCCATCCTCTCATCCGGTGGTGGGCTTCGACGTGGTAGTTCGTGGCGCGAATTACGGCTGTTAGGGTGGCGGGATGGCGAAGATTGAGGATGGCGACACCGGGGTCGTCGGGGGGCTGGTGCGGGCGGCGTTTCTGGTGGACGCGGTGTATGCCGAGTCGGCGCGGGTGCACGGGCTGACACCGCAGCAGGGGCAGTTGCTCTGTGTGCTGCTGGGGCGGTCGTACGTGATGGGGGAGCTGGGCGGGGTGCTGCGGCTGGCCAAGTCGAGCCTGTCCGGGCTGGTCGACCGGACCGAGCGCAACGGGCTGGTGCGGCGGGAGAGTTGCGAGGGTGACGCGCGTGCCGTGCGGGTGGCGCTGACGGCGGAGGGGGCGGTGCTGGCGGAGAGCTTCTACGCGGAGACCTGCCGCCGGGTGGACGAGCTGCCGGCCGGGTTCTCCGCCGAGGAGCGGGAGCTGCTGGGCGGCCTGCTCGGGCGGATCGTGCGGGAGAACAAGGTGCCTCCGGTGTTCGGCGAGTCGGGCTGACTCCGGAAGAGGGTTGCAGTTCGTGCTACGAACTAATAGGTTCGTAGCACGAACTGCAGCTCTTTTCTGTTTTGGGGGCAAGAGAACATGAGTCGTACCGTTGTCGTGGTCGGCGGGGGCTACGGAGGGGCCGCGGTCGCCAAGGCGCTGGACGCCGAGGCCGACGTCGTCCTCATCGACCCGCGTGACGCGTTCGTCAACTCCGCCGGATCGCTCCGGGCCCTGGTGCGGCCCGACTGGGCGCACAGCATCTTCTTCCCGTTCGACACCCTCCTCGCCCACGGCGAGGTGATCCGCGACCGGGTGGTCTCGGCGGACCCGGGCGGGGTCACGCTCGCCTCCGGACGGCGGGTGGCGGCGGACTACCTGGTCCTCGCCACCGGCTCCGACTACGCCCACCCCGGCAAGCCGGCCGCCGACTCCCGGGAGGAGGCGCTGGAGCAGCTGCGCGGCACCCACAAGGAACTCGTCGGGGCCGACCGGGTGCTGATCTCCGGCGCCGGGCCGGTCGGGCTGGAGCTCGCCGGGGAGATCAAGGAGGTGTGGCCGGAGAAGCGGGTGACCGTCGTGGCCCCGGGCGACCGGCTGCTGCCCGCCCTGCGCCCCGAGGTGCGCGAGGAGCTGCACCGCCAGCTCGACGCCCTCGGCGTCGAACTGCGGCTCGGCGTCCGGCTCGTGGCCGAACCCGCGACCGAACCCGGCCGGACGGGCACCTTCACGGTGCGGCTGGACACCGGCGAGGAGCTCACCGCCGACCTCTGGTTCCGCGCGTACGGGGTGCGGATCAACGGCGACTACCTCGCCGACGGCCGGCTCGTCGAACGCACCGCGCGGGGTCACGTCCCGGTGGGCGCCACCCTCGCCCTGGAACAGCACCCGCACGTCTACGCGATCGGCGACCTCAGCGCCGTCCCGGAGCTCAAGATGGCCGGGAACGCGATGCGGCACGCCGAGGTGGTCGCGAAGAACATCGCCGCCCAGCTGCGCGGCGAGCCCGCCGAGGCGGTCCACGTGCCCACCGCCGAACCCTTCATGCTGGTGCCGCTCGGCCCGCGCGGCGGCGTCGGTCAGCTGCCCGGCCCCGACGGGCCGACCCTGGCGCCGGCGCGGACCGTGGCCGAGTACAAGGGCGCCGACCTCTTCACCGGCCGGTTCGCCGAACTCTTCGGCACCGCCTGAGACCTGGGGAGAGGGACGAGATGAGCATCGAGAACACGGCCGTCGTCTTCGGCATCGGCGCGCCCGGCGACCTCGCCGGCACCGCGCGGCTGCTGGACGTCGTCCAGCAGGCCGACCGGGACGGGCTGGACCACTTCTCACTGTCCGACCACCCCTACCTCGGCGGGCGGGTGGACGCGCACGCCGCGCTCGGCTTCCTGCCCGGCCGGATCACCGACCGGCCGCTCGCCGCGACCCGCGACGCGGAGGGCAGGTGGCTCGGCGGCTCGGTGGGGCAGTGGGTGGAGGAGCTGACCGGCGCGGTGCTGGAGCACGGCGCGTCCGGCTTCACCCTCTTCGCCACCGACCACGGCTCGCCGGACCCGGTCACCCTCGGACGGTGGGCGCGGGAGGTCGCCCCGGCGGTCCGGGAGGCGGTCGCGAAGGGGTGAGCAGGTCGGGCGGTCGCGCGGGGTGGGCGGGTTCAGGCGGCCCGGGACTCGCGGCGGTAGCCGCCCGGCGCCAGGCCGAACTCCCGCTTGAAGGCCTTGGCGAAGGCGTACTCCGAGCCGTACCCGGTCCGCGCGGCCACGGTGGTCAGCGGCGCCTCCGACTCGCGCAGCAGCCGGGCCGCCGTGGTCATCCGCCAGCGGGTCAGGTACGCCATCGGCGGCTCGCCGACCAGGGCGGTGAAGCGCCGGGCGAACGCCGCCCGGGAGAGCCCGGCCCGGGCGGCCAGCGACTCCACCGTCCAGGACGCCGACGGCGCCTCGTGGATCGCGGTGAGCGCCGGGGCCACCGCCGCGTCGCCGAGCGCCGCCGCCCAGCCGGCCGCGGTGGCGGGCGGCTGCTCCTCGAACCACGCCCGCAGGATGTACAGCAGCAGCGAGTCGATCAGCGCCGGCACGATGCCGGCCGAGCCGATCCGCGGGTTCTCCAGCTCGGCGCCGAGGAGTTGGACGGCCGCGCTCAGCTCGGGGTGGCGCCCGTGCCGGGTCTGCAGGTGGACGATTTCCGGCAGCTGCCGCACCAGCGGGTGCGGGCGCGCCTGGTCGAGGTGGTAGTTGCCGCACAGCAGGCTGGTGCGCGGCCCGTCCCCGCCGAGGCTGACGGTGCCGATCGGCAGGCTCGGCCGGAACTGCGAGGGCTGCTCGGGGAAGGCCGGGGTCTCCGGCCGGTCGGCGAGGACGTGGCCGCGGCCGTCCCGGAGGAAGACCACGTCCCCCGGGCTGAGCGCGATCGGCTCGGCCGCGTCGTCCTCCAGCGGCACCAGCCAGCAGGTGCCGTAGAGCACCACGTGGAACCCGGCGCCGGCGACCGGGGGCAGCCGCAGCCCCCACGGGGCCCGTCCCTCGGTGCGGACGGAGGCGGGCTGCCCGGTCCGCATCGAGCTCAGTGCCTCGGTCAGGATGTCCACGTGGCCTCCCCCGGTCGCTGTGGTCGTGTCCCCGAGCAATCTACGGCTCAGGCGACGGTGCGTCAGGCGATGGTGAGTCAGGCGACGGTGAGGACGATCTTGCCCTGGGTGCGGCCGGTGGCGATCAGCTCGTGGGCCTTGCCGGCCTCCTCCAGCGGGAAGGTCTCGGCGATGTGCGGCCGGATCCGGCCCTCGTCGACCAGGGCGGCGATCGCCTCCAGCGAGGCGTAGTCCGGCTCCACCGAGACCCCGGCGAACCGCCGCCCGGCGGCCTCGACCTCGGCGGCCAGCGCGGTGTTCCAGTGCTCCATGATCGAGACCAGCACGCCGCCCTCGCGCAGCACCTCCAGCGAGGCGGTGCCCTGCGAGGAGGAGTCGAGCACAACGTCCACCTGGCCGACCTGCGCCAGGAAGCCCTCGGTGCGGTAGTCGATCACCTCGTCGGCGCCCAGGCCGCGCACGAACTCGTGCTTCGGCTCGCTCGCCAGGGCGATCACGTACGCGCCACGGGCCTTGGCGATCTGCACGGCGAGGTGGCCGACGCCGCCGGCCGCCCGGTGGATCAGCACTCGCTGGCCCTCGGACAGGCCCGCCGCGTCCACCAGGCCCTGCCAGGCGGTCAGCGCGGCCAGCGGCAGCGCGGCGGCCTGCACGTGGTCCAAGGAGGCGGGCTTGCGGGCCACCTGACGGGACGGCACCGCGACGTAGTCGGCGTAGCCGGTGGCGGCGCGGGGGAAGAACGGCAGGCCGAACACCTCGTCGCCGGCCTTGAAACGGGCGCCGGGGCCAGCCACCTCGACGACGCCGGAGATGTCCCAGCCGACACCGAACGGCGGCTCGCCGAGCAGCGGGTAGGCGCCCGAACGGACCGCCACGTCCACCGGGTTGACGCCGCTGGCGTGGACGCGGACGAGCACCTCGCCGCCGCGCGGGGCGGGCCGCTCGGTCTCGACGACCTCCAGCACCTCGGGGCCGCCAAGGGTCTTCTGGACGACTGCGCGCATGGGACTGCTCCTTCTCGGAAGGTGGCTCTCTCGGTGACGTGATCAACGGTAGGGAGCCCCGGCGCGCGGCTGAATATCCTGCTGTCTCGGGAAGATGTCCCAGCGTCTCGCCACCCGACCGCCTCGGCGGAAGGGCCCGTCCGCCGAGGGCGTCGGCCGAGGGCGTCGGCCGGTCCTGACGGCGCCGCCCCGCCAAGGGGAACAGCCCCGGGGTGCGGGCCCCGGGGCTGTTCCGGTCGGTGCCGGGCGCGGGTGCGCCCGGGGTGCCGATGGGTGTGGTGCGTGTGGTGTGGTGCGGTGCGGTCAGAAGACCGGCTGGCCCGCGCGGACCAGGCGCCAGGACTCGGCGGCGAAGTCGGCCGGGTCGATGGTGCCCTTCGCCTTCACCCAGGAGATCATCGCGTTGCGGATCTCGTCGGAGTTGGCCCACACCTTCTGGGCGGCCGCGACGTGCGGGAAGTTGCCGCCGCCGTTGGCGCGGTAGTTGTTCACCGCGAGGACGAACTGGGCGTTCGGGTCGATCGGGCGGCCCTCGAAGCTGAGGTTGACGATCCGCGAGCCGGCCGGCTGGGCGACGTCGATGTCGTACGAAACGCCGTACACCGAGTCGTAGTTGTAGTCCGGCGTGTTCTGGGCGTTGGTCAGGGTGGCCTTGTCGACCGGGGCGCCCGGGGCGAGCTGGTTGTAGTACTTCGCCGAGTACTCCAGGTAGTCCTTGATCTGGGCGCCCGTCAGGATCCGGGCCTCCAGGGTGTTCTCGTAGATGTACAGGCCGGCCGCGTCGCGCAGCTTGACCTGGCCGGCCGGGATCCGGGCGGAGCGGTTGAACGGCGCGGCCTGGGCGAGCACCGGCAGCTTGCCGTACTGGCCGCCGGCCAGCGCGGCGCGCACCACGTCGGCCTGGACCCGGCCGATGAGGTCGATGATCGGGGTGTCCTTGAACGGCGCCTCGGCGATCGACAGCTCGATCTTGGCGGTGCCGATGACCTGGTTGACGTAGGCGACGACCTTCTTGTGCTGGTCGGTCATCAGGTCGACGATCTCCGGGTCCTCCGGGACGGTGTTGGAGTTCAGCACCCGGGCGGCGAGCGAGACGACCTTCCAGGCGCCCTTGTCGAGCTCGACCTCGAAGTCGAAGCAGGTCAGCCGCTGGCCCCAGCAGAGCGGCTCGGAGAGCACGACGGTCTTCCCGGTCTCCTTGTTGACGACCAGGCGCTGCGGGATCTCCTTGTGCGCGTGGCCGACCAGGACGGCGTCGATGCCCGGGACCTGCTCGGCCAGCGCGACGGAGCAGTTCTCCGCCCACGGCAGCTGGTCCCCGTAGGAGGTGGCCTCGTCCATGCCGGAGTGGCAGGCGACCACGACGACGTCCGCGCCGGCGGCCTTCACCTTGGGCACCCAGACCTTCGCGGTCTCGACGATGCCCGGGAAGGTCATCTTCCCGGCGACGTTGGCCTTGTCCCAGATCGCGATGCCGGGGTTGGTCAGGCCGACGATGCCGACCTTGAGGACCGGGCCGTTGCCGAGCTTCAGCTTGCGGATCACGTACGGGGGGAAGGCCGGCTTGTCGTTGCGGGCGTTCAGCGCGTTGGCGCCGAGCAGCGGGAAGTCCAGCTGCTCCTCGTAGGCGCGCAGGGTGTCGATGCCGTAGTTGAACTCGTGGTTGCCGAGCGCGGCGGCGGTGTACTCCATGGTGTTCATGGCGAGCGCCATCGGGTGCTCGGGCGCGGTGTCGGCCTCGGTGGCGATCGGCTCGACCCGGGCGTAGTAGTAGGTCAGCTGGGTGCCCTGGATGGTGTCACCGGCGTCGATGAGCAGACAGCGGTCCCAGCCCTTCTCCTCGCGGACCTGCTTGGCGAGCGTGGAGATCTTGGCGAGGCCGACCTCGTTGTGCGCCTTGTCGGCGTAGACCGCGTCGGTGAAGTAGTCCCAGTTGAGCACCCGGCCGTGCAGGTCGGTGGTGCCCATGACCGTGAAGGCCTGACGCTTGCTCCGGCCCTTGGCGCGGGCCTCGTCCGGTCCGGCCGCCGCCGCGGGAGTGGCGGCGGCGAGGCCGGCACCGCTCACGAGGGCGGCGCCGGCGGCGGTGGCGGCGGACCGGGTGACGAAGTCACGGCGGTTCAGGGGCATGGACGACTCTCCCGGTGGGGACGGCGGCAAACGGACCGTCAACGAGGACCGCATCGCCCAAGGCGGCGGCGCACAGGCTCGGTGACGCGCGTAGAGGTACGCGCGTAGAAGTCTGCCGTGCGGGCACCGCCGGCGGATAGCCCCCCGACATTTCCAACAGGTGAGATCTTGGCGACTCGTTCGTGACACGGGCGGACGGGTGCTGTACCCGCCCGCCCGTGTTGTCGCGATTCGTGAGGACCCGTCCAGATGTGGCGACTCGTCCCGATGCAGCGACCCGTCCCGATGTGGCGACTCGTCTAGATGTAGCCCTCGCGCACCGCGTGGGCCACCGCGTGGGCCCGGTTGCGCAACTGCAGACGGGTCGTCAGCCCGTGCAGCACGTTCTTCACGGTCCGCTCGGAGTACGACAGCCGGGCCGCGATCTCCCCGGTGTCCCAGCCCTCGGCGACCAGCCGCAGCACGTCCGACTCACGCTCCGACAGACCCGTCGGCGCCTGCCCCGGCATGCCCTGCACGGACCGCTGCAACCGGCCCACCTGGGCGATCAGCCGCCCCTGGAGGTCCGCCGGCAGGTCGCCGTCGCCCCGGGCCGCGGCCAGCACCGCCCGGCCCAGCCGCTCCGGCGTCGCCTCGCGGCGCCACAGGATGGCCGCCACCCCGCACTCGACGGCCTCCATCAGCTCGGTCTCGCGCAACCGCTCGACCACCAGCACCACCCGCTGCCCGGCCCCGCGCACCAGCCGGCGCAGCGCCGCCGTCGCCGCGGCGTCGGCGGACTCGGCCACCAGCACGGTGACCGCGCCCGGCGTGGCCGTACCGCTCGGATCCACCACCGCCACCCCGGGGAAGCGGCGCAACTGCGCCTCCGCCCCCGCCCGGGAGAGCGGATCGGCGGCCTGGACGGCGACCGGCACCGTCGAGCTGCGGGCCGCCGCCGAGGCGGCGGGCCGGGCCGAACCCGCCGTGCCGCGCACGGCGGCGGAGACCTGGGAGTGGGCGGCCGTCGCGGCGGCACCGACCGTGTGGGCGCTCGCGGCGACCGGACGGGCTGCCGTCGGACGCTGCGGCGCAGCGGTACGCGTGGCGGACGCCGATGCCCGCACCGCCGTGCCCCGGCGGTCGTACTCCGTGTGCAGAACAGTCAAATTCTGGCCCCCTTCTGAGAAGCCGGCCCGGCCACCCGGCGGACCCCGAACGTCAGGGCGTGGCGCCCCAACCGGGAAGGCCGACCGTTTCGACGGCGTTCCGGGAGCGCTGCCCGTGCCCCGGAAACAGCCACCATGCTTCCCGCCGGGGCAGCCTCCCGGCCATCGTGGTCCACCACGAGATCGGGCCCGCCGGACGGCCTCCGCCGATCGGCGGAGGCAACGCAACCGGCCCCCCAGGTGGTCAGGGATGCGGGGGAGGCCGGCGGGAACGCCGTGCGGGACACCGCGACACCGCCAGATCGGGCGCCCGCACCCGTCCGATCGGCGCCCCCGGTTCACGGTGCGGAAACCGGACCTCACCGGTAACGCGTGGTTAGGACGTCAAGCCGTTCAGCCGGTACAACGGCAGACACTGCCCGTTCGGACACCGACGAACGCCCGGAAAGGGCAGGAAGGGAGAACACGGATGAGCACCGCCACGTCCACCCACCTGGTGGACCGCGAACCGCAGCTGAGCCTGATAGCCGACCGGGCCGCCGCCGCCCGCCACGGCGCCGGCCACGTCCTGCTGCTCACCGGCGCCATCGGCACCGGCCGCACCGCGCTGCTCGCCGAAGCCGCCCGCCGCGCCGCCGCCGACGGAACCACCGTGCTGCGCGCCCGCTGCTCCGCCGAGGAGAGCGGCACCCCCTACGCGGCCGCCCGCCAGCTCTTCGACACCGGCCCCACCCCCGCCGTCCCCTACGGCCGCACCCCCTGGGGCGCCCCGCCCGAGCCCGCGCCCGGCACCCCGGCCGGCACCCCGACGGACGGCGACGCGCCCGACACCGCCGAGGCCACCCTCTGGTCCCTGCTCCGCCTGCACGGCACCCACCACCCGCTGCTGCTCGCGATCGACGACATCCACCTCGCCGACGAACCCTCCCGCCGCTGGCTGCGCCAGGTCGCCCGCCGGATCGACCGGCTGCCCGCCCTGCTGATCGCCACCGAACGCCGACAGGCCACCCTCGCCGGCCGGACCGACCGCTTCGCCCGCGACCTGCCGCCCGAACTCGCCACCACCCTGCGGCTCGCCCCGCTAGCCGCCGAGGCAGCGGGCCGCCTCGCCGAGCGGCGCCTCGGGCCCGGCACGCCCCCCGGACTCGCCGCCGACTGCGCCCGCGCCACCGGCGGCAACCCGCTGCTGCTCACGGCCCTGCTCGCCGACCTCACGGCGGCCGGCCCGGCGGGCTCCGCTGCCCTCCCTGGCGCGTCCCCCCTCCCCGGATTTCTCCCCGAGAGCTGCGGCGCCCTGCCCGGCGGCGCCTTCGCCGAAGCCGTCGAGACCTGGCTGCACGGCGCCGGCGAGCGGGCCGTCACCGCCGCCCGCGTCCTCGCCCGAATGCGCGAACACCCCGCCGCCGACGCCCTCCCCGCCCCCGGCACCCCGCCGCTCGACCCCGTCCCCCTGCTCGCCCACCTCTCCGCCGCCGACCCCGGCCGGCTCACCGGCTGGCTCGCCGAACTCACCGCCCACCACCATCTCGACACCCCCGACGCCGGCAGCTGGCCCCGCTTCGCCCACCCCCTGCTCGCCGACGCCGTCCTCACCGGCCACGCCCCCGGCCACCGCGCCGACGTCCACCTCGCCGCCGCCGAACACCTCCACCACACCGGCGCCCCCGACGAACTCGTCGCCGGCCACCTCCTGCTCACCCCCGCCCCCACCCCGCACTGGGCCGTCGACACCCTGCGCCGCGCCGCCCGCAACGCCGCCGAGACCGACCACCCCGCCGACGCCGTCGCCCTGCTGCGCCGCGTCCTCGCCGAACCCCTCACCGACCGCCGGCGCGGACTGCTGCTCACCGAACTCGGCAGCCTCGAAGTCACCCTCGGCCCCGCCGAACGCACCATCGGCCTGCGCCACCTCGCCGAGGCCGTCCACCTCCAGCAGACCGACGAAGGCGTCTTCCGCGCCGCCGGCACCCTCGGCGCCGTCCTCGCCACCCGCGGCGACACCGCCGCCGCCCTCGAACTCATGGACGAGCTCGCGCACCGCTTCGCCGACCAGGAGGACGTCCTCCACGCCGTCCAGGCCGCCACCGCCCAGATCGCCGCCCACGACGGCCGCAGCTGGCTCCAGGTCGTCGAAGGCGTCCAACGCCTCGCCGCCCGCACCCCGCACCGCCTCGCGCCGCCCGCCTACGCCCTGCTCACCGAGTTCGACGCCACCAGCGGCCTGCTCGCCGCCACCGAGGTCGCCGAACGCGTCGACGAGCTCCGGGACGCGCCCGTCGATCCGCTCTGCCGCTCCTACCTGCTGGTCTCCCTCGCCACCCTCGCCCAGTGGTGCGACCTCCTCGACCAGGCCGACGACCTCGTCGTCCGCGGCCTCGCCGGCTACCGCGGCGGCCCGCTCGACCCCGGCTACCAGTGCCTGCTCAGCGTCCGCGCCGAGACCAGGATCATGCGCGGCGAGTACCAGGCCCTGCTCGACGACTACGGCCTCACCGCCGCCGGCTCCACCGCCACTCCCGCGCTCCTGCGGACCACGCCCTGGGGCCCGCCCGGGCCGCCCACCCCCGGCACCCCCGATGCCACCCCCGATGCCGCCACCGACCGCTCCTGGTGGAACGCCGCCGCCCCCGACCCCCGCCCCGCCCCCGACGAGACCGCCCCCGACGAGACCGGCCCCGACGAGACCGGCCCCGGCCGCTACGCCGAACTCCTCGGCCAGCAGAACGCCCACCTCGTCGCCCAGGCCGTGATCGCCCTCGTCGAGACCGGCCGGCTCTGGCAGGCCCACGGCCTCGCCCGCGTCGTCGCCGCCGACCGCGCCCAGGGCTCCTGGGAGTGGAACGAGTTCCTCTACGCCCGCGGCCTGCTCCGACTCGCCTCCGGCGAACCCGCCGAAGCCCTCGCCGACCTCCTGGAATGCGGACGCCGCCAGGGCGAACGCCAGGTCCACAGCCCCATCGTCACCCCCTGGCGCTCCATCGCCGCCGAATGCCACCTCCAACTCGGCGAACCCGGCCCCGCCGTCGCCCTCGCCGAGGAGGAACTCCGCCTCGCCCGGACCTGGGGCACCCCGCGCACCGTCGGCCGCGCCCTGCGCGCCCTCGCCGCCGCCCCCGGCCCCCGCCACGGCCTCGACCTCGCCGCCGAGGCCGTCCTGCTGCTGCGCACCGCCGAGGTCGACACCGAACTCATCCCCGCCCTCATCACCTACGGCCGACTGCTCGCCGACGGCGGCCGGCGCGGCGCCGCCCGCCGTTCCCTGCGCGAGGCCGCCGGTCGCGCCGAACGCCTCCGCGCCGTCCGGCAGCGGGCCGCCGCGCTGGAGGCGCTGCGGGCCTCCGGCGCGCGCATCGGCCGCGGCGACCACGCCGGCGCGGAGGCGCTCACCGACAGCGAGCTGCGGATCTGCCGGCTCGCCGCCGCGGGGCACTCCAACGCCGAGATCGCCGCCATGCTGCACCTGGCGGTGCGGACGGTGGAGACCCATCTCACCAACAGCTTCCGCAAGCTGGGCGTGCGGCGCCGGCTCGAACTCTCCGGCGCGCTGGAGGCCTGACCGGCGGCGTCGGGAGAGGTGTTCAGAACGGGTCAGGCGGCCGGGACCAGGGCCGTCATCTCGTCCACCGCCCGGGCCAGTTCGGCCACCGGGTCGGCGCCGTCCACCACCCACGGCTGCCACGTCAGCGCCCGCAGATAGCCGTCCACCGCCAGCGGCAGCCGACGGCGGACGATCGGCTCGGTGGTCGGCCCCGGCCCGGCGCTGCGCAACCGCTCCAGCAGCCCCGGCACGTTCGCCGACGGCGGCAGCGGCGCCGAACCGACGAACGCGGCCAACTCCTCCAACTGCGGCCACAGGCGCGGCGGTCGCGCCACGGCGGGCGGGGCCGCCGCCGGGGCCGCCCCCGCCCCCGGATCCACCCGGGGCGGATCCGGCGGGCCCACCGGCCCCCGCGGCCAGAGCGCCACCGTCGCGACGTACGGCCCCGCCACCAGCAGCGCCGAGAGCGCCACCGGGCTCCGCAGCCCGACCGCCGCCCCCGCCCCGGCCACCGCCGCCCCGCCCGCCACGTAGTGCTTGGTGGAGGTCAGGTACGCCCAGAACCGGCCGCCCCGCCCACCAGCGGCGCCCCCGCCCTCGCCACCGCTACTGGTAGCCACGGATCTCCTCGAACGCCCCGTCCAGCGACCCCGTCCCGTCGAACAGCTTCCCGCCGGTCAGGTCCGCGATCCCCTGCAACTGCCCCTTCGCCGCGTCACCGAACAGGATCGGGAACACCGGCACCGCCTTCCGCTCCGGCGACAGCCCCCCGTAGAAGGTCCGGAAGTCCTTGTCCGTCGCCCCCTCGTTGCTCTCCCCGTCCGTCATCAGCACGATCGAGGTGAACCGGTCGTCCCCGGCCGCCGACTGCTGCCGCTCGATCACCCGGTACGCCTCCTGCAACGAGGAGTACACCGCCGTCCCGCCGTCCGCCGACAGCGCCTGGACGTCCCCGTCGATCGACGCCAGCTCCTGCTGCGCCCCCGCGCCCTTCGGCACCGAGTGGGTCTTCGTCGACTTCACCTTGGAGGCGAAGGAGACCAGCGTGACCTCCTCGCGCTCCCGGAACCGGCGCACCCCCCGGGGGTCGTCCGCGCCCGTCAACCGGCCCATCGCCGACTTCAGCGAGGCCAGCCGCTGCCCGGCCATCGACCCCGAGGTGTCCAGCACGTACACCGTGCGCGAGGGCCGCCGCAGTTCGTTCTGGTACGCGGACAGCAGCCCGTCCGCCACCTCCCGGGTGCCCGGGAACGGCAGCTCGTGCCGCCGGTCCGTCGGCAGCCCGGCCGCCGGGCCGGCCCCCGGCGTGACCGGACGGCGCAGCGTCAGCTCCGAGATCCGCTTCTGCACGTCCTCCTTCAGCAGGTAGGAGGTGAGCCGCTGGAACGCCTCCCGCTCCCGCTCCTGCGAGGAGCTCAGCAGCGTCAGCGGGTAGTTGGCGGAGATCACGCCGTCGGTCGGACGGACCACGGTGAGCTGCTGGTCGGGGGCCAGCGTCCGGTTCATCGACAGCAGCACCGACTCGTAGTTCACCAGCGCCCCGACCGAGCCCCGCTCGGCCCGGCCGTACGCCTGGGCCAGCCAGCCGGACGAACCGGAGGTCAGCTTCTGGCCGGTGAAGAACTGCTTCAGCTGCGGCGTCGCCTTCTGCACGTCCGCCTCCGTCAGCGCCGAACTCGCCCCCGAGAACGCCGAGGCCACCGCCACCAGCGCCGAGAAGCCCGAGTTCGACCGGGACGGGTCCGCCATGCCGTAGGCCAGCTTGCCGCCCGCCGCCGCCTCCGCCAGATTGCCCCAGGTCACCTTGGAGCCGTCGCCCCAGGCCAGGTCGGCCAGCACCGAGGAGCGGATGCCGAAGGCCACCGGCGAGGTCATGACCGGCGTCTCGGACAGCAGCTTCGCCTTGCTCCCCCCGTCCAGGTGCAGGTACTGGTTGGACGGGAACCAGATCGCGTCGTACTTGCCGTCCGCCTTGCCCGAGGACACCGCGTCCGCGCCGTCCAGCGAACCGGTCCAGGCGAACTGCACCGTCACCCCGGTGGCCTTCTGGGCCTCCTCCAGCACCGGTGCCATGTCCTGGAGCTCGCTGCCCGCGAGCACCCGCAGCACCCCCGGCTGCGCGTTGGTGGCCGGCGGGTCGCTCGGCCCGGGCTTCGGCGGCGCGGACGGCGAGGACGTGCACGCCGTCACCGTCGCCACCAGCAGCGCCAGCCCGGCCGCCAGACCTCGCACACCGCTCCTGCGCATCGCCTCTGCTCCTGTCACCGTGTCCCCCGTCACTGCTTCTTGGTGGCGTCGATCAGGCTCGTCATGACCTCCGGCGTCGGCACCGTGGCCTGGGCCACCTTCGCCGCGCCCAGGTCGGGGGCGAAGGCGAACAGCGGCTCCGCCGTGCCCTGCGGCAGCTTCCGCAGCTGGGCGGCGAACGCGTCCGCGCCGGCGGCGCCCGACGGCCGGAAGCCGTACTGGATCTCCAGCTCGCGCAGCTTCGGGTCGTCGGCCAGCGCGTCGGCGAGCTTCTGGCCGTTGTCGGAGAGCCCGACGATGGTGTGGTCGGACAGCACGGTGGTGTCCGGGTAGAGCATCACCATGTCCGCCGGCGCCTTCTGCTTCAGCACCAGTTCGAGCGCCTGGGACTCGTACGCCAGCACCAGCGGGCGGCCGTTGCCGGACACGAAGTCCATGAACGGCTCCTCGGTGGAGTTCTTCATGACCCCCTGCTTGGTGACCGCCGAGCGCAGCGTGCCGCCGATCGTCGGCACCGCGCCGGTGTCCGTGACCACCTGCCGGTTGTTCAGCAGGAACGACACCATGGCGACGTACAGGGCGCCCGAGGAGGAGGTCTCCGGGTTGGTGGTGGTCAGGAAGATCGACCCGGAGAGGTCACCGGGCTTCTCCGGCGGCCTCGGGAGCTGCTGCCAGGTCTGGTTGGCGTCGATCCCCTTGAGGAAGGCGTCCATGGCGAAGGTCCAGACCTTGTTCTGGTCCTGGCTCGCCAGGTTGTTCTCCTTGAGCACGTCGACGGTCGACTTGTGCGCGACGATCACCAGCGGCGAGTAGAACGGCCGGGTCGGCGTGCTCTTCAGGCTGTGCTTGGCCTTGATCGCCTCGGCGGGCTGCTGGCTCGCCGGGAAGACGAAGTCCAGCTTGTCGTCCTTGAGTTCACTCATCTGCCAGGAGCCGGCGCTCTGCGTGTTCACCACGAGCCCCCGGGCCTTCAGCGCCTCCTTGACGCGCTGGTCGTCGAAGAACGCCCCCTTCTCCGAGCCGACCATGCCGGTCACGGTCACGGTCTTGCCCTGGTCCGCCTTCGGGTCGTCCTTCGATCTGTTCAGGACCGCGAACGCCAGGCCCCCGAGCACCAGTAGTGCCGTCAGCACCCCGATCACGCGCTTCATGCCGGACGCTTCCCCCTCGTCTGCCGATCTCGGCCCCACCCGGGTGACGAGCGTCCCGCCGGGCCGGGAGCGGGGGCGTAAGTTCCGGTGAACCGGGGGTGAACAGGCCTTCACGGAATCGCATCGGGGATCGAGTGCGGCAGGGCTTCCGGGGACCTCTCGCACGCCGGTCCGACGTTGTGTCAGAGTGTTCAACTCTCCTTATGGCAACGGCCATCCCGTTGTCCGGAGCAACGTCGAAGTTACGCGCCGGTAATGCCTACGCTCAGCACTATGCGCCGAGCAAAAATCGTCTGTACCCTCGGGCCCGCCACCGACACCTACGACCAGATCAAGTCCCTGGTCGACGCCGGGATGGACATCGCCCGATTCAATCTGAGCCACGGCTCCCACATCGAGCACGAGGAGCGCTACCGCCGGGTCCGCAAGGCCGCGGACGAGAGCGGCCGCAGCATCGGCGTGCTCGCCGACCTTCAAGGCCCGAAGATCCGCCTCGGCACCTTCGCCGAGGGGCCCGTACTTCTCGAACGCGGCGACGAGTTCACCATCTCCACCGACAAGGGCGTCGCGGGGGACCAGAACGGCTGCGGCACCACCTACGCCGGCCTCGCCGGGGACGTCACCGCCGGCGAGCGGATCCTCGTCGACGACGGACGGGTCACCCTGGAGGTCGTCGAGGTGGACGGGCCCCGGGTCCGCTGCCTCGTCGTCGAGGGCGGCCTGGTCTCCGACCACAAGGGCCTCAACCTCCCCGGGATCGCCGTCTCGGTGCCCGCGCTCAGCGACAAGGACGTCGCCGACCTGCGCTGGGCCCTGCGGACCGGAGCCGACCTCGTCGCGCTCTCCTTCGTCCGCAGCGGCCGGGACGTCGAGGACGTCCACCGGGTGATGGACGAGGAGGGGCGCCGCGTCCCGGTCATCGCCAAGATCGAGAAGCCGCAGGCGGTGGAGAACCTCGACTCCATCGTCGACCGCTTCGACGGCATCATGGTGGCCCGCGGCGACCTGGGCGTGGAGATGCCGCTGGAGCAGGTGCCGATGGTCCAGAAGCGGGCCGTCAAGCTCGCCCGGCGCAACGCCAAGCCGGTCATCGTCGCCACCCAGATGCTCGACTCGATGATCAACTCCTCGCGGCCCACCCGCGCCGAGGCCTCCGACGTCGCCAACGCCGTCCTCGACGGCACCGACGCCGTGATGCTCTCCGGCGAGACCTCGGTCGGCAAGTACCCGTCCGAGACGGTCCGGACCATGGGCCGGATCATCGAGGCCGCCGAGCAGGACGTCCTGGCCGACGGCCTGCCCGCCCTCACCCCGAGCAACAAGCCCCGCACCCAGGGCGGCGCGGTGGCCCGCGCGGCGGCCGAGATCGGCGACTTCCTGCACGCCAAGTACCTGATCGCCTTCACCCAGTCCGGCGACACCGCCCGCCGGCTGACCCGCTACCGCTCGCCGATCCCGGTGCTCGCCTTCACCTACGAACCGGCCGTCCGGAGCCAACTCGCCCTCACCTGGGGCGTGGAGACCTTCCTCGGCCCGTTCGCGCCCACCACCGACGAGATGGTCGAACAGGTCGACGCGGCCCTCCTCTCCCTCGGCCGCTGCCAGAAGGGCGACATCGTCGTCATCACCGCCGGCTCCCCGCCCGGCCTCGCGGGCTCCACCAACCTCGTCCGCGTCCACCACGTGGGCACCCTGGACAACTGACCCGCACGCCGACGGCGGCGCGGCCCCTCCTCGACGGGGGGCCGCGCCGCCGTCAGCGCGTGGGATAGGGAGATCGCCACCCTCAGGATTCCTGAGGGATTTTGGAATGGAAGGAAAAGTACCCCGGGTGGGATTCGAACCCACGCTAGATGGTGTTTGAGACCATTGCCTCTACCGCTGGGCTACCGGGGCATCCACAGATTCGAAGGTTGCCCCCGACCCTGCTTGAACTCAAACATACCGTGTCTGGGTACCCTCGTGCATGCAGTACCCCGCCGGAACGAGGAGCCCCGTGAGCACCGCCGACGAGCAGGCATCGCCGCTTGAGACCGATTCGCCCCAGATCACCCGCATTGTGATCGCCGAGGACGAGGCGTTGATCCGCCTCGATCTGAAGGAGATGCTGGAGGAGGAGGGGTACACCGTTGTCGGCGAGGCCGGGGACGGGGCCACGGCGGTCCGGCTGGTGGAGGAGTTGAAGCCGGATCTGGCGATCCTGGACGTGAAGATGCCGGTGCTGGACGGGCTGTCCGCGGCCGAGCGGATCCACGAGCAGCACCTGGCGCCCGTCCTGATGCTGACGGCGTTCTCGCAGCGCGAGCTGGTGGACCGGGCCCGGGACGCCGGGGCGATGGCGTACATCGTCAAGCCGTTCTCCAAGAGCGACCTGGTGCCCGCGATCGAGATGGCGGTGTCCCGGTACACGGAGATGCGGACGCTGGAGGAGGAGATCGCGGATCTCACCCAGCGGCTGGAGACCCGGAAGCTGGTGGACCGCGCGAAGAGCGTGCTCCAGACCAAGTTCGGCCTGAACGAGCCGGCCGCCTTCCGGTGGATCCAGAAGACCTCGATGGACCGCCGGATGACGATGGCGGCGGTGGCCGAGGCCGTCATCGAGGAGGGCGCCGCGCAGGACCGCAAGAAGGCCGACGAGGCCGCGGACCCCGCGGAGTAGCAGCAGCGAGACGAAGGGCCCGGCACCTGAGTGCCGGGCCCTTCGTCGTGGAGCGGGTCGGTGCGGGTCAGTCCTCGCCGAGGTAGGCCTTGCGGACCGACTCGTCGTGCAGGAGGTCGGCGCCGGTGCCCTGGAGGACGATGCTGCCGGTCTCCATGACGTAGCCGCGGTCGGAGAGCGAGAGCGCCGCCTGGGCGTTCTGCTCGACCAGCAGGATGGTCGTCCCGTCGGCCTTGAGCTCGATGATGGTCGCCATGATCTTCTGCATCATCAGCGGCGAGAGGCCCATCGAGGGCTCGTCGAGCATCAGCAGCTTGGGACGGGACATCAGGGCGCGTCCCATGGCGAGCATCTGCTGCTCACCGCCGGACAGGGTGCCGGCGGCCTGCTTGCGGCGTTCGCCGAGGATGGGGAAGAGGCCGTAGGCCCGTTCGACGTCCTTGGTGATGCCGTCGGCGTCGTTGCGCAGGAAGGCACCGAGGAGGAGGTTCTCCTCGATGGTCATGCGCGGGAAGATGTGCCGGCCCTCGGGGGAGTGGGCCAGGCCCAGGGCGACGATCTTGTGGGCGGGGACGGCGGCCAGCGGCCGGCCGTCGAAGGTGATGGTGCCGGCGGTGGGCTTGAGCAGGCCGGACAGGGTGCGCAGGGTGGTGGTCTTGCCGGCGCCGTTGGTGCCGATCAGGGTGGTGACCTCGCCCTGGTTGACGGTGAAGCTGATGCCCTTGACGGCTTCGATCTTGCCGTAGGAGACGCGGAGGTCCTGGACTTCGAGGAGTGCGGTCACTGGTCGGTCTCCGTAACGGGGGCGGTGCCTTCGAGCGGGGCGCCGAGGTAGGCGGTGATGACGCGTTCGTCGTTCTGGACCGTCTCGCGGTCGCCCTCGACGATCTTCTGGCCCTGGACGAGCACGGCGGTGCGGTCGCAGAGGTTGAAGATGAAGCGCATGTCGTGCTCGATGACGAGGACGGAGACGCCCCGGTCGCGGATGGCGAAGACGAGTTCCTCGGCGGCGCGGGTCTCCTGCGGGTTCATGCCGGCGGTGGGCTCGTCGAGGAGCAGCAGGCCGGGGTCGGAGGCGAGGGCGCGGGCGATCTCCAGCTTGCGCTGCTCACCGTAGGGGAGGTTGCGGGCGAGGTGCTCGGCCTTCCCGGCGAGGCCGGTGAACTCCAGGAGCTCCATGGCCTTGTCGCGGCTCTCCTGCTCGGAGCGGCGGTAGCCGGGGCCGCGCAGGACGGCCGAGAAGAGGCCCTGGTGCATCCGGCTGTGCCGGCCGACCTGGACGTTCTCCAGGACGGTCATGTTGGCGAAGAGCCGGATGTTCTGGAAGGTGCGGGCGATGCCGGCCTGGGTCACCAGGTGGGGCTTGGGCGGCAGGACGGCGCCCTGGTAGGTGACGGTGCCCTCGGTGGGGACGTACAGGCCGGTGAGGCAGTTGAAGAAGGTGGTCTTGCCGGCGCCGTTGGGGCCGATGAGACCGATGATCTCGCCGCGGCCGACGGTGAGCGACACGTTGTTGACGGCGGTGAGGCCGCCGAACCGCATGGTCACGCCGGAGACGTCGAGCAGGGTCTCGGCCGGGGCGGGTGCCGGAGCCGGGGTGGGGGCGGGGGCGTCGGTGGTGGTCATGTGGAGGGTCACGCCCCTGCCTTGGAGAGGGCGACGCTGTCGCCGGTGGCCTGGGCCGGGATGTCGGCCTCGTGGAACTCGAGCTGGCGGCGCCGGTTGGGGATGAGGCCCTCGGGGCGCACGCGCATGAGGACGATGAGGGCGATGCCGAAGGCGAGCAGCTGGTAGTCGGCGAGGAATTCGAGCTTCTTCGGGATGAGGAAGAGCAGCGTCGCGCCGGCCAGGGGTCCGCTGATGGTGCCCATGCCGCCGAGGATGACGGCGGCGAGCAGGAAGGCGGAGTTGGGCGGCAGGGCCTCGGCGAAGGTGTACTGGTCGGGGGTGACGGTGTAGCTGACGTGGGCCTGGACGGTGCCGGCGAGGCCGGCGAGGCAGGCGCCGAGGGCGAAGGCGAGGAGCTTGAGGCGGAAGCCGTTGATGCCCATGGCCTCGGCGGCGGTCTCGTCCTCGCGGATGGCGACCCAGGCGCGGCCGATCCGGGAGTTGCCGACCCGGGCGAAGACCAGGACGACGAAGGCGGTGACGAGGAGCATCAGCAGGTAGTAGTTGGAGAACCGGCCGAGCTCGAAGCCGAAGATCGTGGTGGGCTTGCCGAGGTTCCAGCCGAGGATCTCCAGGTCGGGGATCCGGGGGATGCCGTTGGAGCCGTTGGTGATCTTCGGTCCGGTGGTGCCGTTGAGGTTGAGCATGGTGATGCGGAAGATCTCGCCGAAGCCGAGGGTGACGATGGCGAGGTAGTCGCCGCGCAGTCGCAGGGTCGGGGCGCCGATGACGACGCCGAAGACCATGGAGACCACGGCGCCGGTCAGCACCGCGCCCCAGAACGGGAACTGGACGTGGATCGGCGAGGCGGGGGAACCGGAGACCAGGGCGGCGCTGTAGGCGCCGACGCCGAGGAAGGCGACGTAGCCGAGGTCGAGCAGGCCGGCCAGGCCGACGACGATGTTCAGGCCGAGGGCGACGGTGGCGAAGATCAGGATGTTGGTGGCGACCGAGGTGTACTGGTCGCTGGTCTGGGTGAACGGGAAGCTGGCGGCGGCGGCGAAGGCGGCGCCGGTGGTGACCGTCTGGTACTTGACGGTCAGCGAGCGCAGCCGCGGGATCAGGCCGGAGCGGCCGAGCGCGGCGGCCACCGAGGCGGCCAGCAGCAGGTAGCCGGTGAAGAGCTCGCCGTACTCGGTGTCGATGCCGAAGGTGATGGCGAACAGGCCGATCGCGAAGGCGACCACGATCAGCGCGACCTCGACCCAGGAGGGCAGGGCGCGCGGCGCGGGGAGCGGCCGGTTGACGGTGCCGAGCCGCAGCCAGCTGTTCGCGAGGTGGCCGAGCTGGACGAGCAGGACGGCGCCGGTGGCGATCGCGAGGCCGCCGGCGAGGGCGGTCAGCACGGGGGCGACCGGCTTGTCCTCGGGGATCGCGTGGGTGGCGAACCAGACCACCGGGGCGATCGGGACGAGCAGGAAGAGCCGTCGGTCGAGGATCCGCAGCGGGACGGCGGTGCGCCGGTCGAGCGGCAGGCCGAGGGAGCCGGCGAGGGCGAGCAGGGAGCCGACGGCGAGGACCCAGCCGCCGGGCTCGAGATTGGCGAGGCCACCGAGGTCGGTGGAGATCGAGATGACCGAGAACCAGGCGACGGCGAGGCCGCCGACGGCGGCCAGTACGACGGCGTTGTTGCTGCGGCGCGGGGCGGCCCAGCGCAGGCCGGGGACGCCCTGGTTGGCGAGGAGCAGGACGAGGGTGACCAGCCCGGCGGTGAGCGCCAGCCACTGGAGGCCGGCGGGGGAGCCGTAGTAGGTCAGGTCGCCCGGGTACTCGGAGGTCCAGGTCCAGGCCATCAGGGCGGAGCCGGCCGTGGCGGCCGCGCCGAGTCCGGTGAGGAGCGCGGCGGTGCGGCCGGGGAGGGCGATGACCGGGGTGGTCTCGGTGCTGCTGGTGGTCATGGTGCTCACGCCCTGTCCGCGACGCGCTCGCCCAGCAGCCCCTGGGGCCGGACGAGCAGGACGACGATGAGGAGTACGAAGGCCCAGACGTCCTTCCAGGCGCCGCCTCCGAAGAGGTGCATGCCGGGCAGGTGCTGGATGTAGCCGGTGGCGAGGGCCTCGGCGAGGCCGAGGGTGATGCCGCCGAGCATGGCGCCGTAGATGTTGCCGATGCCGCCGAGGACGGCCGCGGTGAAGGCCTTGAGGCCGAGGATGAAGCCCATCCGGAAGTCGACCTGGCCGCTGCGCAGGCCATAGGCGACGGCGGCGACGGCGGCGAACGCGGCACCGATGGCGAAGGCCATCACGATGATCCGGTCGGTGTCGATGCCCATCAGCTTCGCGGTGTCCGGGTCCTGGCTGGTCGCCTGCATGGCGCGGCCGGAGCGGGTGCGGGTGACGAAGTAGCCGAGGGCGAGCATGCAGAGCGGCGCGGCGATCAGCAGGAAGACGTCACTGCGCTGGATCGCGACGGAGCCGATCTCGAAGGGGTCGCCGGGGATCTTCGGGAAGACCCGGGCCTTCTTGGCGTCCGGGTAGAAGGCGAAGATCAGCTGCTGCAGGCCGATGGACAGGCCGATCGCGGTGATCAGCGGGGCGAGCCGGGGGGCGGAGCGCAGCGGCCGGTAGGCGAAGCGCTCGGCGGCGACGGCGGTGAGGGTGGAGACCAGGATGCCGGCGATCAGCATCAGCGGTAGGGCCAGCCACAGGGTGGTGCCGCCGGGGAGGGCGAGGTAGGCGGTCAGGGCGCCGAAGCCGCCGACCATGACGATCTCGCCGTGGGCGAAGTTGATGAGCTGGACGATGCCGTAGACCATCGTGTAGCCGATCGCGACGAGGCCGTAGAGGGCTCCGAGGATCAGGCCGTTGGCCAGCTGCTGCGGTAGGTCGTGCACCGCTGGGCCTCCGTTGTGCGTGTGGGGTTGTCCGCGTGGGTGGTGGATGTGGGTCCGCGCGGGGGCACTCGTGGCACCCCCGCGCGGTAACTCCGACGTTCTGTGCTGTTCCTGACCCTGGGTCAGGCGAGGGTCAGCCGGTGAAGGTGCCGGACTTCTCCACGGCCCACTTGCCGTCCTTGACGGCGTAGACGGTGAGCTGCTTGTTGGTGGTGTCGCCGAACTCGTCGAAGGAGACCTTGCCGGTCACGCCTTCGAAGGAGACCTTCTGGACGGCCTCGACGACCTTGGCGCGGGGGCTGTCGGGGAGCTTGCCGTTGTTGGCGGCGACGACGGCCTTGACGCCCTCGATGATGGCCCAGGCGCTGTCGTAGGAGTAGCCGCCGTAGGTCTCGTAGGCGTCCTTGTAGCCGGCGGTCTTGTAGTCGGCGATGAACTTGGCGGCGGTCGGCAGCTGCTCGACGGGCAGGCCGACGGCGGTGGCGTAGTCGCCCTGGCTCTTGGGGTTGAGCTTGATGAAGTCGCCGCTCTGGATGCCGTCGCCGCCCATCAGCGGGATGTTGACGCCGGCGTCCTTGAGCTGGAGGGAGAGCGGGCCGGCCGCCGGGTACTCGCCGCCGTAGTAGACGGCCTCGGCGCCGGAGGACTTGACCTTGGTGACGACGGCGGCGAAGTCGCGGTCGTCGGGGTTGACGTGCTCCTCGCCCACGATCTGGCCGCCGTCCTTGATGAACTGGCCCTTGAAGGTGGCGGCGAGGCCGGCCCCGTAGGTCTTCTGGTCGTCGATGAGGAAGACCTTGCTCTTCTTGGCGTCCTTGGCCAGGAAGTCCGCGGCGAACGGGCCCTGGACGGCGTCCGTGGTGGCGGTGCGGAAGTAGGTCTTGAAGGGGCGGGCCTTGGTGCCGCTGGCCCACTTCTCGCCCTGGCTGAGGGCGACGCCGGTGTTGGCGGGCGAGATCTCGACGAGGTTGGCGTCGTTGAAGATCTGCTGCATCGACTGGGCGACGCTGGAGTTGAGCGGGCCGACGACGCCGATGACGTCCTTGTCGCCCACCAGCTGGGTGGCGTTCTGCTGGCCGGGGGCGGGCTTGGCGGTGTCGTCGAGGGCCTTGATCTGGAACTTGACGCCGGGCACCTCGTTCTTCTCGTTGGCCTGCTTGGTCGCGAGCTCGACGGAGTTGCGGATGCCGAGGCCGAGGGCGGAGAGGTCGCCGGTGAGCGGGACGGAGATGCCGATGGTGACGGTGGTGGAGCCGCCGCCCTGACCGCTGTCCCCGGACTTCTTGTCGTCGCGGGAGCCGCAGGCGGTGAGGGTGAGGGCGCCGATCACGGCAATGCTCACGACAACTGCTGAACGATGACGCACGGGGGGTCCCCTTCGGTTCAGGAGGGCGCCGCGCCTGAACGGCGGGAGCCTGGATACGCGGTGGGCCTGGCCCAGTCCGCTGGCGCGGTGACTGGCCGTGACTCTAGATGCCGTTCGGCGGCTCTGGCAGGGTTGCGGCGGACCTGTGATTCTCTTGTTATGAGCACACGGAGAGTCGTCTCACCATGTGGTCGTTTCGACCCGGCCGGTTGCGCCACACCCCGGGATTCCCTTACCAACTGGCCCTGTGTAAGGCGTAGAACAGCAGGTGACTCCTGAACTCGCCGATTACCGGACGGAACTGTCCGGGTCGTTGGAATCGGGCGTGTGCATCCGAATATCGGACGTTCGGCGAGGTGTCGCGCAGGTTTCGGGTGGATTCGCCCCACGGGTGCCTTCGCCTGCGCGGATTTCCTGCTTGTTACGCACGGTGACATCAAGGCGGTTGGGCCGAGACGAGACCGCCCCCTTGTCCGGACCAACGCCTTCCCATGGAAGTTGAAGGTCAAACAAGAGGGCGGGCAAGGGATTTGATGGAGAACCGGGTCAGAGGTCGCGCAGCATGCAGGTGAGGCGGCAGCTGGTGACCCGCTTGCCGGTGCCGTCGGTGATCGCGATCTCGTAGGTGGCGGCCGTGCGGCCCTTGAAGACCGCGGTCGCCACGCCCGTGACCAGGCCGGAGGTCGCCGAGCGGTGGTGGGTGGCGTTGAGGTCCACGCCCACCGCGTACCGGCCGGGGCCGGCGTGCAGCATCGCGCCGACCGAGCCGAGCGTCTCGGCCAGCGCCGCCGAGGCGCCGCCGTGCAGCAGCCCGTACGGCTGCTGGTTGCCGTCCACCGGCATGGTGCCGACCACCCGGTCGCCCGAGGCCTCGACGATCCGGATGCCCAGCTTGTCGCCGAGCCGGCCGCCGGAGAAGGTGGCCGGGTCGACGCCGAGCTTGGCGAAGTGGTCCAGCATCTCCTGCGGGACGTCCAGCCGGGGCGGGACGCCGGGGCCGCCGGCGGGGTGCCGGCCGTCGCCGGGGGCGGTGCCGGCGTCGGTGGCGGTGCCGCTGGCGGTGGCGGTGGCCGGGTCGGCGTCGGGGGCCGGGTCGGTCATGGGGGAGCTCCTGCCGCTCGGGGGTCGCGTCGTCGTGCTGCCTGTGATCGTACGACCGTCCTACTCGGCGGTAGAGGCGGTGGCCGGGGGAAACGGGTGTGGCACCCGGGGCGCGAGCGCACCCGAGGGGCGCCCGTCCCCGGCGTGAGCGCACCCGAGGGGCCGCCACCCCTGGCGTGCCCCTTTTGTCGGTGGTGGGCCCTAGGATCGGTGGCCGGTAGTGGAATCGGCAGGAACGGACGTTGACGTGGCTACGCAGAGTACGGACAAGGGCGCGGCGGGTGCCGCCGGAGCCGGATCGCGGCCCCGCCTGATGCTGCTCGACGGGCACTCCATGGCCTACCGGGCGTTCTACGCGCTGCCCGTGGAGAACTTCAACACCTCCACCGGCCAGCCCACCAACGCGGTGTACGGCTTCGCCTCGATGCTCGCCAACACCGTCCGGGACGAGGCGCCCACCCACCTCGCGGTCGCCTTCGACCTCTCCCGCCAGACCTTCCGCTCGGTCGAGTTCCCCGACTACAAGGCCAACCGGGCCAAGACCCCGGACGAGTTCCGCAGCCAGGTCGGCCTGATCGGCGAGCTGCTGGACGCGATGAACGTGCCGCGGCTGACCGCCGAGGGCTTCGAGGCCGACGACATCATCGCCACCCTGGCCACCGCCGCCGAGGCGGCCGGCTACGACGTCGACATCGTCACCGGCGACCGCGACTCGCTCCAGCTGGTCACCGAGCACGTCACCGTGCTCTACCCCACCAAGGGCGTCTCCGAGCTCACCCGCTACACCCCGGAGAAGGTCGCCGAGAAGTACGGCGTCACCCCCCGCCAGTACCCGGACCTCGCGGCCCTGCGCGGCGACCCGTCCGACAACCTGCCCGGCATCCCCGGGGTCGGCGAGAAGACCGCCGCCAAGTGGGTCAACCAGTTCGGCTCCTTCGACGAGCTGGTCGCCCGCGCCGACGAGGTCAAGGGCAAGATCGGCGAGAAGCTCCGCGAGCACCTCGACTCGGTCAAGCGCAACCGGGTGCTCACCGAGCTGGTCCGCGACGTCGAACTCCCGCTCGGCGTCGCCGAGCTGACCCGCGCGCCGTTCGACAAGCCGGCCGTCGGCGCGCTCATGGAGTCGCTGGAGTTCCGCAACGCCAACTTCCGCGACCGGGTCTACGGCATCGACCCGGCCGCCGCCACCGAGCCCGAGGCCGCCGAACTCGCCCCCGGCGTCGAGGTCGACGGCGAGCTCCTCACCGACCCCGGCACCCTCGCCGGCTGGCTGCGGCAGCACGCGACGGACAAGGCCCCGGTCGCGCTGGCCGCCGTCTACCGGTGGGCGCTCGGCAGCGGCGAGGTCACCGAGGTGGCGCTCGCCGCCGGGGAGTCCGCCGCCTGGTTCGACCCGGCGCTGCTCGCCGAGGAGGACGAGCGCGCCTTCGCCGCCTGGCTGGCCGACCCGGCCGCCCCCAAGGCCCTGCACATCGCCAAGCAGGTCATGCGGGCCTTCGCCGAGCGCGGCTGGACCGTCGAGGGGGTCGTCGCCGACACCGCCCTCGCCGCCTACCTGGAGAAGCCCGGCCGCCGCACCTTCACCCTCGACGTGCTCGCCGAGGAGTACCTGGCCCGCTCGCTCGCCCCGGCCCCGGCCGCCGAGTCCGGCCAGCTCGCCTTCGACGCCCCGGAGGAGGACCCGACGGCCGGCGCGCAGGCGCTGATGCTCCAGGCCCGCGCCGTCCTCGACCTCGCCGCGCTCTTCGACACCCGCCTCGCCGAGGTCGGCGCCACCGAGCTGCTGCGCGACATGGAGCTGCCGATCGCCGCCCTGCTCGCCCGCATGGAGCGCACCGGCATCGCCGCCGACGGCGCCTGGCTCACCGGACTGGAGGCGCAGTTCGCCGCCGAGATCCAGCGGGTGGTCGAGGAGGCGCACGCCGCGGCCGGCCGCGAGTTCAACCTCGGCTCGCCCAAGCAGCTCCAGGAGATCCTCTTCGGCGAGCTGGCGCTGCCCAAGACCAAGAAGATCAAGACCGGGTACACCACCGACGCCGACGCGCTCACCTGGCTCGCCAGCCAGACCGACAACGAACTGCCGGTCATCCTGCTGCGCCACCGCGACCAGGCCAAGCTGCGCACCACCGTCGAGGGCCTGCTCAAGACCGTCTCCCCGGCCGGGCGGATCCACACCACCTTCAACCAGATGGTCGCCGCCACCGGCCGGCTCTCCTCGCAGGACCCGAACCTGCAGAACATCCCGGTCCGCACCGAGGAGGGCCGGATGATCCGCCGCGCCTTCGTCGTCGGCGAGGGCTACGAGTCGCTGCTCACCGCCGACTACTCGCAGATCGAGCTGCGGATCATGGCCCACCTCTCCGAGGACGCGGCGCTGATCGAGGCCTTCGCCACCGGCGAGGACCTCCACACCACCGTCGCCTCCCAGGTCTTCGAGGTCCCGGGCGCCGCCGTCGACGCCGAGATGCGCCGGAAGATCAAGGCGATGTCCTACGGCCTCGCCTACGGGCTCTCCGCCTACGGGCTCTCCCAGCAGCTGGGCATCAAGCCCGCCGAGGCGCAGGGCCTGATGGACACCTACTTCGAGCGGTTCGGCGGCGTGCGCGACTACCTGCACCGGGTGGTCGAGGAGGCGCGCGCCACCGGCTACACCGAGACCCTGCTCGGCCGCCGCCGCTACCTGCCGGACCTCAACAGCGACAACCGCCAGCGCCGCGAGATGGCCGAGCGGATGGCGCTCAACGCCCCGATCCAGGGCTCGGCCGCCGACATCGTCAAGATCGCCATGCTGCGGGTGGACGAGGCGCTGCGCTCGGCGGGGCTGGCGTCCCGGATGCTGCTCCAGGTGCACGACGAAATCGTGCTGGAGCTGGCCCCGGGCGAGCGAGAGCCGGTCGAGGCGATCGTCCGCGAGCAGATGGCCGGCGCCTACCCGCTGCGCGCCCCGCTGGACGTCTCGGTCGGCGTCGGCCCCGACTGGGAGGCCGCCGCGCACTGACGCGCCGTCAACAGGCCTCGGGCAGCGCTTCGTCGAGGCGGTGCCCGGGGTCTTCTCTGCGCGGGGGAGCGGTCCTACCCTGGCAGGTATGCCTGCCGATGAGCTGATCCGCCGCGGCCGTGACGGCACCACCGTCGACCTGGTCTTCGAGCCCGGTGGGGGCTCCTGGCCCGCCGCCGCGCTCCTGGTGCTGCGCACCCTCGGCGTCCTGCTCGCCATGGGCGTGGCCTTCCTCCCCGCCGGCCTGCTGCTGGTGGAGGTCGCGGTGATCGTCGGCGCCACCTTCGTGGGCACGGTGACCGTGGGCGCGGTGCTGTGGGCGTCCGCCGTGCTGGTCCTGTGGCCGTTCGCCGCGGTCGCCGAACTGGAGTCGGTCCGCCGGGTGCAGTTCGCCCCGGCCCAGGCTCCGACCGAACTGCGGTTCGTCCGCGGCGCCCGCGCCGACGCCTGGGCCCCGATCTCCGACCTGCGGCACATCCAACTGGACGAGACCGTGGAGGAGCCCTACGAGGGCGACCCCGCGCCGGCCGTCCACACCGTCGACATCACGGTGGTGACCCTGACCGGCGCCGACGGCCGCTCGCACCGCGCGCCGAAGGGTACCGACGTCGACGCGCTCCGGCGTTCACTGGAGGACCTGTTCGGCCCGGCCGGCGGCCTCGTCCGCCACCGCACCGAACGCCGCGTCCGCCGCAAGCCCCGGACCCCCTCCGGCGGCTGGGCCTACGGCGGCTCGGGCTCGGCCAACTCCGGCGGGAGCTTCTCCGGCGGCGGGTGAACCGGAGTGGGGAGACAGGGGTTGATCCGGCGTCGGACAGGCACTTCACTTGTCATGGCGCCGCCGTCCTTGATCGTGGGCGCCGCACCACCCCGTTCCACTCGCTCCACCCGCTCCGATGCTCCGACGCCTCACCCGACGAGTCTGGAGATCCCGTATGTCCCAGTCCCGCCTGCGGCGCGCCGCCGTCGCGTTCGCGGCTCTGCCCCTGCTCGCCCTCGGCGCCGGCCAGGCCCTGGCCGCCCCGGCCCCGACCCCCACTCCCGCCTCCGCCCCTGCCGCCGTCTCCAAGGTGACGGCGATCGAGGACGAGGTCGCCCGTACGCTGGCCGCCTCGCTCGCCGACCCGGCCCTGCGCGAGCGGCTGCGCGCCGCGACCGCCACCCTGGCCGACGGCGCCGAACTCGCCCGGCGGGACGCCGGCCTGCCCGGCTCCGCCGCCCGCGGACTCGCCGACGCCACCGCGCGCGCGGACCGCGGCATCGCCGCCGCCAAGGGCCTCGGCGCCGACCTCGGCCCGCTGCTGCGCGTCCAACTCGCCGACCCGTCGATGCGGGCGGCCCTGGACGCGGGCACGGCGCCGCTGGTGGCGACCGCCGGCACCGACGAGCACGCCCGCACCGTCCGCGCCTACGACACCGCCGGCCGGGCCCGCGGCCTCGACGCCGGCACCCTGCCCACCCGCCCGGTCTACCTGGTCGACATCGACACGGCCAAGGCCCTGACCGCCGGGATCGCCCTGCTCCAGCGGGAGTTGGCCGCCCAGGGGATCGCCCCGGCCGCCGCCTCGGATGCCGCCCAGGCCGCCGCCGGCTGGTGGGGCACGAAGCTCACCTCCGTCCAGGTGAACGACGACGAGGAGCCCTGGTTCAAGGGCGCCGCGGAGATGTTCAGCCTGGTCTCCGGCTTCGGCCTGGACGGCAAGGTCCGGGTCGACTCGGTCGCCATGCCGTACCTCCAGTACGACGGCACGGTGTACTACCCGAACCAGATCCTGGTGAACTGGTCGAACTACAAGTACAACCTGGCCGACGTCGTGCTGATGGAGGACGACGGCGACACCAACTACCTGGCCCTCGCCCAGGCCGTCGCCGCCGTCCTGCTCACCATCGCCGACCAGGGCGCCTACATCCCGCTGGTCAACGCCGTCCTCGCGGCACTGCCCACCTCCTGGTGGACCGACGACCCGGACTACGTGGAGTCCTGGTACACCCTCGCCCGCACCAGCAGCGGCCGCCTCAACGGCGCCCGCGGCAACGGCTGGATGACCGTCGAGCCGTACTGGGTCAGCCAGCTCTGACCATCACCGCTCCGTCACCGCTCCACCGCCGCTCCGCCGCCGGGCCGGCGTCGCGCCTCGGTGCGCTTCGCCGGTCCGTGTGACGGGGTCAATTTCGCACTACCGTAGGCCCGATGACGACGGAATCCCTCTCGACCGACCGGCCCACCACCCTGGCCGAGGCACCGACGCTCCAGGCCCGCAACTCCGCCGCCTTCTGGACCGCGACCGGCCGATCCCGGGGCCACGAGGTGATCCGGCGCCGCGGCTTCGTCGCCGTCGACGGTGACGACCGTGCGGGCCTGCGGATCCTGGTCCAGGAGCCCGACCTCGCCCCGGGCGAAGTGGCCGAGTTGAGCGAGCTGACCCGCCGGGCCGCCGGCCCGGCGCTCGTCGAGGACCCGTTCAGCTCGACCGACCTGAGCCACCTGGCCATGCGCACCTGGCAGATGCCGATCATGCTGCGCCAGCCCGGCCCCGTCGCCGCCCCGGCCCTGGACGTGACCCGGGCACGGCAGCCCGAGGACCTCCAGGCGGCCGAGCGGATCGTGATCGAGGGCTTCGAACTCACCGGCTTCGAGCCCTACCACCCGGGCGAGCTCTTCCCGCCGACGCTGATCGAACAGCCGGGCGTGGACGTGTTCATAGCCTCGGTCGACGGCGTGCCCGCGGGAGCCGGCGTGAGCGTCGTGTCCGACGGCGTCGCCAGCCACTACTGGATCGCGACGTCCTCGGCCTTCCGCTCACGGGGTGTGGGCCGGGCGGTGATGCTCGGCGCCCTCGCCCACCTGACGGACCACCCGGCCACCCTCACCGCTTCGAAGCTGGGCAGGCCCCTGTACGAGTCACTGGGCTACACCGTGGCATCGCCCTCGGCCTGGTGGGCCTCCTCCTGAGCCACGGCGCCGCGCACGCGAAGTCGGCCCCGCCGACTTCCCGTGCGCCCCTTCCGTCCGAGTGGGCCCCGTCCTCCCCCTCGACGCCGTCCGCGCTCCGGTGTTGGTGGTCCACGGCACCAAGGAGCAGTTCGGCCTGCTGGCCGGGTTCGAGATCGCCGGCCGCAGTGAACGGAACAAGCTTGACCCGGGCGTCCGGGTAGCGGTCGCGCAGTTCCTTGGTGACCCGGGAGGCCCGGGCCGGCGACGTCGGGGAGGTGCGGGCGCCGATGCGGATGGTCCGGATGGCCTTCGGTATGAAGGCTTCTTTCCTGTTTTCCGACATACCATCGGAAAACAGGCATGTTCGAGGTGGGTACTGAACTTGATTGGGTGATGTCGTGCTGATCTCGGCCAGATCACCCGAGCGGTGAAGCACCGGCTCAAGCAGATCCAGGCTGCACGTCCGCCCGGACCTGGTGCCGGTGGAGATCCGGGGGAACGTCCCGACCAGGCTCGGCAAGCTCCGGACGCAGCAGCTGGACGCCGTGGTCCTGGCAGCAGCCGGGATCAAGCGGTTCGACCGCAGCGAGGAGATCAGCGAGATCCTGTCGATCGGGCTGTTCCCCCCGTCGCCGGGTCAGGGTGCGCTGGGTATCCAGATTCGGGAGGACAACGAGTCGGCCCGCGAGATCCTGGCCGGTTCCGGCGACCCGGTGACCGACGCGGAGGTGCGGGCCGAGCGGGCGATGCTGGCCGAGCTCCACGGCGGGTGCTCGGTGCCGGTCGGTGCCTTCGGCAAGGTCGACGGCGACGTGCTGACCCTGCACGGGCAGGTCACCTCCGTGGACGGCAGACGACAGGTGGAGGCCCGCCTCTCCGGCCCGCTGGGCGAGCCGGAGAAGCTGGGTGGGCAGGTGGCCGGACTCCTGCTGGACCAGGGTGCGGAGAGCATCCTTTCGGAGATCCGGCTCACCGCTTAGGTGCGCAGACGCGCCAGGTAGGGCGCCGGCCGCTGGGCGGGCGGCGCGGCGGGGTGGTGAGCGCGCAGGAAGTCGGTGTGGCCGACTTCCTGCGCGTTGGTTCGGGTGCCGAGGTGTCCCCCCGGGGCAGATCGGCAGGTTCCAGCCCGGACCGTCCTCGTTGTCGAGCCAGATCCGTTGCCCGCCTGCCGAGACGGTGATGCCGAAGGCGACCTGGTGCGGCGCGCCCGCGTCCTGCCAGGTCTCGATGGCGGTCTCCACCTGGTCCCACAGGCGGAGTGGCCCGCGCTGCACCACGGTCCGGGCCTGCGAGCCGGTGGCCACGTCCGAGAGGATCTGCTGCCCACCACTGCTCATCCGTTCGGCCGAGGGCGCCGCGAGCTGAGTGACCCAGCTTCCGGTCCACGAATCGAGCTTCGTGGGGTCGATCCGGCTCGCGCGCTGCTCCCCGGGAGCAGCGCCAGGGTCGGGCGAGGAGGCCGGTCGTGAGGGCGGGCGATCATGAAGCAAGGCGGCGCGCAGGATGCCGGAGGTGGGCACCGGTCGTGGGCTTTTTCCAGCCGGTCGGCGATCGCGTGCGCGATCTGATGGGTGGTCCCGGTCGGCTGCCACGCCCATTGCCCGTTCGGGTTGGAAGGCTGGCTTGGAACATGTGCGGGCACACCGTCACGGCCACGGTGATCTCCCCGGTGCGGACTTCGCGGACCCAGACGGCCTGAGCCTGCTCGCCGACCGAGTGCGAGGTGTGCCACACGGGCTTGGGGACCGTGCCGCCCGCGTGCTTCAGCGCGGGAAGTCGGTGCGGCCGACTTCCCGCGCTCAGGGGGCGGTTGCTTGGGCGGCGCGGGCGGCCGGGGAGCGGCTTCCGGTCCGGCGAGCCGGGGCTGCGTGCCTTTCAGGTGGCGGGGTGAATGCGGGGGCGATCAGGGCCCAGACGAACTTGCCGATCCCACCCGCGCGGGGGCAGCAGCCCCAGCGATCGGCGAGTTCGTTGACGAGGAAGAGCCCGCGCCCGTGCTCGTCGTCGGGGGTGGTGGTTCGGAGGGTGGGGCGGCCGGTGCCGGCGTCGTGGACTTCGAGGCGCAGGCGGTCGTCGACGACGGCGAAGCGGATCTCGATGAGGCGGTCGTCGTCGGCGTCGCTGTGCTGGACGGCGTTGGCGAAGAGTTCGCCGAGGAGGAGTTCGGCGATGTCGGAGTAGCGGTCGCCGGTGGGGAGGGCGGCGAGGTAGGCCCGGAGGAGGCGGCGGGCGAGGGGCGTGGAGGCGGCGTGGGAGTCGAGCCGGGCGGCGAACGTGCGGGGGCGGCGGTATAGGGGCATGACGGAGTACCTCGGGGGGTGGATGAGGGGGCGTGAGGCCGGCGCGGAGTGACGGCGCGCGCTGCTTCATTGCGTAGCGATACGGCTACTCAACGCGTCCACTTTCCCCTAGGCTTCAGAGCTGTTCAACTTGACTGTGCTGTTTGATTGGTGGGGTGAATCGCTGTGAACAAGAGGGAACTTGATCCTCAGTCCTCCCCTGCGGCTGAGTTCGGAGCGTTTCTTCGCGAGTCACGCGAGCAACGAGGGTGGACGCAGGAGCGCCTTGCTGGGCTGGTTGGCTGCACCTCGTCCCACATCTCGGCTCTCGAAAATGGTCGAAGGAAACCAACCCGGCGGATCGCGGCAGCACTTGACGGCGCATTTGGTACATCGCAGGCGGCCACGTTCAAGCACAAGGCGAGCGACGTCAAGTACAGCGCGCTGCTGGAAGGCTTCGCCGAGTTCGTCATTCAAGAGCGTCGGGCCGTTGAACTGCGACTCTTCGAGCTCGGCATCGTGCCGGGCCTGCTGCAGACGAAGGAGTACGCAACGGCCATCACGGCGGGCGCTGTGCGCCGGAGAAGCATCACTCAGGACCAGGCGGACGAGCGAGTGCGCGTTCTCATAAACCGCCAGGCCGGCTTGCGTCGGGAGCCGCCGCCCTTGATCCATGTGGTCATGGATGAGAGTTGCATTCGTCGGATCGTGGGTGGGGGCGCTGTGATGGCGGCTCAGCTCGACCGCCTGGTCGAGTTCGCCGACGAGCCCACCGTGAGGCTCCAGCTTGCCCCGTACCAGCTGGGGGAGGACAGGGCATTCGATCTTCCGGTGTCCATTCTGACGTTGCCGGACCGATCGCTGATCTCCTATGCCGAGAGTGCGCACCAAGGGCGGTTGGAGAGGGAGGCCAGCGCTGTGACGGCCGAGTTGGCGTCCTACTATCAGCTACAAACGCATGCTCTTTCACAGGCGGACTCGGTGGCGATGATCCGCGAGCTACGGAGGCAACTATGACCCTCGACTGGTTCAAGTCCACCTACAGCAGCAATGGCGGGCAGTGCATCGAGGTGTCCAACAGCCTGCCCGGCACTGTTCCCGTACGTGACTCCAAGGACCCGGAGGGGCCGGCGCTCGCCTTCCCGGTAACCGCGTGGCAGGCGTTCGTGACGGCTGTCCGGTCCGGCGAGTTCGGTGACGTCTGACGCGTCGTGTGAGCTGAGGTGGTAGATCGTGCCCAGGCGTGACTACGAGGACGACCCGGTGCGCTAGATGGTCTGATCCATGGGGTTCGCTCGTCTCACTCCAGCATGCGTTCCACTTCATCGGGAACCCACGGGAAGGGGACGTCGGGCCACCTTGCGGCAGCCCATGCGTCGAGATCGACGGCAAGAACGGCGTCGATGAAGACCTGGGGCGGCCGATAGCCGTGAACGGTGATGTAGTGCGTGATCAGGAACGGAGCGGCGTATGCGATGCCGGCCTCGCCTGGGATCCGTACTTCCCCGGTCCCTTCGGGAGCCACTGCCTCAGGACACAAGTCGCAGTCGTGCAACCCGAGCGCCGCTGTTTCGCCAACACCTGCCTGTCACTTCCTGGCGTTGGTGCGCTTCGTCGGCTCGGCAGTGGTCGGGTCCTCGGGCCAGGGGTGGCGGGGGTAGCGGCCTCTGAGGTCGGCGCGGACGGCGTGGTAGCCGTTCTTCCAGAAGCCCTCCAGGTCGCCGGTGATGGCGGCGGGGCGGCCGGCGGGGGAGAGCAACTGCACGGTGAGGGGGACTCGGCCGCCGGCCAGGGCGGGGGCGGCTTTCCAGCCGAAGAGTTCTTGCAACTTGGCGGCCAGCACCGGGCGTTCGGTGCTGTAGTCGACCCGTATCTTCGAACCGCTGGGCACAGTGATGCGTTCGGGGGCCAGTTCGTCGAGGCGGCCGGCCTGTCCGCTCGCCCAGGGGAGCAGGCGTTGCAGGGCGGCGGTTGTGTTGATGCGGGCGAGGTCGGCGCGGCGGCGGGCGCGGGAGAGTTCGGGTTCGACCCACTCCTCGGCGCGTTCGAGGAGGGCTGCGTCGGAGACGTCCGGCCAGGGGTCGCCGATCGCCGTGTGGAGGAAGGCCAGGCGTTCGCGGAGGTTGGAGGGGAAGGTCAGGAGGGCGCTGACGCCCTCGCGGGTGAGGCCTTCGAGGATGGCCGCGCGTACGAGGGAGACGTCGGGGCGGGGCAGGGGCTTCTCGGCGAGTTCGATCGCGCCGAGGGATTCGACGCGACGGGAGACGACCTCACCGCGCCGGGTGTCCCAGTGGACTTCGGCGCGGTCGGTCAGCAGCGACGCGCCTGCGAGCAGGGCGGTGCCCTCGTCGAGCGCGGCGGCGTGCAGCACCCGCGCGGACGGCGACCCCGCCGGGCGGTCGGCGACCGCGACGGCGAGCCAGGGCAGCGCGCCGAGCGCCGTGCCGGGGGCGAGTTCGGCCGCCGTCCCCGAGGCCATCAGGTACGGGCTGCGCTCGCCCGGGGCGGGTCGCTCGACCCGGGCGCGGGCGATGCGTTCGGGGAAGGCCAAGGCGACGACGAGGCCGACGGCCGTGGCGTCCGGCAGCGGGGTGGCGGGTTCGTCGGAGGTGGCGCGTTGCAGGCGGCGGACTTCGTCGCGCCAGCGGCCGGCATAGGGGTCACGCGACGAGCGCACCGTCCGCCACACCGCGCCGAGGTCGTCCCCCAGCGCGCGCGGCGGTTCCTCGGAGAGCAGCGCGACCACTTCGGACGCCCGGCGGGCGCCCACGGCGGGTGCGCCGTCCACCAGCGCCCGCCCGAGCCGCGGGTGCAGCCCGGTGCGGGCGAGGCGCCCCCCGCGCTCAGTCGCCCGGCCGTCCGAGGAAACCGCCCCGAGGGCGAGCAGGGTCTCCCGCGCGGCGGCCATCGCGCCCGCCGGGGGCCGGTCGGGCAGGGCGAGGCCGGTGGCGTCCGGGTCGCCCCAGCAGGCGGCCTGGAGGGCGAACGACGTCAGGTCGGCGAGCGCGATCTCCGGGGTGGGGAAGCGGGCGGCGCGGGCGTCCTCGGCCTCGTGCCAGCAGCGGTAGACGGTGCCCGGCGCCTCCCGTCCGGCGCGGCCGGCGCGCTGGCGAGCGGCGGCCAGCGAGGCGCGCACGGTGACGAGCGCCGCGAGGCCGCGCGCGTGGTCGGTGCGCGGCTCCCGGGCGAGCCCGGCGTCCACCACGATCCGCACGCCGGGCACGGTGAGCGAGGATTCGGCGACGGCGGTGGCGAGGACGACCCGCCGTGAAGGGGACGGGGTGAGCGCCGCGTCCTGGACGTCCTGCGGGGCACGGCCGTGCAGTTGCAGGACGTCCACCGGCACACCGGCCAGTAGCCCGGCGACCCGGGCGATCTCGCCGACGCCGGGCAGGAAGCAGAGCACGTCGCCGGAGCGCTCGTCGAGGGCCCGCCGGACGACGGCCGCGACGTGGTCGAGCAGCGCGTAGTCCACCCGGGTGCCGTGCGCGGGCCGGACGGCGCGCGGCGGCGGCGCCCACACCACCTCGACCGGGTGCGAGACGCCGTGCGCCTCGACCACGGGTGCGCCGCCGAGGAGTTCGGCCCAGGCCGCGGTGTCCGAGGTGGCGGAGGCGCAGACGATCCGCAGCTCGGGGCGCAGGGCGGCGCGGACGTCCAGCAGGAAGGCGAGCGCGGTGTCGGCGTCGAGGTGCCGTTCGTGGCACTCGTCGAGGACGACCACGTCGACGCCGGGCAGTTCCTGGTCCCGCTGGAGGCGTTGCAGCAGCACGCCGGTGGTGACCACCTCGACCACGGTTTCCGGCCCGACCCGGCGCTCGCCGCGCACCGTGTACCCGACCTCGCGGCCCACGGCGGAGCCGAGCAGCCACGCCATCCGCCGGGCGGCGGCCCGGACGGCGAGCCGGCGCGGTTCGGCGACCAGCACCCGGCGCACGGGCCGCCCGTCGGAGGGGGGCCCGTCGGAGAGCAGCCCGGCCAGGGCGAGCGGCACCAGGGTGGTCTTGCCGGTGCCGGGCGGCGCGGCGAGGACAGCGGCACCCGGCCCGTCCAGCGCCTCGTGCAGCGCGGGCAGGGCGGTGCGGACGGGCAGCTCGCGCCAGGCCGCCCCTGCTGATCGGTGGGGTGGCAAGGTGTCAGCCCCGCTCGGTGACGAAGATCGCGGTGCCGGGGATGAGCCGCCCGCGCAGCGGCGACCAGCCGCCCCAGTCCTGCTCGTGGCCCTCCGGCCACTCGGGCTCGACGAGGTCGACCAGCCGGAAGCCGGCGGCGACGAGTTCGCGGACCCGGTCGCCGAGCGTGCGGTGGTGCTCGACGTAGGTGGCGCGGCCCTGCTCGTCCTCCTCGACGTAGGGGGTGCGGTCGAAGTAGGACGAGACGGCGGTGAGCCCCTCGACGCCGGGTTCGTCGGGGAAGGCCCAGCGGATCGGGTGGGTGACCGAGAAGACCCAGCGCCCGCCGGGCCGCAGCACCCGGTGCACCTCGCGCATCAGCGCGCCGGTGTCGGCGCTGAACGGGATCGCGCCGTAGGCGGAGCAGGCGAGGTCGAAGGAGGCGTCGGCGAAGGGCAGCACGGCGGCGTCGGCCTGGACGACGGGGACGGGCACGGCGCCGCGGGAGAGGTCGATCCGCCGGGAGTGCTGGAGCTGGCGGTGCGAGATGTCGAGGGCGACGGGGCGGGCGCCGCGGCCGGCCAGCCAGCGCGAGCACTGGGCGGCGCCGGCGCCGAGCTCCAGCACGGTACGGCCGGCGACGTCGCCGAGCAGTCGGGCGTCCGCCTCGTCGAGGCCCTCGGGGCACCAGGTGAACCGGTCGTCGCCGAGGAACTCGCCGTGTTCGTCCTGGTATTCGTCGGCGTTGCGGTCCCACCAGTGGCGGCTGGCGCGGCTGCTCTCGCCGACGCCGGCGGAGCGCCTTACCGCGTCGTCGCCGTCCTCGTCAAGATCGTGCGGGTCGGGGTGGGGGGTGCCGGTCACGGTGAGAAGGCCCATCGCGTAGGGTGTCGTTCTGCGGAAGCGCCGCTGCCGTCTACCGGGCCCGGAAAGGTCTGGTGTCCCGGCGGTGGCATCCGGGGAAAGGGTTCCCTGCGGCCGCCACCCATGAGGTGCGCAATCGGAGGATATGGCCTGATCCGTGCCGGGCTCCACCGTCTTGCCGTTGTTGGCGTTGACCGTGCCTGGCCGTCCCCGTATGCTACAAGTTGCGCTGCGGGCCTGCGCGCCTCGGACGGAGCAGGTCGCGCTCGCATCTGTCGAAGACCCCACGGTCGCAAGACGGACGCCGATCTTCCCTGTACGGGATTTCCGGTGCTCCGTGTTCTTGGCTGTCCGGCTTTCGGTGGGAGCGATACGGGCCCTCCGCGTGGCATTACCTACGACTTTCATGTCCGTACCGGAGCCCTTTTCCTAATGACGAGCCCCACCGACTCCTCCCTCAGCACCACCCCGCAGGTCGCGCTCAACGACATCGGCGACGCCGAGGCGTTCCTGGCCGCGATCGACGAGACCATCAAGTACTTCAACGATGGCGACATCGTCGAGGGCGTCATCGTGAAGGTCGACCGTGACGAGGTCCTCCTCGACATCGGTTACAAGACCGAGGGCGTCATCCCGTCCCGCGAGCTGTCGATCAAGCACGACGTCGACCCGCACGAGGTCGTCGCCGTCGGCGACAACATCGAGGCCCTGGTTCTCCAGAAGGAGGACAAGGAGGGTCGTCTCATCCTGTCCAAGAAGCGCGCTCAGTACGAGCGTGCCTGGGGCACGATCGAGAAGATCAAGGAAGAGGACGGCATCGTCACCGGTACCGTCATCGAGGTCGTCAAGGGTGGTCTCATCCTCGACATCGGCCTCCGTGGCTTCCTCCCGGCCTCGCTCGTCGAGATGCGCCGCGTCCGCGACCTCCAGCCCTACGTGGGCAAGGAGCTCGAGGCCAAGATCATCGAGCTGGACAAGAACCGCAACAACGTGGTCCTGTCCCGCCGTGCCTGGCTGGAGCAGACCCAGAGCGAGGTCCGCCAGACCTTCCTCACCACCCTGCAGAAGGGCCAGGTGCGCTCCGGCGTCGTCTCCTCGATCGTCAACTTCGGTGCCTTCGTGGACCTGGGTGGCGTCGACGGCCTGGTGCACGTCTCCGAGCTGTCCTGGAAGCACATCGACCACCCGTCCGAGGTTGTCGAGGTCGGCCAGGAGGTCACCGTCGAGGTTCTCGACGTCGACATGGACCGCGAGCGTGTCTCCCTGTCGCTGAAGGCGACCCAGGAGGACCCGTGGCAGCAGTTCGCCCGTACCCACCAGATCGGCCAGGTCGTTCCGGGTAAGGTCACCAAGCTGGTTCCGTTCGGTGCGTTCGTCCGCGTGGACGAGGGCATCGAGGGTCTGGTCCACATCTCCGAGCTGGCCGAGCGCCACGTCGAGATCCCGGAGCAGGTCGTCCAGGTCGGCGACGAGATCTTCGTCAAGGTCATCGACATCGACCTCGAGCGTCGTCGCATCAGCCTCTCGCTGAAGCAGGCCAACGAGGCGCTGGGTGCCAACCCGGCCGAGGTCGAGTTCGACCCGACCCTGTACGGCATGGCCGCGTCCTACGACGACCAGGGCAACTACATCTACCCGGAGGGCTTCGACCCCGAGGCGAACGACTGGCTGCCCGGCTTCGAGAAGCAGCGCGAGGAGTGGGAGCGGCAGTACGCCGAGGCCCAGACCCGCTTCGAGCAGCACCAGGCCCAGGTCATCAAGAGCCGCGAGGCCGACGCGGAGGCCGCTGCCGAGGGTGGCGACGCCGTCGCCGCCGCGGCCGGTGGCTCCTACTCGTCCAGCAGCGACGAGGGCTCCGGCGCCCTGGCCTCGGACGAGGCCCTGGCCGCCCTGCGCGAGAAGCTGGCCGGCGGCCAGAGCTGAGGCTCTGCCCCTGCCGCTGATGCTGATCGGCGCGCGCTGATGAGCACATAGCGCACAGCGTCACCGATGAACCCCGCTCGGTTTCCGAGCGGGGTTCATTGTTTTTCGGCTTTCCTTTAGGGATTCCTTATGGGGGGATTTTTGTGATTAGGGGCTCATCGGATGTCTATGGGCGATTCAGGACCTAGGGCCTACCTTGGGTGGAACTGCCCGATGGGCCGCTCACCCGGCCCCACACGCTAGGCACCCCCCGCACATGCGCCGTCGCACCGCCGTGACCCCTGCCTCCCCCCGCACGTCCGACGACCTCCGGGTCGCCGGACGCCTCGCTGCGCTCGGCCGGTTCTGCTACCGGCAGCGGCGCTGGGTGCTCGGCTTCTGGGCGGTCGTCCTGGTCATAGGCGTGCTGATCGGCGGGCGGGTCTTCGAGGGCACGGTGGCCGGAGCCTCCTCCGCCTCCTCCGAGGCGGACCGCGGCAGCGCCGTGGTCGCCGCCGCCGACCCGGCCAGGGGCACCGTGACGGCCGTGGTGGACGGCAAGCCCGTCGACGACGCGGCCGTCCGCGACGCCGTCACCCGGGCCACCGCCGAGATCGCCGCCCTCCCCGGCGTCTCCTCGGCCGTCGACGCCTACGGCCCCGGCCCGGACGCCGCCGGGCTCCGCTCGGCCGACGGCACCGCGAGCCTGGTCTCGGTACGGATGGCCGACAGCAGCACCTCCGCGCAGACCACCGCCGTCACCCAGCGACTCGCCGCCATCAAGGCCGACGGCGCCGAGGTGACCGTCGGCGGGGACCTCGTGCTCCAGGACGAGGTCAAGAAACAGACCGAAAAGGACACCCGCTTCGGCGAGATCGTGACCCTGCCGCTCACCCTGATCGTCATGGTCCTGGTGTTCGGCGGTCTGGCCGCCGCGAGCCTGCCGGTGATCGGCGCCGTCGCCTCGGTGGGCGGCGCGCTGCTCGCCATGTTCGGCTTCAGCAAGATCATGGACATCGACACCAGCGTGCTGCCGATCGCCACCGTGCTGGGGCTGGGCCTGTCGATCGACTACGCGCTGCTCATGGTGAACCGCTTCCGCGAGGAACGCGGCCACGGCGCGTCGATCGCCGCCGCCGTCGAGCGGACCGCCGCCACCGCCGGGCGCACCGTCGCCTTCTCCGGTCTGACCGTCGCCGTCGCGCTCTCCGGCCTGTTCGTCTTCACCAGCCCGGTGCTCGGGGCCGTCGCCGCGGCCGGGGTGAGCGTCGTGGTGATCGCGGTGGCCGCCGCGCTGACCCTCGTCCCCGCGCTGCTCGGCTTCGCCGGCCGCCGGATCAGGACGCCCACCGCGCCCGTCCCCGACGAGGGCTTCTTCAGCCGGACGGTGCGCCGGGTCCGCAAGCGGGCGGTGCTCGTCGCCCTGGTCTGCACCGGGGTGCTGATGGCCGCCGGAGCGCCGTTCCTGCACGCCGAGATGCGTAACTCCGGGGCCGCCGTCCTGCCCGCCTCCTCGGCCGGCCGGCAGGTCGCCGAGACCGTCGACCAGCGCTTCCCGCAGGCTTCCGCCGCCCCGATCACGGTGGTGGTGGAGAGCGGTGCGAAGGTCGCCCAGGCCTACGCGGACGACGTGGTGGCCAAGCTGCCCGGCGTCAGCGGCGTGCGGGCCGTCACCCCGGTGAGCGACACCGTCTCCACCATCGACGTCCTGGTGCACGGCGATCCGCAGGGCGGAGCGGCCAAGAAGGTGGTCGAGGAGTTGCGCGCGGACCGCGGCGGGCTCACCACCCAGGTGACCGGCGGGGCGGCCTCGGTGGTCGACTTCCAGGACGAACTGCTCACCCGGGGGCCGATCGCACTGGGCCTGGTGGCCCTCGGCACGCTGATCCTGCTCTTCCTGATGACCGGCTCGGTGGTGATGCCGGTCAAGGCGCTGCTGATGAACCTGCTCTCGCTGGGGGCCTCGCTCGGCGCGCTCACCCTGGTCTTCCAGGACGGCTGGTTCAGCGGCCTGCTCGGCTTCAGCCCGACCGGCGGGCTGGAGACCTTCATCCCGGTGCTGGTGTTCGCCTTCGCCTTCGGGCTGTCGATGGACTACGAGGTCTTCCTGCTCGCCCGGATCAAGGAGCTGCGGGACAAGGGCCACAGCTGCACCCGGGCCGTGGAGCTGGGCGTGCAGCGCAGCGGCAGGATCATCACCTCGGCGGCGCTGCTGATGGTGATCGTCTTCGCCGGCTTCGCCCTCGGCGACATGCTCATGGTGAAGCAGATGGGCATCGCGCTGGCCGTCGCCGTGGCGGTCGACGCGACCCTGGTCCGCTGCCTGCTGGTGCCGGCCACGATGAGCCTCTTCGGCGAGTTCAACTGGTGGGCGCCGGCCCCGCTGCGCCGGCTGCACGAGCGGTTCGGGCTGAGCGAGCACGTCGACCTGCCGGACCTCGCCCCGGCGGCCGTACTGCCCGCCCAGCGCCCGGCCGAGGAACTGGTCAGCGCGGCCTCGTAGTCTCCCGGGGGCTCGACGGGCGTCGGGCCCGGTCAGAGGCGGGCGGCGGGGCGGGCGGGCCCGGTCAGGGCAGGCGGCGGAGCAGGGCGACAGCGGCGCGCAGGGTCTCGCGCTCGTCGGAGCTGAGGCGGGCCTCGATCGCCGTGGCGATCCGGGCCTCGCGGCGGGCGCGCTGCTCGTGCAGGGCGGCGCGGCCGGCCTCGGTGGCGGTGACCAGCAGCTTGCGGCGGTCGGTGGTGTGCGGCTGCTGGGCGACCAGGCCGGCCTCGGTGAGCAGCGCGACCGTGCGGGCCATCGACTGGTGTCGGACGCGCTGCCGGGCGGCCAGTTCGGCGACGGTGTAGGAGCGGTCGTCGCGGACCAGCAGACCGAGTACGCCGGCCTGGTTCTGCGGCAGCGTGTCGTCGGGGCGCAGTGCGCGGACGAGTTCGCCGATGGCGCTGCGCAGGTCGGCGGCGAGTTCGAGGGTCTCGGGGTGCGGACTGTTCACGGGAGAAGCCTACCGCGAATATCTACAGCAAAACTGTGCAGCTTTGCTGTATGTTCTGCCTATGCGGATCACCAAGTTCGGACATGCCTGCGTACGCCTCGAACACGGGGGGACGACCGTGGTCGTCGACCCGGGTTCCTTCACCGACCCCGCCGCGCTGGCCGGCGCGGACGCCGTCCTGATCACCCACGAGCACATGGACCACTTCGAGGAGGCCCGGCTGCGGGCCGCCCTGGAGGCGGATCCGGAGCTGCGGGTGTGGACCAACACGGACGTGGCCAAGCAGTTGGACGGGGTCGCCCGGCGGGTGACCGCGGTCGGCGAGGGCGACGCCTTCGACCTCGGCGGGATCGCGGTCTCGGTGCACGGCGAGTGGCACGCCGTGATCCACCCGGACATCCCGCTGGTACGGAACATCGGATTCCTCTTCGACGGCAGGCTCTTCCACCCCGGTGACGCGCTGCTCGTCCCGCCGCACCCGGTGGACACCCTGCTGCTGCCGATCGCCGCGCCCTGGACCAAGGTCGGCGAGCTGGTCGACTACGTGCGCGAGGCCGGGGCGCGGCAGGCCGTGCCGGTGCACGACGCGGTGCTCAGCCCGGTCGGCCTCGCCGTGCACACCCGCCTGGTCGGCCCGGGCGGTCCGGGCGGCGCGGAGCTGCGCACCCTGGGCGAGGGGGAGAGCCTCGACCTGGGGTGAGTGGGGCGGGGGTGAGCGGGTCGAGGGCGGTCGGGGGCGAGCGGGGTGGGTCCGACCCGGGGTGGGGCCGACCGGCACGGGTAGCCTGACGCCATGCTGAAGATCGGACTGACGGGCGGCATCGGCGCGGGCAAGAGCGAGGTCTCGCGGCTGCTCGCCGCCCACGGCGCGGTGATCGTGGACTCCGACGTGATCGCCCGTGAGGTGGTCGCCCCCGGGACGCCGGGGCTCGCGGCCGTGGCCGCCGAGTTCGGCCCGGGCGTGCTCGCCGCGGACGGCTCGCTGGACCGGCCCGCGCTCGGCGCGATCGTCTTCGCCGACCCGGCCCGGCTCCAGGCACTGAACGCGATCGTCCACCCGCTGGTCCGGGCGCGGTCCGCCGAGCTGGAGGCGGCGGCCGCGCCCGACGCGGTGGTGGTGCACGACGTCCCGCTGCTCGCCGAGAACGGGCTCGGCCCGCTGTACGACCTGGTGGCCGTGGTCGACGCGACGGACGAGGTACGGATCGACCGGCTGGTCCGGCTGCGCGGCATGACCGAGGACGAGGCCCGGGCCCGGATGGCCGCCCAGGCGAGCCGCCCGGACCGGCTGGCGATCGCCGACCTGGTGATCGACAACAGCGGCCCGCTGGAGGAGCTGGCCCCCCGGGTCGCCGAGGTGTGGGAGCGGCTGACCGCCCGTCGGTGACCGGCCCCGGCTCCCGCGGGATCAGACCGAGGCGGTGGGGGCGGCCTCGGTGGCGTGGGCGACCGCCGCGGCGGCGAAGGCCCGGATCATCGGGTGCGCCCTGGTGCCGTCCCCGGCCAGCTCCGGCTGGAACAGCGAGGCCAGGAAGAACGGGTGGGTCTGCGCCGGCAGCTCCAGGATCCGCGGCTGGCCCGCGTCGTCCGCGCCGGTGAACCGCAGGCCGCCCGCGCGCAGCCGCTCCAGGTAGCCGTCGTTCAGCCCGTATGCGCAGTGGTAGCGCTCCGCGGTGCGCGGCGCGCCGAGCACCCGCTCGGCCAGCGAACCGGGCGTCAGGCGCACGGCGCCCTCGTGCCCCACCAGGGAGCAGCTGAGCGGCACGATCACCTGCTCCGCCCCGCCGGGCTGGTTCTCGTCGTGCGTGGCGCCGTCGATGCCGCAGACGTGCCGCGCGTACTCCAGCACCGCGTGCTGGAAGCCGGCGCAGGTGCCGAGGAAGGGGATGCGCCGCTCGCGGGCGGTGCGGACGGCGGCCACCGCGCCGTCCTCGCTGCGGTAGGGGCTGCCGGGCAGCAGCCAGATCGCGTCGAAGCCGTCGAGCGCGCCGGGCGCCGCGGCGTCCTCGGTGGGGATCCAGTAGGCGTCCAGGACGAGCTGCTCGCGCTCGGCGAGGGCGTCGAGCAGGCCCGGGATGCGGGCGTGCGAGCGGACGGCGGCGGAGCGGTCGCCGACCAGGGCCAGGCGGGATGCGGGATGCGTCATACGGCTATCCTGACCGCCGGCGCGGCATCAGCGCCAACGATGATTCCTTACCCGACGATCAGTGGACGTGATAGCCGTGGAGCCGCAGCAGCTGCGCACCTTCGTCACCGTGGCCCGGCTTGGCTCGTTCTCCGAGGCGGCCCGCGAGCTCGGCTACACCCAGTCCGCGGTCTCCCAGCAGATCGCGGCGCTGGAGGCGGACCTCGGCACCGCCCTGCTGCACCGCCGCCCGGTCGGCCCGACCGGGGCCGGCGCGCGGCTGCTGGAGCACGCCTCCGCGCTGCTGCTGAGGATCGACGCGGCGCGCGCCGACATCGCGCGCCTGGCCGGTGCCGCAAGTGCCCGTCTCACCGTCGGTGCCACCCCGCTGGCGGTCGGGGTGGAGCTGGGGCGCGCGCTCGCCGAGGTGCGCCGGGCGTACCCGGTGGTCGACCTGACGGTACGGGTGGTCGCCCAGGACGCGCTGCCCGCCGAGGTCGCCGCCGGCACGGTCGACCTCGCGCTCGTGGACGGTCCGGCCGCGCCCAGCGACCCGCTCCCGCTGCCCGATGTCGGCCCGCTCGCCACCGCCGCCGTGGCCGAACAGCCGCTCGCCGTCGCTCTGCCGACCGGCCACCCGCTCGCCGGCCGCCCCGGACTGGCGCTCGCCGACCTGTCCGCCGCGCACTGGCTGGACGCCCCCGGCCTGGCCCCGACCGCCGCCCGGCTGCGCGCCGCCACCGCCGTCGACGGCTTCCGGCCCGCCGCCCGCTACCTGGGCACCGATGTCCGCGGGCTGCTCGCCCTGGTCGCGGCGGGGCACGGGCTGGCGCTGCTGCCCGCCGCCGCGGTGGCCGGGGCGCCGGGGGTGGCGGCGGTGCCGGTCGGTGCGCCCCGCCTGGTGCACCGGACGGAACTCGTGCACGGCGCGCTGCCGGAGGGGCCGGCCGCGCTGCTGGCCCGCCTGCTGACGGCGGAGGGGGCCGACCGGGTCTGACGTTCCCCAGGCTGGGGGGTGGCTCAGCCGACGATGGCGGCGTCCGGACAGCAGGGGCCCTCGACGCGGTAACACACGTAGCGCAGGCAGCCGAGGCAGACCGAGATGTTCTCCAGGCGCCAACTCTCGCCGTGGCAGGTGCACTCGGCCCGTTCGCGCAGCAGCGCGTCCCACCCCCTCGCACCCCCGTTGGCGGCGAAGGCGGCGGCGACGTACGCCGCCGTCGCCGGGTCGTCCTCGGTGGTGCCGCGCCGGGTGCCGTCCAGGTGCCAGCAGTACAGGGCGAGCAGCGCCCGCCCGTCGACCAGGCGGTAGTCGGCCCGGCCGTCCTCCTCCCAGTCCCGGACCAGCCGGGCGACCCGTTCGGGGAACGGTCGCGCGGGGTCGAGGAGGCGGCGGTTTCCCTGCGGCGTGGGAGGTTTGGCGGTCATGTGATCCCCTTTCCGGGGCCCACGGTAGGGCGTGGCGCGACGAAGTCCCCGACCGGGGTGGGATGTTGACGGGCCCACTGTGGCGAGGCGGCCCGTGGCGAGGGGGTCCGCGGCGGGGCTGTCGCCGGACGTCGTTCGTGCGATCGACTTCCGGTGCGGGTTGCCGAAGCCGGGGTGGCTCGTTGTTCCTGCCGTGAGCCCTGACTCTGCCGCCGGTGGCGGTTGTGAAGAAACGATTCTGCCTGCCCGTATCGCCGCTGCGGCGGCTCGCCCCACCCGGAGGCGGTCATGACGTACGACAGCTCGCGCGTCCCCGCGCAGCGTGCCCCCGGTGACGGCTGCGCGGTCGCGCTCGACCTCCGGGTCGCCGTCTGCCCAGGCCTGACCGTCTCCGTCCCCGCCCGGCTGCGCTACCACACCGCCGACCCGTACGCCGTCTTCCTCGACAACCACACCGACCTCGCCACGCCCATCACCTGGGTGTTCGCCCGGGACCTGCTCGCCACCGGACTGCACGGCTGGTCCGGCATCGGCAGCGTCTCCGTCCACCCCGGCGTGGACGACCGTCTCGACTCCGTCTTCATCACCCTCACCGGTGAGGGCAGCAGCGTCGTGCTGCGGGCCCCCGCCAACCGGGTCCGCGCCTTCCTGGAGAGCACCGAGAGCCTCGTCCCGACCGGGCTGGAACGCACCCACCTCGACCTGGACGGCCTGCTACGACGGCTCTGCGACGGCGGCGCCGCCTCACCGGGGCCGTGAGGCGCCGCTGCTGCCCCGCTGGTCACCGGTCCCGCCCCGCCGGTCCGACGACGTGCAGGCGGTCGAAGACGTCCAGCGGCAGACCCGGGTAGCGCACGCCGGCGAGGGCGAGGTGCCCGGTGCGGTTGCCGTCGACCAGGGCGCCCAGCAGCGCGGGCAGCGGCCGGTGCCGCGCGGCGGCCAGCGCCGCCACCAGCGCGTTGTAGCGGGTGACGGCGGCTTCGACGGCGCCCGCGCGGTCGCCGGTCGCGCGGGCCCGGGCGAGGACGGTGTTCCCGGCCGCGAAGCTCCCCCCGGCGCGCTCCTCGACGGCGGCCGAGAACAGGTCGTTGGCCAGGTAGGTCGCCTCCACGGTGGCCTCCGGGAGCGGATGGTCGGGTGAGCCGGGCGGGGGCAGGGGCAGGCCGCGCAGCAGCCGCCAGCACTCGATGTTCGGGCGGGTGCCGATGGTCTCCGCCCGCCGGGCGGGCAACTGGCCGGGCGGTGGCGGGCCGGCGCTCTCCTCGGCGACCGCCGCGCAGAACTCGGCGATCAGCGCCGTCAGCCGGCCGGTCGGCAGGGCGCGGTCCCGGTAGTCCTCCAGGAGGAGGCGCAGCTGCCGGGCCGGTTCGCCGTCGCCGCACCCGTCGCTGTACCCGGTGCCGGTGCCGGTGGTGCCGGGGTCCGCGCGGATCCGGTGGGCGAGGGCCCGGGCCGCCTCCGGCGGACCGTCCTCCACCAGGAGGAACAGCGCGATGTACCGGGCGACCGTCAGCCGCTCCGCGACGTCGGCGTCGGCGGGGGAGACGTGCACCCCGAAGACGGCGGCGGTGGTCGACTGCCGCGCGTGCCAGCCGGCCCCGCGCTCGCACCCGCAGTGGGCGAGCGCCTCGTCGAGCAGCGCGGCCGCCAGCGCCGCGGCGCCCGGGGCCGTCATGGCCTCCCGGTAGGGCGCGAGCAGGGCGGCGGCGGAGCCGCTCCCGGTGGATCCCCCTGCCGTCATGGCCGCGAGGGGGTCTCGGGGCGCAGCGCGCGGACGGCGAACAGCGTGGTGAGGTGCGGTGAGCCGAAGTACAGCGGCAGCCGCCCGGTGCGGAAGTAGCCGCCGGCCGGCCAGGAGCCGTCGGCGCGCTGGGTGTCGACCAACCGGCGGCGCAGCTCCGGCAGTTCGGCGGTGCCGCCCGCGTGCTCGCCGGCGTGTTCCCCGGAGTGCTCCCCGGCGAGGACGAGCAGTGCCACGGCGAGCGGAGTGTCGGCGGTCTGGGTGGTGACGTGCCCGACCGCCCGGCGCACCGGTGCGGCGAGTCCGGGCACGACGGTGGCCGCCCGGGCGGCGGCGTGCAGGAAGGCCTCGGGGGAGGCGTAGTAACGGGTGCCGGTGCGCGGCCCGTTCAGGTGCTCGACGACGTAGCGGAGCGTCGCCTCGGCCGCCGGGTGCGGTAACCGGTCCGCCGCGCCGGGGAGATGGAGCGCGAACAGCACGTTGGCGGCGGCGACGGCGTCGTAGCGGCGCCCGTGCGACGGCGTCCGGTCGGTGTCCTCCCAGTAGGCCGGTATCGGACCGTCGTCCGGACCGATCTGGGTGTCCAGCAACTCCCGTGCCACGGCGTCCAACAGGTCCGGCGCGGCGAGCCCGTGCCGGGCCAGCCCGGAGAGCGCGACGGCGGTGCTGTCGGTGTCGGCGGGGAACGGCCGGCCGGGCGGGAAGAACCGGTACCGGGCCGTCCCCGGCTCGCGGTAGCGGTCGACCTGCCGCGCCAGCGCGGCGACCAGTTCACGCTCCTCGGGCCGCCGGCCGTCCGGCCGTAACAGCGCGAGGCCCCACATCGCGGAGAAGCCCTCGTCGTCCGGGTCGAACCCGAGGTCCTCCCCGTGCGTGACGAGCAGGTGCCGGCGCGCCTCGGCGCCGGTGAGCGGCGTGCGCAGCTCGGGGTCGGCGCCGGGCCGGGCGGACGGCAGTCCGTCGGGCCCCAACGCCCGGTGGAGGAAGGCCAGTCCGCGCTCGACGGCGGCGTCCCACGGCGTTTCGTCGGCGGACATCACGTCCCGCCCCCTCTCGGTCCGTCCGGTGGGCCGGCCGGTCCGGTGTGGTGCGGCCCGGCCACGCCCCGTCCTCCCTTCCTTCCCGGCTCGGCGGCCCGCATGCCTCAGTCGGCGAGCGGCCTGCGGAACAGGGCGGTGAGCAGCACCGGCAGGCCGAAGAGCGGCGACTCCGGCCCCTGCGGGACCATCGGGCGGATCTCCACCTCGGTGAACCCGCCGAATATCCACCGGAGTTCGTCCGCGGTGAAGGCCAGCCCGCCGTCCAGCCGGCCGTTGCGGTAGAGCTCGGCGTCCGGCGCCTCCGAGCCCATCGCGCCGGCCGCGAAGCAGGTCAGGCCGAAGTACCCGCCGGGCGCGAGGACGCGCTGCAGCAGGGCCAGGTAGCTGATCCGGCGGTGCGGCGGCAGGTGGTGCAGACAGCCCGAGTCGTACACCAGGTCGTACTGGGGGAGGGGGAGTTCGGTGCTGAAGATGTTGCCGTGGTGGAAGCGCGGGGCGACGCCGGCCGCCTCCGCGCGTTCCCGCGCCCAGGCGAGGGCGGTCGCGGAGAGGTCGACGCCGTCCACCTCGAAGCCGCGCGAGGCCAGGTGGACGGCGTTGCGCCCGGCGCCGCAGCCGAGGTCCAGTACGCGCACGCCGGGAGCGAGCAGGCCGTCGTCGAGCCGGGCGACGAGGTTCTCGTCCGGCTTGTCGACGAAGAACGGCCGCCCGGAGGCCCGGTCGGCGTAGAAGCCGTCCCACCAGTCGGCGGCGTGGTCGGTCCAGCGGTCCGCCTCGGGGCGGAAGAGCCCGTCGAGCAGGTCGAGGACGTCGTCGACGGAGCGGATGGCACGGTTCACGGGTGGCCTTTCCGGTGGGGGTGCGGTACCTCCGAGCCTAGGGGTGCGCGGACGTCCTTTCATCCCCGATTTCCGCAGCTCAAACGGCCGTTGAGCCCTCTTGCCGCCGCCGTCGGAGCACCCCGGCCCCGGTGCCCGCAGGCGGGGGCGGCCGGGCGACCGGGCCGTGCCGCAGGCCCGGGAAGGGGCCTCCACGGGCGTCGCCGGAGCCCGCCGGGAGGGGCTCCGGATCACATGTCGATCACGTTCCGCGGGGCGCGTCGTTCGGGTCAGCCGGTCCGGCGGCGAGGAGTTCGCAGTCGGCGAAGTTCATGCAACCGCAGGCGAGGCAGGCGGCGACGGCGTCGCGGAGCCGCTGGGTCTGCCGGACGACGAGGTCCAGCTCGGGGAGCTTGCGTTCGGCCAGGGCGCGCCACTGGCGGGTGGTGCCGCGCGTGCCGGAGCTGTCCAGCAGCCCCCGGATCTCGGCCAGGGTGAAGCCCGCCCGCTGGGACATCCGGATCAGGGCGACCCGGCGCAGCGTGGCCGCGGGCCACACCCGGCGGCCGCCCTCGCGGCGGGCGGCCGGGAGCAGCCCGAGGCTCTCGTAGTACCGCAGGGCGGACGGCCGCAGACCGGTCTGCCGGGCCAGCTCGCCGATACCGACGTCCTGCACCGCGCCTCGTCCCCCGTCCCCGGTCACGCTTGACTTCAAGCGCGCGTGAACCGCTTGCCTGGCCCGCATGATCTCATCCGCACGGCTGCTCAGGCGGCTGCCCCCGGCCTACCGTCCCCTCTTCGACCGCGGCCCGTTCCGCCGGCTGCTCCCCGCCCTCGCGGTGTCCGACCTCGGCGACGGCATGAGCGCCGTCGCGGTGGCCTGGCTCGCGTTGCAGGTGGCCCCGCCCGGGCGGTCCGGCCTGTTCGTCGGGGCCGCCGTCGCCGCGTACGTGCTGCCCGGCGCGCTCGGTGCGCTGCTGCTCGGCGGCCGGCTGCGCGGCCTGCCCGCGCGGCGGCTGATCCGGGCGGACGCCTGGACGCGCGCGGTGTTCCTCGGCGGGATCCCGGTCGGGTGGGCGCTCGGTCTGCTCGGGCCCGGCCTGCTGCTGGCCCTGCTGGCCGGCTCCTCGCTGCTGCACGGGTGGGGCGGGAGCGCCAAGTACGCGCTGGTGGCCGAAGTGCTCCCGGCCGAGCGGCGGTTGGCGGCCAACGCGCTGCTCAGTACGAGCGGCTGGGTGGCGATGATCGCCGGACCGGCGCTGGCGGGCGCGCTGACGGCGGTGGTCGCGCCGGTCTGGGTGATCGGTCTGGACGCCCTGTCGTTCGCGGTGCTGGCCGTCGGCGCCGGGCGGCTGTCGGCCGGCTCCGATACGGTCCCCGAGGCCGGCCGGGACCGGTCGGCGGGCGCCGTACGGCGCGGCGAGGGACTGCGGGTGCTGCGGACCCGTCCGGAGCTGCTCGGTCTGCTCCTGCTGACCTGGCTGTTCAACCTGGTCTACGGCCCCGTCGAGGTCGCGCTGCCGCTGTTCGTCGGACAGGACCTGGCGGCCGGTCCGGGGCTGCTCGGCGTCTACTGGGCGGCGTTCGGGGCCGGGGCGGTGCTGGGCGCGCTGGCCGTCGGCGCCCTGCGCGGGTTGGCGGTGTGGCGGGTGCTGCTGGGGATCGTCACCGGGCACGGTCTCGCCATGCTGCCGTTCGCGGTGCCCGGCCCGGCCGCGATCTCGGTCGTCGGGTTCGCCGTGGTCGGGGTCGTGTACGGGCCGTACAGCGCGCTGTCGCTCGGCCTGTTCCAGGACCTCACGCCACCGCACGCCCTCACCTCCGTCCTCGCCGTCCGGTCGTCCGCCCTGCTGACGGCGGCCCCGGCGGGCGCGGCCCTGGGCGGCCCGCTGACGGCCGCCGTCGGTCCCCGCGCCGTGTTGACCGGCGTGGGCGTCGCGATGATCGCCGTGGCCGCGCTCGCCGCGGGGGTACCGGCGATGCGGGTGCACCGGAAGTCGGCGGGTCCGACGTCCGGCGCGCGGGAGGCCGGGGGCGACAGGTCCGTCGAGGAGCTGGCGGATGTTGTGCCGACGAGGGTCGACGGCTGACGGTTCGCCCGGATCCGGCCATGTTCGGAAATCTCGTCCGAGTGCGGGAATGAAAACGCCCTCCCCGGCGCCGCAATCGCCGGGGAGGGCGTTCATGCGTCTCAGCTGCTGGAACGTTCGTCGGCCACCACTGTCTCGCCGATGAGGAGGAAACCGGTGCGCACTGCGCGACTTCGTACGTGGCGTGACCTACCGACCCGAGATGCGGTCCGCCCACAGGCCAAGGTCAAGATCTACAGCTGGTACTAGGTTCACCATGAAATCGGGTAGAGGCTTCATGGCACCGTCCTCCTGCGGTGCCCTAGCGTCGTGCCATGACGATTCCAGCTGGACTGAGACGCACGGTCCTCCGGGCGCAGCGGGACACCGGCTTTCTTGCCGCTGGTGTGCTGCCGCACCTGGCGCTGGTTCCCGTGTGGGCCTGGGCGGCGGCGACTACCGCCAGGACGGGGGACTGGCTCCTTACGGTTTCCCTGCCGGCCGCCCTGGTCCTGCTCGGCACCCCGGTGCTGACGGCCGTTCAGCGGGCTCGCTACCGGGTGCTCATCGGTGTGGACGTCCCCCGGCTCACCCCCGCCGCGCCGGAACGATGGACGTGGGCCTCGATCGCCCGGTGGCTCGCGGCGACGCGGCCTTGGCGCAAGATCGGCTACCACCTCCTGCTGGGCCCGCTGCTCGCGCTGCTGGAGCTGCTGGTGCTCGCGATGGCAGCGGCGTGCCTGGCGGGCGTCATCGCCTACGCCTGGTCATGGGCGCTGCCGACCGGAATCCGCCAGGACTGGTTCGGCTACCTGACCCAGCTGCCGGCTTACACAGCGGCTGGACTCCTCCTCCTGTGCGCCCTGCCCTGGACGGCGCGGGCAGTGGCCCGGGCCGAGGCGCGGCTGGCGTCGGGCCTGCTCGGGCCCAGCCGGGCGCAGCGGCTCCAGGAGCGGGTCGATCAGCTGGCCGTGAGCCGGACCGACTTGATCGAGGCCGTCGACGCGGAGCGCCGCCGGATCGAGCGCGACCTGCACGACGGCACCCAGCAGCGGTTGGTGTCTCTCGCGGTCAACCTGGGTCTGGCCATGGCCACCCGCCCGGACCTGCCGAGTGATGCCCGCGAGGTGATCGCGAGAGCGCACCTGGAGGCGAAGGAGGCGATCGCCGAACTCAATGACCTGGTTCGGGGGCTGCACCCGGCCGTGCTCGAAGACCGAGGTCTGGACGCGGCGTTGTCCGGGCTGGCCGCCCGCACGCCCCTGCCGGTGCGGCTGCGGGTCAATCTGGAGGAGCGGGTGGCGCCCAACGTGGAGTCGGTCGCGTACTTCGTGATCTCCGAGGCGCTGACCAATGCAACGAAGCACGCCAACGCGATGCGCGCAGAGGTGATAGTCCGTCAGGTCGGCGAGGTGCTGCGAGTGCGCGTCACCGACGACGGGCTGGGCGGTGCCGACGCCGCCGGCACGGGGCTGACCGGGCTGGCCAAGCGGGTCGGCTCCCTCGACGGGGCCTTCCACGTCAGCAGCCCCGTTGGCGGGCCCACCACCATCACCGCGGAGCTGCCGTGCGCGCGGTGATCGCCGAGGATTCGGTGCTGTTGCGGGTCGGCCTGATCAAGGTGCTGGAGATGGGTGGGTTCCAGGTCGCCGCGGAAGCAGGCGACGCGGAGGGGCTGTTGGCGGCAGTGGCGGAGCACCGGCCCGAACTCGCCTTGATCGACGTCCGGATGCCGCCCGGCTTCACCGACGAGGGGGTGCGGGCGGCGATGGAGATCCGTCGGCGCTGGCCGGGGACGGCGGTGGTGCTGCTTTCGCAGTACGTGGAGGAGCGGTACGCGGCCGACCTGCTGTCCGCGAACACCAGTGGTGTGGGCTACCTGCTCAAGCAGCGGGTTGCCGATGTCGCCGACTTCGTGGCGGCGGTCCGGCGAGTGGCGGACGGGGGCACGGCCCTGGACCCGCAGGTCGTCGCCCAGTTGCTGCTGCGGCGCGACAGCGACCCGCTCACGCGGCTGACCCCCCGCGAACGGGAGGTGCTCGGCCTGATGGCCGAGGGGCGCTCCAACGCCGGCATCGCGCAGGCGCTGGTGGTCAGCGAGAGCGCCGTGGCGAAGCACATCAACAACATCTTCGCCAAGCTTGACCTGCCCGTGGTCGACGCGGACCACCGCCGCGTCCTGGCCGTCCTACGGTTCCTCGGAGCATCCCGGGCCTGACCTTCAGCCGTCTTGACCGTGGGAAATCGGGGCCGGAACCTGGCGCTGTCCGGGATCACAATTGGGTGGGGAGTTCGCCGGTGTGGATGGCGGTGATGAACGATTGCCAGGCAATGGCAGTGAAAGTGAGGGTGGGCCCGTGGGGGTCTTTGCTGTCGCGGACCGGGACTACGTCCGAGAATCCGCCGGCGATTTCGATGCAGTCGCCCTGGCCGTTGCTGTAGCTGCTCTTCCGCCAGGCTGTGCTGGGTTGCATCCGGGGGCTCCGTCCGCTGGCTCATGGTGTCGGCGGCTCCTGCGATGGTCGCAGGACCCGCCGAGTGATCACAATTCGGCGGGGAGTTCGCCGGTGTGGATGGCGGTGATGAAGGACTGCCAGGCGGTGGCAGTGAAAGTGAGGGTGGGCCCGTTCGGGTCCTTGCTGTCTCGGACGGGGACCACCTCAGCGAGGCTGTCGGCGACCTCGATGCAGTTGCCGCCTTCTCCGCCGCTGTAGGTGCTCTTGTGCCACGTCAGTTCGGTTGACATCTCAGTACCTTTCCTTTGCTATCTGATGCATCCAGGAGACCGATTCGCCTGGCGTCATCGCCGCGTCCGCCAGCTGATCAAAGACGATCTCGTGGCGGGCGAGGTCTGCCTCCTTCTCCAGGTACAGGCTGCTGGTCAGCGCCTCGATATAGACGACGTGGCCGGGCACATCCGAGAACGAGAGGATGTGGAACGGCATGCTCATCGCGGCATGAGCGCCGATGCTCAGTGGGAGTACCTGAATGGTGATGTTCGGTCTGTGTGCGGCATCGAGAAGGTGGAGCACCTGGCCGCGCATAACCTCTGAGCCGCCCACCGGACGACGTAGGACGGTTTCGTTGAGGACCGCCCACACTGCTGGCGGGTCGGGCCGGGAGAAGACCTCCTGGCGCTGCAATCGAAGTTTGGCGCGGCGGTCGACGGTCTCGTCGACGTTGTCAGGCCTGTCTGCCAGGGCTGCGCGGAAGATTGCACGCGCGTAGTCGGAGGTTTGAAGGATGCCGGGGATCAGCTCAGTCTCGTATGCCCGAATCCTCGACGCGTCGGACTCCATGCCAACGTAGGTCTGGAACCAGTCGGGGAGCGCATCGCCGTAGTCGTGCCACCAGCCGCGCTGTGTGCTGCGGCGGGTTAGGGAGATGAACTGTCGAAGCTCTGACTCGTCGGTGACGCCATACAGTTCGAGGAGCGCACGAACGTCCGATTCCTTGAGGGTTGTCTGGCCGGACTCGATGCGCGAGATCTTGGTCGCGCTGAACCGCAGCGTGTCGGCAACTGCCTTGGCCTGGAGTCCTGTCCGTTCGCGCAATCGTCGCAGCTCGGAGCCGAGCCTACGCCGCAGCACCGTCGGACTGTCCACTCTTGTCGCTCCCTTTCGGTTGACGTCGGGTCACAGTCTGCCACCTCCCTCGGTGATCACAAGCCCCTTGCGATGCGGCGCAATTGCGCGGGCATGCGCTTGCGAAGTGGGGTCATTGCGGAGCATGCTACATGCGGTCACCAAGTGAGCCGTCTGAGTGATCAAGCGGCCGGTTGCCGGGCATTCCTATGCCTCTCGCCGGGCGTTCCCGTGGCCTCGCCACGCTTCAACTCCCCGCATGTGGAAGGTGAATACGCCATGTCCTCCTGCAGCCCCTCCTCCCTCTCCATCTGGCTCCCGCGAAGCCGGCGCTCGCCCGGTGAGGCGCGTCGGCTTCTCGAAAAGCTGCTCACCGATGTGCCGGGGGGTGAACGGTTTACCCACGCCGGGCAGTTGCTCGTCAGTGAGCTGGTGACCAATGCCGTCCTGCACGGCACGCCGATGGGGCGTCGGATCCAGCTCGTGCTCGACGTCGACCGGCGGCGGTTGCGGATCGAGGTGCACGACGCGCGTGGTGAGCGGGGGCCGGTGTTGCGGGCGGCTTCCGGGGAGGACGAGTCCGGGCGTGGCCTGGTGCTCGTCAAGTTGCTGTCGCAGAGATGGGGTTGCTGCCCCCGTGACGGGGTGGGGAAGATCGTCTGGGTGGAGATCGCGCCGTAGGGCGACCTTCGGGATAACGCGTGCCGCCGCCCCCTCCGAGGGGGGCGGCGGCACGGGCGTTCTGGAAATCCGGGCTCAGCCGGCGGGCGTCAGGAAGGTCAGGACGGACGCGTCCTCCTCGATCATCCGTACGAGTTCGGCGTTGAACGGCTTTCCGTGGGGAGCGGCGAGGTGTTCCTCGAACGCGGCCTCGTCCTGGTACTCCTCGAAGATCCAGTACGCGCGGGGGTCGGACTCCTTGGTGTACACGTCGAAGGTGAGGTTGCCGGGTTCGGATCGAACCACAGCGGCGAAGTCGGCCACCAGAGCGGCGACTTGCTCCTCGAATCCGGGCGTGACGGTGAATTCGGCCAGCAGCGTCTTCTTCATGGTGTCGCTCTCCGTCTTCGAATGGGTGAAGGTTGTGGCGGCAAGGTCATCGGGAGGCGCCGGCGGGAGCCGACTCCACCTGGTGCGTCCACGGCGGGTTCGGCCCCGCCACCGAGCAGGTGAGCGCGGCGACGCGGGCCGCGTACTGGCAGGCGTCGGACACCTCGTCGACGGTCAGTCCGTCCAGCCGTCCGCCGAGGCGGCCGGCCAGGGAGAGCCGGTGGAGCATGCCGGCGGTGAACGAGTCCCCGGCGCCGATGGTGTCCGCGACCTCGACCCGCGGCGCGGGGACGGTCACCCGGACGCCGTCGAGCGAGGCCAGCGCGCCGCGGCCGCCCAGGGTGATCACCACCAGCCGGACCCCGGCCAGGTGCCAGGCGTCGCAGGCGCGCTCGGGCGTCACGCCCGGCATCAGGAGCTCCAGGTCGTCCGAGCTGAGGCGGAGGATGTCGGCGAGCTCGCACCAGCGGGGCAGTCGGTCCCGGTAGACGGCCGGGTCGACGAGCAGCGGGCGGACGTTGGGGTCGATCGAGACGGTCGCGCCGCCGCGTGCGCAGACGAGCAGCTCCTCGATGCGCTCACCGCCGGGGGCGCGGACCAGGGCGAGGGAGCCGGTGTGCAGGCAGGCCGCGTCCTCGGGGTGGGCGGCCGCGAGTTCGGCGTCGGTCCACTGCCAGTCGGCGGTGGCCTCGGCGTGGAAGGAGTACTGGGCCTGGCCGTGCGGGTCGAAGGTCGCGATGGCCATGGTGCTGGGCTCGCGGGCGGCGACGACGCCGGTCAGGTCGACGCCGGAGCCGGCGAGGTGGTCGCGGAACAGGGCGCCGAAGGCGTCGGAGGAGATCCGGCCGAGGAAGCGGGTGGGGGTGCCGAGCCGGGCCAGCGCCACGGCGGTGTTGGCCGGCCCGCCGCCCGGCAGGACGCGCAGGGCGAGCTCGCCGGGGCGCGGCTGGAGGGCGTCGGCGAAGGCGTCGGCGACGCACTCGCCGAGGACGGCGATCGGGCGCTGGGCCATACGGTGCGCCTTTCGGGTTCTGGGAGGACGGGGCTGGAGCCGGACGGCCCCCGGACCATTGACCGGACGTTTCTCGCAGGTGAACACCGGTGCGGGGGTTGCGTTACGCGTTTGTTACGCGGTCGGGGCTTGTGGCTCGGGTTCGGCAGACTTCATCATCACTCCCAAGCCGATGTCAACGATGACATTAAGTCAACGATGACATCCCGGATGCCGCTGACCACTGACCACTGACCGCTGACCGCCGACCCCGCCCTGTCCGCCCGGGCCGCACCTCAGGAGTCTCCATGTCCCTCACCACTCGTCCCGTCCTGACCCGAGCTGCGGCCGGAATCCTGGCCGGTGGTCTGGCGCTCACGCTGTCCGCGTGCGGCTCCGGCTCGAAGGGCTCCGCGAACGCCGGCTCCTCCGGCGGTGCGGTCAAGGTCGGCCTGATCACCAAGACCGACACCAACCCGTTCTTCGTGAAGATGAAGGAAGGCGCCCAGAAGGCCGCCAAGGAGAACGGCGCCACGCTGAGCACCGCGGCCGGCAAGTTCGACGGCGACAACGCGGGCCAGATCGCGGCGATCGAGAACATGGTGGCCTCCGGGGTCAAGGGCATCCTGATCACCCCGAGCGACTCGAAGGCGATCCTGCCCGCGATCAAGAAGGCCCGGGACAAGGGCGTCATGGTGATCGCCCTCGACAGCCCGACCGACCCGCAGGACGGCACCGACGCGCTGTTCGCCACCGACAACAAGAAGGCCGGTGTGCTGATCGGCCAGTACGCCAAGGCCGCGATGGCGGGCAAGGCCGCGAAGATCGCGACCCTCGACCTCGCCCCGGGTGTCGCCGTCGGCCAGCTGCGCCACGACGGCTTCCTGCAGGGCTTCGGCGTCGCGGAGGGCGACCCGTCGGTGGTCTGCTCCCAGGACACCGGCGGCGACCAGGCCAAGGGCCAGACCGCGATGGAGAACTGCCTGCAGAAGGCGCCCGACATCAACCTCGTCTACACCATCAACGAGCCCGCCGCGCTGGGCGCCTACACCGCGCTGAAGGCCAAGGGCCGGGAGAAGGACGTGCTGATCGTCTCGGTCGACGGCGGCTGCACCGGCACCCAGGCCGTCAAGGACGGGAAGATCGCCGCGACCTCCCAGCAGTACCCGCTGGTGATGGCGGCGCAGGGCGTCAAGGCGGTCGTCGACTTCGGCAAGTCCGGGACCAAGGCGAGCGGGTACACCGACACCGGCGTCAACCTGATCACCGACAAGCCGCAGGCCGGCGTCGACGCCAAGGACACCGGCTACGGCCTGGAGAACTGCTGGGGCTGATCCGCTCCCCGCTGTGAAACCAGCGGTCCGGGCCGGATCCCCTGCCCCGACCTGACCCGGCCCGGACCGCTCCCGTCCGTCGCGATGCCGCCCGCTCGGCGCTCCCGATCCGCTTCATCGGCAAGGACCCTCTTATGACCACATCCACCACCCCCACCCCGTACGGAAATCTGACCGGGCCGACAGTGCTGCGTCGGCTGGCGACGGCTCCGACGGCGGGCCCGCTCGCCGCGCTCGTGCTGGCCTGTGCCTTCTTCTCCCTGATGACGGACCAGTTCCTGTCCGGCGGGAACTTCTCGCTGATCATCCAGCAGGTGATGGTGGTCGGTGCGCTGGCCGTGGGGCAGACGCTGATCATCCTGACGGCGGGCATCGACCTGTCCTGCGGCGCGGTGATGGCCTTCGGGTCGATCGTGATCGCGAGGATGGCCGCCCAGGGCACCGTCCCGCCGCTGGTGGCCATCGTGCTGGGCCTGGCGGTGTGTACGGGCTTCGGGCTGGTCAACGGCCTCCTGGTGAAGCTGATCCCGCTGCCGCCGTTCATCGTGACGCTCGGCATGCTGAACGTGGCCTTCGCGCTCACCCACATCTACTCCAACGAGCAGACCGTCACCGACCTGCCCGGCGCGCTGACCTTCCTGGGGAACACGTTCCCGCTCGGCGACACCGACGTCACCTACGGCTCCCTGCTCGCCCTGGCGCTGTTCGCCGTGTTCGCGTACCTGCTGAGCAGCACGTCCTGGGGCCGGCACGTCTACGCCCTCGGCAACAGCCCCGAAGCCGCGCGCCTCAACGGCATCCGCACCGGCCGCCTCACCATCGGCCTCTACGCGCTCGCCGGGCTGATCTACGGCGTCGCCGCGCTGCTGCTGATCTCCCGCACCGGGGTCGGCGACCCGCAGGCGGGGCAGACCGACAACCTCGACAGCATCACCGCCGTGGTCCTCGGTGGGACGAGCCTGTTCGGCGGCCGGGGCAGCGTGCTGGGCTCGCTGATCGGCGCCCTCATCGTCGGGGTGTTCCGCAACGGCCTCCAGCTGATGGGTGTCGCCTCCATCTACCAGACCCTGATCACCGGCGTCCTGGTCATCCTCGCCGTCACCGTCGACCAGATCTCCCGGAAGAGGACCCGCTGATGAGCACTCCCGCCGCCACCGTCACTCCCGCCGCCACCGTCACCCCCGTGATCCAGGCCCGGGGCCTGGTCAAGCGCTACGGCCACGTCACCGCCATCGACGGCGCCGACTTCGACCTGCTGCCGGGCGAGGTCCTGGCCGTCATCGGCGACAACGGCGCCGGCAAGTCCAGCCTCATCAAGGCGCTCACCGGCGCCGTCACCCCGGACGAGGGCGAGATCCGCCTGAACGGCGAGCCGATCCGCTTCAACGGGCCGCAGGACGCCCGCGCCCACGGCATCGAGACCGTGTACCAGGACCTCGCGGTGGCGGCCTCGATGGACATCGCCTCCAACATGTTCCTCGGCCGCGAGCTGCGCCGGCCCGGCCCGCTCGGCAGCGTCCTGCGGATGCTGGACAAGAAGCGGATGCGCGAGGAGGCCGCCGCGCACATGGCCGACCTCAAGATCGGTCTGCGCTCGCTCACCCAGGCGGTGGAGACCCTCTCCGGCGGCCAGCGCCAGGCCGTGGCGGTGGCCCGCGCGGTCGCCTGGGCCCGCTCCGTCGTCGTGATGGACGAACCCACCGCGGCCCTGGGCGTCAAGGAGTCCGGCCAGGTCCTCGACCTGATCCGCCGGGTCCGCGACAAGGGGCTGCCCGTCATCCTGATCAGCCACAACATGCCGCACGTCTTCGAGATCGCCGACCGGATCCACGTCCACCGGATGGGCCGGCGCGAGGCCCTGATCAAGCCGTCCGACTACTCGATGGCGGAGGTCGTGGCCATCATGACGGGTGCGCTCGCCGTCGACCGGGACGGCGGCGGTACTGTCGTCGCGGATGCCAGGGCGGCCGAGGCCGCCGGGGTCCGCCCGAACTGACCAGACAGTCCGCGCGGGGGCTCCGCCGTCACACCGGGGCCCGCGCGCGACGAAGCCGGAACGGTGGTACATGGCCTCGCCCCGTCGCACGACGCTGAACGATGTCGCCCAGGAGGTCGGCGTCAGTGCCAAGACCGTCTCCCGGGTGCTGAACGGCGACGGGCCGACCTCCCCGGCGACCCGGGAGCGGGTCATGGCGGCGGTCGAGCGGCTCGGCTTCCAGCCCAATCTGATGGCCCGCAACATCCGCGTCGGCGGCCCGGACAGCACCGTCGGACTGATCATCCCCGACATGGGCAACCCGTTCTTCGGCTCCGTCGCCGGCGGGATCGAGAACGCGGTGCGCGAACGCGGGCTGACCCTGCTGATGGGCTCCTGCGCCGACGACCCCGAGCGGGAGCGGGCGCTGATCAGCACCTTCCTGGCCCGCCGGGTCAGCGCGCTGATGGTGGTGCCCGCGGCGGGGGCCGTCCACACCCACCTCCGGACGGCCCGGAGCAACGGCATGCCGGTGGTGTTCCTCGACCGCCCGGGCACCGGCCTCACCTCCGACAGCGTGGTCAGCTCCAACCGGGCCGGCGCCCGCGAGGGCACCGCCCACCTGATCGCCGCCGGACACCGGCGGATCGCCTTCGTCGGCGACCGCCCGTCCACCCTCTACACCCGCCGCGAGCGCCTCGCCGGATACCGCGAGGCCCTCGAAGCGGCCGACCTCCCCTACGACCGCGCGCTCGTCCTCGACGGACACACCGAGGCCGAGGCCGCCGACGCGGTCCAGCGCACGCTGGCCGGCCCCAGGCAGCCGACCGCGATCCTCGCGGCCAACAACTTCGCCGCCATGGGGACCGTGCTCGGCATGACCCGGGCCGGCCGGCGCGACGTCGCCCTGGTCTCCTTCGACGACCTGCCGTTCGCCGAGGTGCTGGAACCCGCCATCACCACCGTCGCCCAGGACCCGGTCGCCATCGGCACGGCCGCGGCCGAGATCGCCCTCGCCCGCCTCGACGGCGACCGTACCCGAGCCCGCACGGTCACCGTCCCCACCCGCCTCATCCCCCGCGGATCCGGCGAACTCCCGCCGCCCGCCTAACAGTTCCGTACCGCCGCCGCACCACCCGGCCGTACCGCCGCCCCACGGCCGTACCCCGGCACAGCCATGCCCCGATTCGCCGCGAGCACCCCACCCCCACCCAAGCTCCGCGAAGGAGTTCGCCATGCCCGCGCCCCGCCGTACCCAACGCACCCGCCGTACCCGCCGTTTACTGCCGGCCGTCCTGGCCACCGCCGTCTGCCTCGCCCTGACGGCCGGCGCCCCCGCGGTCGCCGACGCCCCCGGCTTCCAGGAGCCGTACCGCCCCCAGACGCACTACACCCCCGCGCAGAACTGGATGAACGACCCCAACGGACTCGTCTACTACAGCGGCGAGTACCACCTCTTCTACCAGTACAACCCCGACGGCAACTCCTGGGGCAACATGTCCTGGGGCCACGCCGTCAGCACGGACCTCGTGCACTGGAACGAACTGCCGCTCGCCATCCCCCACGACAGCGGCGAGATGGTCTTCTCCGGCAGCGTCGTGGTCGACACCGGCAACACCAGCGGCTTCGGGAGCGCCACGAACCCCGCCATGGTCGCGGTGTACACCAGCGCCTACCCGGACGGGAAGCAGGCCCAGTCGCTCGCCTACAGCACCGACCGCGGCCGAACCTGGACCAAGTACGCGGGCAACCCGGTGCTCGACATCGGCTCCCAGGCCTTCCGTGACCCGAAGGTCCAGTGGTACGCGCCGACCCGCAGCTGGCTGATGACCGTGGTGATGGCGGACGAGCACAAGGTGGTGTTCTACACCTCCAGGGACCTCAAGTCCTGGACCCGCCTCAGCGAGTTCGGCCCGGCCGGCGCCACCGGCGGCGCCTGGGAATGCCCGGACCTCTTCCCGCTGGCCGTCGACGGGGACCCCGCGCGGATCAAGTGGGTCCTGGTGGTGAGCCTCAACCCCGGTGGCATCGCCGGCGGTTCCGGGATGCAGTACTTCCTCGGCGACTTCGACGGCACCACCTTCACCCCCGACGACAACGGCTCCTACACCCCGCCGAGCGGCACCGTCGTACAGGACTTCGAGCAGCCCGGCTACGGAGGCTGGACGACCGGCGGAACGGCGTTCGGCACCGGCCCGGCCACCGGATCCCTGCCCGGACAGTCCGCGGTCACCGGCGTCGAGGGCGCCGGGTACGCCAACAGCTTCCACGGCGGCGACAGCGCGACGGGCACCGTCTCCTCCCCGCTGTTCACGGTCGCGAGCGACTACCTCAACTTCAAGGTCGGCGGCGGCAACCACCCCCACGACCCGAACACCGCCCCCGACCGGCAGCCGGCGCCCGCCGGAACCGTCCTCGCCGACTTCGAGGGCGACACCTACGGGGCGTGGACCGCCACCGGCACCGCGTTCGGCGCCGGACCGGCCCGGGGCACCCTCCCGGACCAGCAGGAGGTCTCGGGCCACCTGGGCCGCGGCCTGGTCAACAGCTACCTCCAGGGCGACGCCACCACCGGCGAACTCACCTCGCCGCCGTTCACCGTCGACAGGAAGTACCTCGACTTCCTGATCGGCGGCGGCAACCACCCGGCCTCCTCCGGCGCCCGCACCGCCATCGAACTCCTCGTCGACGGAAAGGCCGTGCGCAGCACCACCGGCGGCAACGACGAACACCTCGACTGGGCGTCCTGGGACGTCTCCGATCTGCGGGGCAGGACGGCCCGGATCAGGATCGTGGACCAGAACACCGGGGGCTGGGGCCACATCAACGTCGACCAGATCGTCCTCTCCGACACCCGGGCCCTGCCCCAGTCGCACGAGACCTCGGTGAACCTGGTCGTCGACGGCCGGATCGTGCAGAGCGTCACCGGCGCCGACAGCGAGCACCTGGACTGGGCCTCCTTCGACCTGCGCGCCTACCGGGGCAAGCAGGCCCGGGTGCAGATCACCGACCTGAACACCGACGGCTGGGGCCACATCATGGCCGACCGGTTCACCGCCGCCGACAAGCCCGCCCTCTCCGTCCTGCAGCGCGCGCACTGGGTCGACTTCGGCAAGGACTTCTACGCCGCCGTCACCTACAACGACGCGCCCCGGGGCGAGCGCGTCATGATCGGCTGGATGAGCAACTGGCAGTACAGCGGCAGCACCCCCACCACGCCGTGGCGCAACGCGCAGAGCCTGCCCCGGACGCTGCAACTGCGCACCGTCGACGGCCGCCTCCAGCTGACCCAACAGCCGGTCGCGGCCCTGGGCTCACTGCGCCAGGGGCCGGCCGTCTCCCTGAACTCCCGCTCCCTCCCCGCCGGCACCACCGCCCTGCCTGCCGGGAGCGCCGGGCAGGCCCTGGACATCGACGCCACCTTCACGCCCACCTTCTCGCCCACCGGTGCCCGCACCTTCGGACTCAAGGTCCGCACCGGAGCCGGCCAGGAGACCGTCATCGGCTACGACACCACCACCCAGCAGCTGTACGTCGACCGCACGAGATCCGGGGCCGTCGACTTCGACCCCCACTTCCCCGGCGTCCAGAGCGCACCGCTCAAGCCCCAGCCGGACGGCAAGGTCCACCTCCGCGTGGTCGTCGACTCGTCCTCGGTCGAGGTGTTCGGCGGCCAGGGAGAAGCCGTGATCACCGACCAGATCTTCCCCGACCCGGACAGCCAGGGCGTCCAGCTGTTCGCCGAAGGCGGCCCCGTACGCCTCGACGGCCTCAAGCTCTGGCACCTCGGGTCCTACCGGAGCCGCTGAGAGCCCCGTGAGGCCTGGCGGTCGGCGGATCCGGGCTCAGACGAGGTGGCGGAGGTAGGCCTCCGGCCGTTCCAGGTAGCGGCGCCAGTGGTCGACGATCGCGAGGTCCTTCCAGCGGGTCTGCCGGATCCCGTGCTCGCCCACCTCCAGGACCGCCGCGCCCGGGACGGAGGCCAGGATCGGGGAGTGGGTCGCGCAGACGACCTGGGCGCCGTCGCGGCCCAGTTCGGCGAGCAGCGCGACGAGCCGGAGGCTGGAGGTGAAGGACAGGGCCGCCTCCGGCTCGTCCAGGATGTACAGGCCGGGCCCCTGGAACATCGACTCGAACACGGTGAGGAACCCCTCGCCGTGGCTCATCAGGTCGGTGCGCTCCTTCCAGTAGCCCGGCCAACCCTGCTTCTCCGCCATCATCGCCATCGCGGTCTCCGCCCGCGCGGCGTGTAGTCCAGGTGCAGGCGCTCGCCGAGGACGCTCTTCTCGCGCGGCGAGGCGTAGCGGGAGCCGCCCCGGCCGCCGTAGGAGTCCAGCCCGAAGGCCTCCGCCACCGCCTCGACCAGGGTCGACTTGCCGCTGCCGTTCTCGCCGACCAGGAAGGTCACCGGCGCCGGCAGCGCCACCCCGGCCCCGAGCAGCGTGCCCACGCCCGGCACCGTCCACGGCCACTCCTCCCGCTCCTCGGCGTCGATCAGCTGAGGGTGGACGCGTATGCGGTCGACGATCATGAACGGGCCTCTCCTGCGGCGGTGCTCTCCCCGAGGTTAGGCGGTGGGTCTGACAGAAACGCTCACTGGACGACGAGGGTGCCGGTCATCGTCGGGTGGACGTCGCAGTGGAACGGGTACGAGCCGGGGGTGGTCGGCGCGGTGATCGTCGCGGACTTGCCCTGTTCCAGCAGGCCGGTGTCGAACGCCCCGGCGGTGGGCGCGATCGCGGTGAGGGTGTGCCCGGCGGAGTCCTGGTTGGTCACGGTGATGGTGGTGCCCGGTGCGACGGTGAGGTTCGCGGGGCCGAACAGGAAGTTCTTGATCGTCACGGTCGCCGCACCCGCCGGCGCGAAGCTCCCGGAGGCGGTGGGGGATACGGAGGCGGAGGTGGACGCAGAGGCGGACGCCGAGGTGGCGGGCGCCGAGGAAGCCACCGAAGAACTCGTCGAAACCGAGGGCGAGGCCGAGGCCGAGGTGGTGGCCGCCGAGGACGAGGCGCTGCCCCCGCCGCCGCCGTCGCTGGAACAGCCGGCGGCTCCGAGTAGCAGCCAGCCCGCCGCCACGGCGGCGAGGGCGGTCCGGTACGAACGGGAAGAACGGCGGTTCATCAGCGGCTCCAGACTCGCTACCTGCGGCGACCCGCCCACGCTAGAGCGCGCGGGCCGGGCGTCCCAGCGGGCGCGCCGTGAACGGCGCGGTGTCCCCCCGGGTGGCACGACGGGCCCGGGTCCGGGCCCGGGCGGCCGGGTTCAGAACCTGTCCGGGGGGTCCGTCGGGGCGGGCTCGGGGCCGGTGGCGGGGTCGCGGGTGAGGAGGTAGCGGGCGCCGGGGCCGGCGGCGCCCGCGCGGTCGGCGGCGTTGTAGAGCCCGCAGCGGGTGAGCGAGAGGCAGCCGCAGCCGATGCAGCCGGTGAGCTTGGCCTTCAGCCGCTCCAGTTCGGCGATCTGCTCGTCGATCCGGCTCTGCCAGGACTGGGCGACGCCGTCCCACTCGGTGCCGCTGGGCGCGCGGTGCTCGGGGAGGCGGTCAAGGGCGACCTTGGCCTCGTCCAGCGACAGGCCGACCCGCTGGGCGGCCCGGACGAAGGCGATCCGGCGCAGCGTGCCGCGGGTGTAGCGGCGCTGGTTGCCGGTGGTGCGGGTGGCGTGGATCAGCCCCAGCCGCTCGTAGTAGCGCAGGGCGGAGGTGGCGAGGCCGCTGCGTTCGGCGAGCTGGCCGATGGTGAGCAGGTCGTGCCGGCTGGGGCGGTTGGCGATCATGGGGGACACTGTACCGCTTGACTTGAAGCCGACTTCAAGTTGCAGCATCGGGGTCATGACGAACCGCCCCCGAACCTCCCCCTCCGGTTTCGGCGAACTGCCGGGCCTGATGGCGCTGATGACCGGCGACGAGAAGCACGGCCCGGCCGCCACCTCCACGTTGGACTCCCTCTGGGTCCTGTACGACCGGGTGCTGCGGGTCACCCCGGAGACGGCGGAGGCCCAGGACCGGGACCGCTTCCTGCTCTCCAAGGGCCACGGCCCGATGGCGTACTACGCGGTGCTGGCGGCCAAGGGCTTCCTCGACCCGGCGGTGCTGCCGAGCTTCGGCGCGTACGACTCGCCGCTCGGCCACCACCCGGACCGGCTGCTGATCCCCGGGGTGGAGATCAGCTCGGGTTCGCTGGGGCACGGCCTGCCGCTCGCGGTGGGCACGGCGCTTGGCCTGCGCGCCCAGGGCCTGCACGACCCGGCGGTCTGGGTGCTCGTCGGCGACGCGGAGTTCGACGAGGGCTCCAACCACGAGGCGGTGGCCTTCGCCGGGGCCTACGGGCTGGACCGGTTGCACGCCCTGGTGATCGACAACTCCTCGGCCACGCACGGCTGGCACGGCGGCATCGCGGCGCGGTTCGCCGCCGAGGGCTGGTCGGCGGAGACCGTGGACGGCCGCGACCACGAGGCGCTGTACAGGGCGTTCACCACCGAGCACCCGGACCGGCCGCGGGTCGTGGTCGCCCGCGTCGAGTCGAAGAACTCCTGAGCCGGAAAGGGCCCGAACACCCATGGACACCATGCGCGACCGTTTCATCGACATCACCTCCGGCCTGCTGGACGAGGACCCGCGCCTCGCCGTCGTCCTGGCGGACATCAGCGCCGCAGGCTTCCAGAAGGCCGCCGAGCGGCACCCGGACCGGCTGATCAACGTCGGCATCCGCGAGCAGCTGCTGATCGGCGCCGCCGCCGGTCTGGCGTTCACCGGGATGCGGCCGATCGCCCACACCTTCGCCAGCTTCCTGGTCGAGCGCCCCTTCGAGCAGGTCAAACTGGACCTCGGCCACCAGGGTGTCGGCGCCGTGCTGGTGAGCGCGGCCGGCTCCTACGACTGGCCGGCCGGCGGCCGCACCCACATGGCGCCGGGCGACGTCGCGCTGCTGGACACCCTGGCCGACTGGACGGTGCACGTGCCCGGTCACCCCGACGAGGCCGAGCAGCTGTTGCGGCACGCGGTGGCCGATGGCGACCGCAAGGTCTACGTCCGGCTCTCGGCCCACCAGAACGAGCAGGCGGTGAGGGTCGAGCCGGGCCGGTTCACCGTCGTCCGGCAGGGCTCCCGGGGCGCCGTGGTCGCGGTCGGGCCGATGCTGGACGCCGTCCTCGCCGCCACCGAGAACCTCGACGTCACCGTGCTCTACGCGGCCACCGTCCGGCCCTTCGACGGCGCCGCGCTGCGGGCCGCCACCGAGCGGCGGGCGGACGTGGTGCTGGTCGAGCCGTACCTGGCCGGCACCTCCGCCAACGAGGCGCACGAGGCGCTCGCCGACCGGCCGCACCGGGTGCTGGCCCTCGGCGTGCCGCGGGCCGAGCACCGGCAGTACGGCTCGATCCCCGAGCACCTGGCCGCCTACGGCCTGGACGCGCACGGGCTGCGCGAGCGGATCGGCGCCTTCCTCTGGTGACCGGCGGGCACCCACAGGGAACGGCGGTCAGCGGCGGACGACCGCCACCGAGTCCGGGTCCAGCGTCAGCCGGTCCCCGGAGACGCGGTGCCCGCCGAACGCCGCCACCACCTCGCCGGCCGCCGGCACCGAGGCCGCCGCCGCGCCCAGGTTGACCGCCACCCGGTAGGGCCCCCGGTGCACCACCAGCCAGCCGGCCTCCTCGTCGGCCGCCACCCGGACGGCCGCCAGGTCGGGGTCCGACAGCTCCGGGCGCTCCCGGCGCAGCCGGATCAACCGCCTGGTCCAGTCGAGCAGCTCGCTGTGCGGTGCGCGCCGCGGCTCGGTCCAGTCGAGCACGGAGCGCAGCAGGGTGGCCGGCTCCTGCGGGTCCGGCACCGCGTCCGCCGCCCAGCCGTGCTCGGTGAACTCCCGCCGTCGGCCCCGGCGGACGGCCTCGGCGAGGTTCGGGTCGGTGTGGTCGGTGAAGTACTGCCAGGGCGTCGCGGCGCCCCACTCCTCGCCCATGAAGAGCATCGGGGTGAACGGCGAGGTCAGCACCAGCGCGGCCCCGCAGGCAAGCCGGCCGGGGGTGAGGCTGGTGGAGATCCGGTCTCCCAGCGCCCGGTTGCCCACCTGGTCGTGGGTCTGCAGGTAGCCGAGCAGCCGGTGGCCGTGGGCGGGCGGGAACGGCCGGCCGTGGTGGCGGCCGCGGAAGGAGGACCAGGTGCCGTCGTGGAAGTACCCGCGGGTGAGGGTCCGGGCCAGGGCCGCGAGCGGGGCGACGGCGAAGTCCCCGTAGTAGCCCTGGGATTCGCCGGTCAGGGCGCAGTGCAGGGCGTGGTGGAAGTCGTCGCTCCACTGGGCGGCGAGGCCGTGTCCGCCGGCCTCGCGGGGCGCGGTGGTGCGCGGGTCGTTCAGGTCGGACTCGGCGACCAGGAACAGCGGGCGGTTGGTCGCCACCGCCAACCGGTCCACCTCCGTGGCGAGTTCCTCCAGGAAGTGGAGCGCCCGGTCGTCGGCCAGGGCGTGCACGGCGTCCAGCCGCAGGCCGTCGATCCGGTAGTCGCGCAGCCAGGCGAGCGCGCTGCCGATCAGGTAGGCGCGCACCTCGTCCGAGCCGGGCGCGTCCAGGTTGACGGCGGAGCCCCACGGGGTCTGGTGCCGCTCGGTGAAGTACGGGCCGAACAGCGGCAGGTAGTTGCCGGCTGGGCCGAGGTGGTTGTGCACCACGTCGAGGACGACGCCGAGGCCCTTGCGGTGCGCGGCGTCGACGAAGCGCTTGAGGCCCTCGGGGCCGCCGTAGGCCTCGTGCACGGCCCAGAGCGAGACGCCGTCGTACCCCCAGCCGTGCCTGCCGGGGAACGGGCAGACCGGCATCAGCTCGACGAAGTCGACGCCCAGCTCGACCAGGTGGTCCAGCCGGGCGGCCGCCGCGTCGAAGGTGCCTGCGGCGGTGAAGGTGCCGATGTGCAGCTCGTACAGCACGGCCCCGGGCAGCGGCCGGCCGCGCCAACCGGTGCGGGACCAGCTGAACGCGGCGTGGTCGACGGCCCGGCTGGGGCCGTCGGGGCCGTGCGGCTGCCGGGGTGAGCGGGGGTCGGGCAGCGGGCGGCCGCCGTCCAGTACGAACGCGTAGTCCCCGGCGGGTGCCTCGCCCTGCCACCAGCCGGCGCGGACGGCGTCCCGGGCCAGCGGGTGGTGCGCGCCGTCGACCGCCACCTCGACCCGCTCGGCGGCGTACGGGGCCCAGACCTCGTACCTCATGGCGTGCCCCTCCTGGTCAGCAGGACCACCGGCCGGTCGCCGGCCAGCAGCTCGCCCACCGGGACCGGGCCCGAGGGGAAATGACGCTCCGTCAGTTCGTCCGTCCAGCCGTCGCCGGTGCTTGGCAGGTGCAGTTCGGTGTCGCGCCAGCCGCCCGCCCGGGCGAGCCCGTACGGCAGCCGGGTGACGGCGGTGAGGACGTCCGGCCCGCGGCCGAAGGCCAGCAGGTGGCCGGCGGCCGGCCCGGTGGCGGTCAGCGGGCGGTGGGCGCCCAGCGCGCGGGTCCGGCGCAGGTGCAGCGCGGTCGTGGTGAGGTGCAGCTTCTCCCGGGCCAGGTCGCCGGCGCGGGCGGTCGCCGAGTCGGTGAGCCGGACGGCCAGCGCCCCGAGGTCGACGGCGCGCCGGTTGTCCGGGTCGACGAGGGTGTACAGCGGCTCCTCGCTGCCCTGGTAGAGGTCCGGCACCCCGGGCACGGTGAGGTGCAGCAGGGCGGCGGAGAGCGTGTTGGAGCGCGCGTACGGGGCGATCGCGGCCACGTACCCCTCGATCCGGGGCAGCAGTCCGGGGTGGCCGAAGACGGCGCGCGCGCGGTCGGCGAGGGCGCGTTCGAAGCGGACGTCCTGGCTCGTCCAGGAGGTGTGGACCTTCGCCTCGCGGGCCGCCTTGAGCACGGCGGTGACCAGCCGTTCCGGGGTGAGCGGCCAGGCGGCGACCAGGGTCTGCCAGAGCGTCCAGTCGCTGTCGGCGTCGTGGCCTGAGCCGGGGCCTGAGCCGGGGCCGCGCCCGGCGGCGGTGGACCAGGCGGCGGCCTCGGCGGCCCACTCGCGGGGCTGCTCGGCCAGGACGGCGAGGCGGGCGCGGGCGTCGGCGCTGCGCTTGGTGTCGTGGGTGGAGAGCACCGTCATGGTGTGCGGCCAGTGCCGTTCGACGTCGTGGCACCAGGCGTGGAAGTCCTCGGGCCGCACCCCGGGCCGGGCGGGTTCGCCGCCGACCTCGTTGAGGCTCAGCAGCGCGTTCCAGCGGTAGAAGGCGGTGTCCTCGACGCCCTTGGCGGCCACCGCGGCGGCGGTCTGCGCGAACCGGACGGCGAACTCGTCCTGCTCGGGGCCGCGCCCGAGCACGCCCGTGGCGAGGTCGGCGACGAACCGGTCGGTGGCGTCGACCGGCTCCCCGTCGGCGTCGAGCGCGGCGGCCAGCTGGGCGGCGGAGGCCTCCGGCAGCGGCTCCCCGGGCCGGACGTACGGGCGGTACGCGGGGTAGCCGGTCAGCAGCCGGCGCAGCGCGGCGCGCAGCCGCCCCGGCGGGTGGTCGGCGTGCGCCGGGTCGGCGGCCCCGAGCCGGACGGCCAGCCGGACCAGCCGCTCCACCTCGGCGGACAGCTCGCCCCCGGGGCCGGTCATGTCGGCGCGTCCCCGCCAGGCGGCGGCCAGCGCCGGGTGCGGGTCGGCGCACGGTTCACCACTGGGCGCCGCTGCGGGGGAGACGCCAGGGGAGACGCCGGGGGAGCCGTCCGCGCAGGCGTCGGGGGAGGTGTCGGCCAGGAACGCCTCGTACGCCCCGGCCAGCCGGCCGGCGCCCGCGTGGTCGGTGAGCACGCCGTCGATCCGGCGCAGCGCGTCGTACCCGGTGGTCCCGGCGCACGGCCAGTCGGCGGGCAGCCGCTCCTCGCCGGTGAGGATCTTCTCCACCACCGTGTAGGCCCCGCCGGTCGCGGCGGCGAGCCGCTCCAGGTAGCCGCGCGGGTCGGCCAGCCCGTCCGGGTGGTCGATCCGGAAGCCGTCCAGCACGCCCTCGCGGTGCAGCCGCAGCAGCACGCCGTGGGTGGCCTCGAACACCTCCGGTTCCTCGACCCGGACGGCGATCAGCTCGTTGACGGTGAAGAACCGCCGGTAGTTCAGCTCGGTGCGGGCCAGCCGCCACCACGCCAGCCGGTACCACTGCCGGCCGAGCAGCTCGCGCAGCGGCAGCTCCTCGGTGCCGGGGCGCAGCGGCAGGGCGTGGTCGTGGTAGCGGAGCGTGTCGCCGTCCACGGCCAGCTGGTCGAGCACGGCGCCGAGCCGGTCGCCGAGCAGGGGCAGCAGCACCCGGCCGCGTCCGGGGGCGTCGGTCGGGCCGGGCTGGGCGGTCCAGTCGATGTCGAACCAGCGCGCGTACGGCGAGTCGGGGCCGTCCCGCAGGACCTCCAGGAGCGGCAGGTTGAGGTGCTCGGGGACGGGCACCGCCATGTGGTTGGGCACCACGTCGGCGATCAGCCGCAGGTGGTGGCGGTGCGCCTCGGCGGCCAGCGCGCGCAGCGCCTCCTCGCCGCCGAGCTGTTCGGCGATCCGGCCGTGGTCGACGGTGTCGTAGCCGTGGGTGGAGCCGGGGACGGCCGCCAGCAGCGGGGAGAGGTGCAGGTGGGAGACGCCGAGGGCGGCCAGGTAGGGGACGGCGGCGGTGGCGTCGCGCAGGGTGAAGCCGGGCTGGAGCTGGAGGCGGTAGCTGGCGGACGGCACGGGGGACGGCACGGCGGGCGGTGTGGGGGTGGGGGCGGCGGACGGCACGGCGGCCGGGCGGGGCTGCGCGGGCTCGGCGGCGTCGGTCATGCCTCCATGCCTACCCGGCGGGGCGCGGGGGCAAGACCCGTTGCTGACCCGAACAGGTGACCACCGGGCCCGGGCGGCCCGGCCGGGGCGGGCGGTCAGTGCCCCCGGCGCAGCCGCCCCCCCCGGACCACGGTGGCCCGGGGGACGGCCGGTGCGCAAGGTCCGTCGGCGGGCCGGTACACGGGTGCGGGGCGGCTCAGGCGGGCCGTTGCAGCACCATCAGCGAGCGGTCGGGGAGCCAGAGGGCGTCCCCCGCCTTGGCCCGGGCACCCGCCCCCGGGGCGGGCAGCCGGGGCTGCGCGGTGTCCACCACCACCTGCCACTCCTGCCCGTGCCCGGCCGGCACGGTGAACTCCAGCGGCTCGAAGTGCGCGTTGAACATCAGCAGGAAGGAGTCGTCGACGATCCGCCCGCCGCGCCGGTCCGGCTCCGAGATGGCGTAGCCGTTGAGGAAGACGGTGAGCGACTTGGCGTAGCTGGCACCCCAGTTGCGCTTGGTCATCTCCTCCCCGGCGGGCGTGAACCAGGCGATGTCGGTGAGGTCCTCGTACTCGCCGACCGGACCGCCGTCCCCGGTGGGCCGCCCCGGGACCGGGCGGCCGTGGAAGAAGCGGCGGCGCCGGAACACCGGGTGGTCGCGGCGCAGCCAGACCATGCCCTGGGTGAACTCCAGCAGCCGGGCGCCCGCCCCGTCCCCGGTCGGCCAGTGCACCCAGGTGAGCGGGTTGTCCTGGCAGTAGGCGTTGTTGTTGCCGTGTTGGGTGCGGCCGAACTCGTCGCCGTGGGCGAGCATCGGCACGCCCTGGGAGAGCATCAGGGTGGCGAGGAAGTTGCGCTGCTGGCGGGCCCGCAGCTCCTCGACGCCCGGGTCCTCGCTCGGGCCCTCGACACCGCAGTTCCAGGAGCGGTTGAAGGATTCGCCGTCCCGGTTGTTCTCGCCGTTGGCCTCGTTGTGCTTCTCGTTGTACGAGACCAGGTCGCGCAGGGTGAAGCCGTCGTGGCAGGTGACGAAGTTGATCGAGGCGATCGGGCGGCGGCCGTCGTCCTGGTAGAGGTCGGAGGAGCCGGTGAGCCGGGAGCCGAACTCGGCGAGGGTGGCGTTCTCGCCGCGCCACAGGTCGCGGACGGTGTCCCGGTACATGCCGTTCCACTCCGTCCACAGCGGCGGGAAGTTGCCGACCTGGTAGCCGCCCTCGCCGAGGTCCCAGGGCTCGGCGATCAGCTTGGCCTGGGAGACCACCGGGTCCTGCTGGACGAGGTCGAAGAACGAGGAGAGCCGGTCCACCTCGTGGAACTGCCGGGCCAGGGTGGCGGCGAGGTCGAAGCGGAAGCCGTCGACGTGCATCTCGGTGACCCAGTAGCGCAGCGAGTCCATGATCAGCTGGAGCACGTGCGGGCTGCGCATCAGCAGGCTGTTGCCGGTGCCGGTGGTGTCCTCGTAGAAGCGCTGGTCCCGGGCGAGGCGGTAGTAGGAGACGTTGTCCAGGCCGCGCAGCGAGAGGGTCGGGCCCAGGTGGTTGCCCTCGGCGGTGTGGTTGTAGACCACGTCGAGGATGACCTCGATGCCGGCCGCGTGCAGCGCCTTGACCATCGACTTGAACTCCTGCACCTGCTGGCCGCGGTCGCCGGTGGAGGAGTAGGAGGAGTGCGGGGCGAAGAAGCCGACGGTGTTGTAGCCCCAGTAGTTGGCCAGCCCCAGGTCGCGCAGCCGGTGGTCCCGGACGAACTGGTGCACCGGCATCAGCTCGATCGCGGTGACCCCGAGCTTGGCCAGGTGCTCGATCACGGCCGGGTGGGCGACGCCCGCGTAGGTGCCGCGGATCTCCTCGGGGATCCCCGGGTGCAGCTTGGTCAGGCCCTTCACATGGGCCTCGTACAGCACGGTGCGGTGGTAGTCGGTGCGCGGCGGCCGGTCGGTGCCCCAGTCGAAGTACGGGTTGATCACCACCGAGTGCATGGTGTGCGGGGCGGAGTCCAGGTCGTTGCGGCGCTCGGGGGCGCCGAAGTGGTAGCCGTAGACGGACTCGTCCCAGTCGATGTGCCCGCTCATCGCCTTGGCGTACGGGTCCAGCAGCAGCTTGGCGCTGTTGTGCCGCTGGCCGAGCCCCGGGTTGTAGGGGCCGTGGACGCGGAAGCCGTAGCGCTGGCCCGGTTGGACGCCCGGGAGGTAGGCGTGCCGGACGAACGCGTCGGTCTCGCGCAGCTCGACGGAGCTCTCCGAACCGTCCTCGTCGAGCAGGCAGAGCTCGATCCGGTCGGCGCTCTCCGAGAACACGGCGAAGTTGGTGCCGGCCCCGTCGTAGGTGGCACCGAGGGGGTAGGAGGCCCCTGGCCAGACCTGCATGGTTCCTCAACTTCCTTGCGCATAAGGAGAACTGTCGGACAGTCCGATGATCGGGCCCGGACCTCGGAGGCAGTCTCTGCCCGGCCGGGCGGGCGGGCATGCGCCACTCGGGCACCGTGACGTACGGCACACGGGCGGCACAGTCCGCATACTCCCCGACGCTTCGCCCGACGGCGGGGCCATTTGTGCCGTATTCGCCCGAACGGGTGTCCGCGCGCCTCTCCCCGGCCCGGCGTGCGGCGGGGTCGGGGCGAGACGCGCGGAGCGCCGGTTCCTCGCGAACGCTGTCACGGGGCTTCCGTGCCGAGCGGGGCGGATGAGACGGTTGGGGCGCACCGGTGGGCCGGCCGCCCCCGTCGTCCAACCGGCTGCGGCCGGTTCGCGGCGGGCAGTACCCTTGATCGTCCGGCCGTCGGGGGCGCATGGCGATCCATCGGGCGAGTCGGCGAATCAGGCGAACCGGCGGCGACCGGCGGTGCGTCGGCGGTACGCCGTGCGGCCGACCGGCCGGACGGCAGGCAGACAGCTCCGAGCGGCCCCGGCCGGCTCCCAACAGGAACCAGGTGAGGTGGCGCATGGTGTTCCCCGTCGGCGGCCGTGGCGGTGGGCCCGGCGGCCCCGACCGGGGCGGCGCCCGCAGCGAGGCGCCGACGGTGGTCATGCGCCCCGCCCTGACCGGCGGGCGCTCGCTGGTGCCCGCCCAGGGCGGCCCGGTCGAGGTCCCCGCGCTCGCCTGGTCCGGCGCCGAGTGGGAGGACGCCTACCAGCGCGTCCGGCTCTCCGGCCGCGCCTACGTCTGGCTCAACCTGGTCGAGCAGCGGCTCCGTTCGCTCGTCGACGAGGTGCTGCACCCGATCTACGCGCCCGCCCACGGCGAGGACTGGGTCACCGCCGCGGCCGGCCCGGCCGGCGAGGAGTGGGCGCACCGGGCCGGCGCCGTCCGCGAGGTCAGCCGCCGCAAGGGCTACCTGCTCGACCCGGCCGACGACGACCCGCTGGTCTTCCTCACCCTGCCGCAGCTGCGCGAGCTGATGGTCCAGCACTGGCCGTGCTTCGAGCCGTACCTGGCCGACCGCCGGGAGATCGAGCTGGCCCTCGACGAGCTGGAGGTCGCCCGGCACGTCGTCTCCCGCAACCGCGTCCTCACCCCGACCGTCCTCGCCCAGGCCGAGCGGGCCTCCGCCCGGCTGCTCGCCCTGCTCGACGGCGGCGCCGGAGCGGTGCCCGCGGACGTCGTCGAGTCGCTGGTCGCCGGCCGGTACGCGGACGTGGTCGCCGTCCACCCCGACCGGGTCCGACTCCAGCGGGACCTGCCCGTCGAGGACCTGCTCGACGGCGCCCGGCGGCTCGACGCGCTCGGCATCGGCCTCGGCATGCTCTGCCAGAACTACACCGGCAAGCGGCTCGTCCGGCTCGCCACCGAGGGCTGCCGGGTCCGGCTGCTCTTCCTCAACCCGGCCAGCAGCGCCGTCCGCCGCCGCGAGCGCGAACTCGGCCTCGGGCGCGGCGAGCTGGGCCGCTCCATCCAGATGAACATCCTGCACGTCCGCCGGGTCCGCGCCGCCCTGCGCGACCAGGGCGGCTTCGAGATCCGGGTGTTCGACGAGACCCCGCGCTTCACGGCCTACCTGGTCGAGGGCGTACCGGCCGGCGCGGCGGCGGCCCCCGGCGGCCGCCGGCAGACCCGCGACCTCGGCGTCGTCCAGCCCTACCTGCGGCGCGCCCGCGGCATGGAGTCGCCCGCGCTGGTGCTGCGCGGCGGCGCGGGCCAGGAGCCGGGCGGCGCCGACGTCGGGCTGCTGGAGGTCTACCGCGAGGAGTTCGAGGGCATCTGGGCCGACTCCCGGCCGGTGTCCTGAGGGGCCGTCCTCCTGAGGCCCCGTCCTCCCGGCGGGCTTCCCCCTTCCGGGCGGCGAGCGGAGGCGGGCCGGGGCGAGCGTTGCTAGCGTCGATTTCATGATCAGCGGCCCGGTTCCGGGCCCGCCCACGCTCATGAACCCGCCGCCCCGGAAGGCCCGCCGTTGACCAGTCAGTACGCGATCGAGCCCGGCGCCCCCGGCGCCTCGCGCCGCACCTTCGTCCGCACCGCGCTCGGCGCCGGCGCCGTCGGGGCCCTCACCCTCGGCACCTCGGCTGCCGCAGCCGCACCCGCCCCGGACACCACCACCGGGCGGATCCCCTTCCACGGCGTCCACCAGGCCGGCATCCTCAACCCACCCCCCGGCTACGGCACCTTCCTCGCCCTCGACGTCCACGTCACCGACCGGGCCGCGCTCGCCACCCTGCTGCGCACCCTCACCGACCGGATCCGCTTCCTCACCGACGGCGGCACCCCGCCCGACCTCGGCCCCGGCACCGCACCCTCCGACAGCGGCACCCTCGGCCCCGCCGCCCTGCCCACCGACGACCTCACCGTCACCGTCGGCGTCGGCGCCTCCCTCTTCGACGCCCGCTACGGCCTCGCCGACGCCCACCCGCCGGGGCTCACCGCGATGCGCGCCTTCCCCAACGACGGCCTGCGCCCCGCCGAGTGCCACGGCGACCTCTCCCTCCAGGTCTGCGCCACCAGCCGGGACACCGTCCAGCACGCGATCCGCGACCTGCTGCGCGCCACCAGCAAGTCGCTCAGCCCGCGCTGGCAGATCGACGGCTACCAGAACCGCGCCCGCCCCACCGGCGCCGCCCGCAACCTGCTCGGCTTCAAGGACGGCATCCAGAACCCCGACACCGGCTCCGCCGCGCAGATGGACGCCCTGGTCTGGGTCGGCGCGGGCGGCACCGAACCCGCCTGGGCCGTCGGCGGCACCTACCAGGTGATCCGCGCCATCCGCACCCTGGTCGTCCCCTGGGACGAACTGCCGCTGCGCGACCAGGAACGGATCATCGGCCGCCGCAAGTCCGACGGCGCCCCGCTCGGCCGCACCAAGGAGGGCGACGCCCCCGACTACACCCAGGACCCGAACGGCGCCGTGATCGCCCTCGACTCCCACATCCGCCTCGCCAACCCCCGCACCGACGCCACCCGCGCCAGCCGCATCCTGCGCCGCGCCTTCAACTACGACCGAGGCCTCGACGCGGGCGGCGTCCCCGAACTCGGCCTCGCCTTCTGCAGCTACCAGCAGGACATCACCCGCCAGTTCGAGGCCGTCCAGACCCGCCTGATCGACGAACCCCTCGCCCGCTTCCTCCGCCCCACCGGCGGCGGCTACTTCTTCATCCTCCCCGGCGCCCAGACCCCCACCGACTGGCTCGGCCGCACCCTCCTCACCCCCACCTAACCGGTGGCGGACGGCGAGGAGGAAGGAGGCATCAGGCACGGCGTGGTGACACTCAGAGCCATCCGCTTGTCGCTGGTGCTGTCGACCGTGGCGTAGTACCGGCTCGTGGGATGGCGGGCGCCGAGCGCGGCGAAGGGCTTCTCGTCCGTCGCCTCGCGGAAGTCGGTGATCGTCAGCCCTTCCTGCGTCAGAAGGTCCCGGGCGCTGCGGACGACTTCGTTGTGTCGGGCGATGCCGGGGACATCGCTGTGGACGAAGTACAGGAGGGTGTAGCGGTCGTCGGGCGCGGACTCGCCGTTCCTGCCCACACACGGGCTGAACCCGATCTCCTCAGGCTCGCCGTTGATCTGGATCCCGGCCGACTGCGCGACGTGGGCCATCAGCTGGCGCGCCCAGTCCAAAGCCTCCTGGCGGGACTTGACGGGCAGTGGGTCGTTCTTTCCGGGGCCGGTGCTGGACATGCATGCTCCAAGGGTCGCGGCCATCAGCGCCACTGCTACCAGCCGCTTCAGCCGACTGCTGTCGACGGCCCGGCGGACGGGCGGACGGATCATGGGTTCTCCCTCCGGGAAGGGCTCAACGCCAGATGGGGATGAACCCTCCGATGGTGGTCGCCTCGGCCTCCACCACGGGAGGTCTCCCGGCAGTGTCGGTGGGCAGACCCTGAAGGCTCGCCGGTGCATGCGGTCTGTAGTCGCGAGATCACTCAGCCAGTCTGGCAAGTCCTACGGCCGGATGGTTCTCCGGGGCTGCGGTGGTGGGGGGTCGGGGACCCAGCGGGGGGATTGTCGGAGGGGCGGGTGATGATAGGGGCTGTTTCGCGTGGAGGACGGAAGGACGCACCCCTATGAGCTGGTGGCAGCAGCCACTGGTCGGCTTCGACCTGGAGACCACGGGTACCGACCCGGCCGTGGACCGGATTGTCACGGCCGCCCTCGTGGACACCGTCGGAGACCGTCGGCTGGGTGCCACCGGGTGGTTGCTCGACCCGGGGGTGCCGATACCCGCCGAGGCGGCGGCGATCCACGGGATCGGGGACGACCTGGCGCGGGCCAAGGGGCGGCCGGCGAAGGAAGCGGTGGAGGAGATAGCCGGCGCGCTGTGCGAGCGGCTCGCCGAGGGGCGGGCGGTGGTGGCGTTCAACGCGCCCTTCGACCTCTCGCTGCTCGACGCCGAACTGCGCAGACACGGGTTGGCGACGCTGGCCGAGCGGCTCGGCGGGCCGGTCGTGCCGGTGCTCGACGCGCTGGTCATCGACCGCGCGGTGGACAAGTACCGGAAGGGCTCCCGGACTCTGCAGCGGGTCTGCGAGGTGTACGGCGTCGAGCTGACCGACGCCCATGAGGCGGGCAGTGACGCGCTCGCCGCGGTGCGGGTCGCCGTCGCCCTCGCCGAGCGCTACCCCGACCAGGTCGGCACCGTCCCCGTGGCCGAACTCCACGCCCGTCAGATCGACTGGTACCGCGCCTGGGCCGAGGACCTCCAGGCCTGGCTCCGCCGGGGCAAGGACCCGGAGGCCGTGATAGACCCCCGCTGGCCGCTGCGCTGAGCCTGGTCCGTCACCGGGCGGGGAGGTCGAAGCGGTAGCCCTGGGCGGTCAGCCAGGGGAGCAACTGCCGTAGGGCGGCGACGGTCTGGCCGCGGTCGCCGCCGCCGTCGTGCAGCAGGACGACGCCGCCGGGCTTGAGCTGGGACTGGACGGCGGCGACGATCGCGGCCGTGCCCGGGCGGGACCAGTCGCGCGGGTCGACCGACCAGCCGAGCGGGCGCAGGCCGAGGTCGGCGGCGATCCGCTGGTTGTCGGGGGTGAACCCGCCGCCCGGGGCGCGGAACCAGTCCACCCGGGTGCCCGGGCCGCCCGCCTGGACGATCATCCGCTCGGCGTCGGCGATCTCGTGGACGGCGCGGTCGTGGGGGAGGGCGGCGAAGGGCTGTGGGTGGTCCACGCTGTGGTCGCAGAGGCGGTGGCCGGCGGCGAGGATCCGTTTCACGGTGGCCGGGTTGGCGGCGGCCTGCTTGCCGACCAGGCAGAACGTGGCCTTGACGCCGTACTGGGCGAGCAGGTCCAGGACCTGGCCGGTGGCGGGGCCGGGGCCGTCGTCGAAGGTGAGCGCGACCGTGCGCCCGCCGGAGGCGGTGGAGCTGACGACGGAGGTGGGGACCCCGGTGGTGGGGGAGGACGGGGGGAGCGGGGCGGGGGTCGGGCCCGGGGTGGGGGTGGAGGTCTGCGGGGTGGTGGGCTTGGGGGTGGTGGGCTTGGGGGTGGCGGGCTTCGCGGACGTCGGGGGCGGGGCGGTTGGCGGGGCGGACGCGGAGGGAGAGGCGGCTGACGGCGAGGGGGCCGGGGGCGGCGCGGTGGTCGTCGTCGTGGTCGTCGTCGTGGTGCTCGGCTCGGGTTGGAGCGCGCCGTTCGCGGTGCCGCAGGCGGTGAGGGCGAGCGAGGCGAGCACCGCGAGGCAGCCCGCGAGCAGTGGCTGGCGGCGCCGGTCGGTGGTGAAGGAGGGGCGCTGCGCAGGGGCGGCGGGCTCGGACATGGCGGCGGCTCCTGAGGTGCTGAGGCGACGGCCGATCCTCGGTCGGGATGACTGTCCGACAAGACGCCCGGCGTGCCGCCCCCGGTTCCCGCCGAGGCCCCCGGCACCCCCGCCCACCGGCGCGTTCCGGCCACCGGCGCGCCAAGGACGCCGAGCGCCCCACCCCCGCCCGACCCGGGCTCAGAACGGGTACCAGCGCACCTCCGTGGCCCCCGTCCGCAGTGAGTCCACCCGCCGCCGGAACTCGGCGAGCGCCGCCGGGTTGCCCGGTGCCTGCTGCGCGACCCAGGAGGCGCTCGCCGTCTCCCGGGCCCCGCGCAGCACCGCGAAGCCGGGCCACTCCCGCACGTCCCAGCCGTACGCCCCGGTGAACTCCCGGTAGTCCTCCTCCGGCACGCCGTACCGGTCCTGGCTGAGCGCGAGCACCACCAGGTCGTGCTCGCGCAGGTCGTGCGCGACGAACTCCAGGTCGAGCAGGACGGGCCCGTCCGGCCCGACGTGGACGTTGCGGGGCAGCGCGTCGCCGTGGATCGTCCCGGTCTTCAGGTGCGGGACGAGTTCGGCCGCCGCGGCGGTGAAGTCGTCCCGGCGCCGGCGCAGGAAGTCGACGTCGGCCGGGTCGACATGGCCCTCGGCGGAGGCGAGCCAGCGTTCGACGGGGGCCAGCAGGTCGCGCCGGCCGAGGGCGAACGGCGGGTCGGGCAGCCGGTGCAGGGCGTGGAGCAGCGGGGCGAGGTCCACCGGGCGGGCGGGCCGCTCGGCGGGGGCGAGCCGGTGCCAGAAGGTGACGGGGTGTCCGTGGGCGAGCTGCGGTTCGGCGGGCAGCGCCTCGTACGGGCGGACCACCGGGACGCCGTGGCCGGCCAGCCAGTCGGCGACGGCGAGCTCGCGGCGGGCGCGCTCGGACAGCTCGGGTCCGCGGCCGACCTTGGCGACCACGGCCGGGTCGCCGAGGTCGAAGACGGCGTTCTCGCCGAGGGCGAGCAGCCGGGCGTCGGCGGGGTCGGGCAGGCCGGCGGACTCGCAGGCGCGGGCGAGCAGCAGCCGGGCCCGCCCCTCGTCGAAGGGGAGCATGGGGGGTCGGTTTCCTTCGTGGCAGCCGGGTGAGGGTGGGTGATCATTCTGGCAAACGGGTGCCGGGCCCCGCGTGACGCGGGGCCCGGCGGTGTTCGAGGCCTGCGGCCCGTGGGGGCCGTGGGGAAGTGTCAGACCTCGATCCGGCGGTGCCGGGCCTGGTGGGGCTGCTCCTGGGGCAGCCGCGGTGCGGGGACGGCCACGGGGGCAGCGGCGGCCACGGGGGCGGCGTCGGGGAGCGGGACGGCCTCGCCGTGCGAGAGGTCGGGCAGCCAGGCGAGCCAGCGCGGCAGGTACCAGTTGCGCTCGCCGAGCAGGGTCATCACCGCGGGCAGCAGCACCGCGCGGATGATCGTCGCGTCGATCAGCACCGCGACCGCGAGGCCGACGCCCATCTGCTTCATGGCCTGCATGGAGAGGGTGCCGAAGACCGCGAACACCGCCACCATGATCACCGCGGCGCTGGTGACCACCCCGGCGGTCGAGCGGATGCCGTCGGAGATCGCGGCCCGGGTGGGCAGGCCCCGGTCGCGGCCCTCCTTGATCCGGGAGACCACGAAGACGTGGTAGTCCATCGAGAGGCCGAAGAGGATCACGAAGAGGAACAGCGGGACCCAGGACTCCACCGCGCCGACCCCGGCGGTGCCGAGCAGCGAGGCCCCGACGCCGTGCTGGAAGACCAGCGTCAGCACCCCGTACGCGGCGCCGACCGAGAGCAGGTTGAGCACCACGGCGGTGCCGGCGACGGCCAGCGAGCGGAAGGAGGTGAGCATCAGCAGGAAGGCGAAGGCGACCACGAAGCCGAAGACCACCGGCATCGACGCGGTCATCTTGGCGTTGAAGTCGTACGAGCCGGCGGTGCGGCCGGTGACCGGGGCCTCGGTGCCGGGCACGGTGAGCACGGTGGCGGGCACCAGGTCCTCGCGCAGGGTGCGCAGCGCGGCGTTGCTGACCTCGTCGTTGCCGCTGCCGTTGAGCGGGATGTCGACGGTGGCGACGTTCTGCTCGGGGTGGACGGTGATGTCGACCGGTCCGTGCATCCGTCCGCTGGCCAGGGCGCGGGCCTTGAGGTCGGCGATCGCGGCGGTCATCGCGGGGGAGTCGATGTCGGTGGCCCTGATCACCACGGAGGCGGGCGCGGGGCTGCCGGGGAAGGCCGCCTCGATCTTCTGCGAGACGGCGACCAGCTCGTTGCCCTTGGGCAGCTGCTGCTGGAAGGTCAGGTTGGCGGTGTGCATGGTGAGCAGCGGCGCGGCCAGGGCGAGCAGGACGGCGCCGGACAGCAGGGTGGCGGCCAGCGGGCGGCGCAGCACCGGGGTGAGCACGGCGTTCCAGAACCGGCCGCCGGTGCCAGCGGTGCCGCCGGCGGTGGCGGCGTCGGGGCGGCGCAGCCGGCGCAGGAAGGGCACCCGGCCCTTGTCGACCCGGTCGCCGAGCATCGAGAGCAGGGCGGGCAGCACGGTGAGCGAGCCGAGCACGGCGGTGACGACGACCACGATGGTGGCGTACGCCATGGCCTTGAACTCGGCGATGCCGGTGAGGAACATGCCGGCCATGGCGATCACCACGGTGACGCCGGAGACCAGCACGGCCCGGCCGCTGGTGGCGGCGGCGATCCGCAGCGAGGTGTCGAGGTCGCGCCCGGCGGCCCGCTCCTCGCGCTCGCGGCGCAGGTAGAAGAGGCAGTAGTCGACCCCGACGGCGAGGCCGACCAGCAGCATCACCGAGCCGGCGCTGTTGCTGGTGTGCAGGAGTCCGCTGCTGAGCGCGACGAGTCCGCCGGCGGCGACGAAGGCGGTGAGGGCGAGGACGACGGGCAGCACGGCGGCGACCAGCGCGCCGAAGGCGACCAGCAGGATGCCGAGGGCGAGCGGGACGGCCGTCCACTCGGCGCGGGCGAAGTCGTCGGCGAACTGCTCGTCCATCCACTTGCCGGAGCTGGCGTCGCCGAGTTCGACCACGGTGAGGTCGGGGTGCCGCTGCTGGACGGCGGCGACGGCGTCGACCACGGCGGTGACGTTCCGGGTGGCCTCGTCGTGGTCGCCCCGCACGGTGAGCTGGACGAGCGCGGAGTGGCCGTCGGCGGAGACGGCCTTCGTCTCGTAGGGGGAGCGGACGTCGGTGGCCCGGCCGGTGGCGTCGACCCCGGTGATCACCTGCTCGACGACGGTCCGGAAGGCGGGGGCGTCGGCGGTCAGCCCGGCGCTCTGGATCAGGACGGTCTCGGTGGACGGGGAGGCGAGGCCGGCCCGGTCGAGGATCTCGGCGGCCCGGGAGACCTGGCCGGGCATCGCCTCGGCGTCGCCGACCTTGGTGCTGCCGTGCATGCCGCCGAGGACGGTGGCGAGGACGACGAAGAGCAGCCAGCCGAAGACGGCGGTCTTTCTGTGCCGGGCGCTCCAGGCGCCCATGGCCGCGGCCGTGCCGGGCTTGGTCTTCACGGTTCCCCCTGGGTGTTCGGCCGGCGCCGGGACAAGTGGCGGGCGGGCCGGGCGTACGGCGGTGGTCGGCCGCCGGATGCGGTCGCCGGGTGCGGTCCGGCGCCGTAATCGACAGTAGGGAAGCCGCTGTTGACGGGGTATCCGGCTGGCGGGGGAGTCCGCCCTGTGGTTCTCCTCGGGGGCGGGGTGGGGTTTTCCCTAGCCCCGAACCCTGATATCTCCTCCCTGGGATCGGGGAGCAAGCTCCACCCTGAGGGGGAGCTGTCTCCACCCGGAGCACGAGGTCAAGAAGGCCGTCCGCGCGCGAAGATGGTTCGGGGGCGCCGGGGGCGTCTCCGAGGGGGTCGGCCTACGGCAACGGGGTCACGGGGATATTCGCTTGCCGGTCGGCAAGCAAGTGACCGTAGGATGGGTCCCTCCAAGTACTTACCTGCCGACCGGCTAGACCTGTGCCCCCGCACGGGTCGGGGCCGATCCGATCCGTCGCCCGGCGTCCCGTCCCCCAAGGGCTGCGGTGAACCATGCCCAGGAGGCATCACGAGCATGTTCCACCGACTAGGACATTTCGTCGTCCGTCGCGCCTGGTGGGTGATCGCGGCGTGGGTCGTCGCGATGATCGCCATCGCGGTTTCGGCCCCGAAGATCACTGCCCAGACCGACGAGGCCGCGTTCCTTCCCAAGCACTACGAGTCCATCCAGGCCGCTCAGGTGCAGGAGAAGGCCTTCCCGGCGAACTTCACGCCCTCGGCCCTCGCCCTGTTCGAGCGCAATGACGGCGCTCCGATGAGCGAGGCCGACAAGGCCGCCGCGGCGAAGATCATCCAGGGTCTCACCGACAAGAAGATCGAGCACGTCGAGCAGATCATCGCGATCAGCGACCAGACGACGTCCAAGGACGGCAAGTACGCGCTGGCCCCGATCGCCATCGACAAGGCCACCCAGCAGTCCGACGAGTTCGGCGAGGCCGCCAAGCACCTCCGCGACGAGGGCAAGGCGCTCGCCAACGGGACCGACCTGAAGTTCCAGCTCGGCGGCGCCGCCGCCCAGCAACTGGACCAGAAGGAGGCCTCCGGCGCGGCCGACGCCATCATCGCGCTCAGCAGCGTCGTCCTGGTGGCGCTGATCGTCGGCATCATCTTCCGCAGCGTCCTGGCCGGCATCCTGCCGGTCCTGCTGTCGCTGATGGTCGCCATGCCGACCGCCAACGGCCTGATCGCCTACGCCACCAAGGCCTTCAACCTGGAGAGCACGCCGGTCCTGTCGGCGATCCTCATCGTCGTCGTCCTCGGTGTCGGCACCGACTACTTCCTGTTCCTCGCCTTCCGCTACCGCGAGCGGCTGCGGGCCGGCGACGACCGCAAGGAGGCCGTGGCCAACGCGGTCGGCCGGGTCGGCGAGGCCATCGCCTCCGCGGCCGGCGCGGTCACCGTCGCCTTCGCGGTGCTGATCCTCTCCAGTCTCGGCATGTTCAAGGCGCTCGGCCCGGCGCTGGCCATCGCGGTCGTCGTCACCGCCTTCGCCTCGCTCACCCTGGCCCCGGCCGTGCTCGCGGTCATCCCGGCCCGCGGGGTGTTCTGGCCCGGCAAGAAGTGGATGCACGAGCCGAGCAACGCCCGGTTCGCCTCGCTCGGCCGCACCGTCCAGAAGCGCCCGGCCATGGTCGCCGTCGCCTCCGGCGGTGTGCTGCTGGCCCTGACCGCCGGCGCCCTCGGCTACAACGGCACCTTCGACCTCGCGGGCAGCTCCATGCCCAAGGACAAGGAGTCGATGGTCGTCCAGGACAAGCTGGTCAACGGCTTCTCGGCCGGCGCCGCCGACCCGACGCACGTCTACCTGAGCAGCACCGGCGGCGGCAAGCTCGACCAGGCCTCCTTCGACGGCTACGTCGCCAAGCTCGGCGCCGTCCCCGGAGTGGCCGAGGCCGCCTCGAAGCCGCAGGTCAGCAAGGACGGCGTGACCGCCGACTTCACGGTCCTGCTCAAGCACGAGCCGTCCAGCAACGAGGCGATCGACACCCTCACCGAGCTGCGCGAGGTGGCCCACGCCCAGGCGCCGTCCGGCACCGATGCCAAGGTCGGCGGTCTGACCGCGATCTACAAGGACATCAACCTGGCGATGTCCCACGACTACAAGCTGGTGTTCCCGATCGCGGGTCTGCTGATCCTGCTGATCCTGGGCCTCCAGCTGCGCAGCGTGGTCGCGCCCTGGTACCTGATGGCCTCGGTCGGCCTCGGCTTCACCGCCACCCTCGGCTCCTCGACCCTGCTGTTCCAGAACATCAAGGGCGAGCACGGCATGATGTTCATGCTGCCGATCCTCATCTACCTCTTCGTGGTGGCGATCGGTACCGACTACAACATCCTGATCATCGCCCGACTGCGCGAGGAGGCCCGGGCGGGCCGCAACCCGCGCGAGGCGGCCCGCGAGGCGGTGCGCCACGGCGGCCCGACCGTCGCGGCGGCCGGCTTCATCCTGGCGGTGTCGTTCGCGACCTTCATGCTCGCGGGCAACATCTTCATGCTGGAGTTCGGCTTCGCGATGGCCTTCGGCATCTTCCTGGCGGCCTTCGTGATGGCGATGTTCTTCACCCCGGCGCTCACCGCGCTGGTCGGCAAGGCCGCCTGGTGGCCCGGTCACGGCGGCGACGCCGTCGAGGGCCACGGCGACCCGGCCGCGGCCCCGGCCGGCCCGCACGCCGCGCACGGCCTGCCGGAGTCGGCCGGACGGCGCTGACCGCCCGCCCGCCCCGGTGACGACACGGACGGCGCCCGCCTCACGGCGGGCGCCGTCTGCCCGTTTCGCCGATCCCGCAAACGTGATCTGTCCGGCAGAAAATCCCCGGTCAATCGGGGTGCGGGCGTGCTACAGTCGAGTCAGTTGCAGTTTTGGTTCCCATGAACGTATGTGTGCGCCTGCTGGTTCCAACACCAACAGGCGCATTTGTTTTGTCCGGTGTTTCAGCCTCCGGATGGGGATCGCGGCTACTTGGGGTCCACGAGGTGTGGGCTCCGATGCCCCAGTTAGAGGAGACGGTTATGGCTACCGGCACCGTGAAGTGGTTCAACAGCGAAAAGGGCTTCGGCTTCATCGAGCAGGAGACCGGCGGCCCGGACGTGTTCGCCCACTACTCGAACATCGCCGCTCAGGGCTTCCGTGAGCTGCTCGAGGGCCAGAAGGTCGAGTTCGACGTCACCCAGGGCCAGAAGGGCCCGCAGGCCGAGAACATCCGCGTCATCGGCTGACGTCAGCCTCCGCTGACGCGCGATATCGCGTAGCGAGGGCCCGCACCGCACGGTGCGGGCCCTCGCTCATGCCGCCGAACGGCCGGGGCGGCGAACTCCCTCCCGACGGCCGACCCAGTCCCTGACCAGGGACTGTCACGCCAACAGACGGAGAACCCGTGACCACCCCTGCCCAGCCGCACCGCGACGGCGGTCGTTCCCGCAAGCCCCGCAACGGCACCGGCGCCCCGCGCACCGGCGGCGCCCCCCGTACCGCTGCCCCCCGTACCGGTGCCCCGCGCACCGGCGCGTCCTCCCGGCCGCCGCGCCGGAGCACCCCGCGGGTGGCCGAGGCCGCCGACTTCACCGTCGTCGAGGGCACCCCGGCCCGTCCGCCGGCGGCGAGCTTCGCCGAGCTGGACCTGCCCAAGGGCATCCTGAGCGCGCTCACCCGCGAGGGTGTCACCGAGCCGTTCCCGATCCAGGCCGCGACCCTGCCGGACTCGATCGCCGGCCGCGACGTGCTCGGCCGCGGCCGCACCGGCTCCGGCAAGACCCTCGCCTTCGGCCTGCCGGTGCTCGCCCGCACCGCCGGCCGGCGCGCCGACGCCCGCCACCCGCTGGCGCTGGTCCTCACGCCCACCCGCGAGCTGGCCCAGCAGGTCACCGAGGCCCTCACCCCGTACGCCACCGCCGTCAACCTGCGGATCGCCACCGTCGTCGGCGGTATGTCGATCACCCGGCAGGCCAACGCGGTGCGGCGCGGCGCCGAGGTCCTGGTCGCCACCCCCGGCCGCCTGGACGACCTGATCGGGCGCGGCGACGTCAACCTCTCCGACGTCGCGATCACCGTGCTCGACGAGGCCGACCAGATGGCCGACATGGGCTTCCTGCCGCAGGTCACCAAGCTGCTGGAGCAGGTCGCCGAGGGCGGGCAGCGGATGCTGTTCTCCGCCACCCTGGACCGCAACGTCGACCGGCTGGTCAAGCGCTTCCTGACCGACCCGGTGACCCACTCCGTCGACCCCTCGGCCGGCGCGGTCACCACCATGGACCACCACCTGCTCCAGTTGGAGCCGGCGGACAAGGCCTCCACCACCGCGCACATCGCCTCCCGCGACGGGCGCGTGATCATGTTCGTGCACACCAAGCACGGCGCGGACCGGCTCGCCAAGCAGTTGCTCGCCAACGGTGTGAAGGCCGCCGCCCTGCACGGCGGCAAGTCCCAGCCGCAGCGCAACCGGGTGCTCGACCAGTTCCGGGACGGCCTCGTCACCGCGCTGATCGCCACCAACGTCGCGGCCCGCGGCATCCACATCGACGGCCTCGACCTGGTCGTCAACGTCGACCCGCCGGTCGACCACAAGGACTACCTGCACCGCGGCGGCCGTACCGCCCGGGCCGGCGAGTCCGGCACCGTGGTCACGCTCGTCCTGCCGGACCAGCGGCGCGAGGTCAGCCGGCTGATGACGGTGGCCGGGATCCGTCCGACCACCACCAAGATCCGCCCCGGCGACGTCGAGCTCACCCGGATCACCGGTGCCCGCACCCCGAGCGGCGTGCCGGTCACCGTGACCGTGCCCGCTCCGGCGGCCCCGCAGGGCCAGGCCGGCGGGGAGGGCGGGAGCGCCGCGCCGAAGTCCGGCGCGCGCCGCCGCTCCGGCAAGCGCTCCGGTCTGCCGGCGGACGTCGACATGAACGGCAACCCGCGCCGTCCCCGGCCCAAGCAGCGCATGGGTGGCGCGGGCGGCGGGCAGGGCGGCGGCGCGTCGCGCCAGGCGGCCGGCTTCATCGGCCGCTCCGCGGGCCGCCCGGCGCCCGGCAGTGGCTCCAAGTCCGGCTCCAACTACGGCACCGGCCGCCAGCGCCGCAAGTCCGACTGAGCGGCTCTTCACAACCGGCGTACGCCCCGGCTCCCTTTCTGGGAGTCGGGGCGTACGCGTTCCGGCTGGATCCGCCGGGTGGCCTACCTGCCGCGTTGCAGCCGGCCGTCCGCTCTCCCGGCCGTCCTCCGTGGACGGACCGCTGGCGTGATCTCCACCCCGCATTGTTGACCGTGCTCACGCCGTACCCGAAGCTTTCACGCGGCCCGCACAACTGATGCATCGTCATTGCGCTTCCCTGATGAGCGGGCTGCCCGTTTCCCCGTTCCCCGAAGGATCTTCCGATGCGTCGTACCGCCACATTGTTCGCCACCGCCCTGCTCGCCGGGGCCAGCGCGCTCACCGCCGGTGCCGCCGAGGCCGCGGCGCCCGCGTCGTCCGTGCCCGTCGGCGCGCAGGCCGCCGATCCGGCGGGCTGCACCGTCAGCTCCGGCATGTGGCAGGCCACCGGCACCTGCACGAGCATGGACCCGCGGCAGACCTGGAAGGTCGGCGCCCTGTGCCAGGGCGTGGACGCCAACGGCATCCCCACCTGGTCCGGGGCCGTCAGCGACGGGTGGGTGACCGGCAACGGCAGCAGTAACGCGTGGTGCGCCGACAGCACGGACACGATCGTGCGACCGGGGATCGCGCTCGGCCCCACGCCCCCGGCCGGGCCGGTCGGTCAGATCACCGGCCAGGCGAACAAGTGCCTGGACGTGCGCGGTGGTTCCAGCACCAACGGCACTCCCATCCAGATGTGGGACTGCCTCGGCAACGTCAACCAGAGCTGGCAGATCGTCTCCGACGGCACCATCCGCGCCGTCGGCAAGTGCCTGGACGTCAAGGGCGGCCGCACCGCCAACGGCACGGCGGTGCAGATCTACGACTGCAACGGCACCGGCTCGCAGCAGTGGCGGGTCCGGCCCGACGGCGCGATCGTCAACCCGCAGTCCGGCCGCGTCCTGGACGTCCGGAACTACGACACCGCCAACGGCGCACCGGTGCAGATCTGGGACTTCCTCAACACGGCCAACCAGCTCTGGCACGTGCCGGCCTGATCCTCCCGGCCTCGCTCAGGCCCGGCCCGGCGTGCCGTGGCCCAGCACGCCGTGGGCCAGGGCGGTGAGGCCGGCGGTGATCCGCTCGGGGGCGAGCGGGGCGAGCAACTGGTCGGCGAGGACCTCCGGGTCCGGCCGGCCGGCCTCGCGCACGAGGTGGGCGACGTGCAGCCGCCAGAAGGCGTGGGCGCCGGTCCGGTAGCGGGCCTCACCCTCATCACCACCGGCCTCATCACCGTCCACCTGGGCACGACGGCGCACTGAAGCCTCCAGGGGAATGTTGGTCGAGTACAATGGCTTGTCCATCGCCAACATCGGTCCTCGGAGGTGCGGGATGTCCGTGACACAGATCGACATCGACGAAGAGGCACTGGAACGCGCCATGGCACTGGCGGGAGTGCGGACCAAGAAGGAGGCCGTCAACCTCGCCCTCCGCTACTACGCGGAACGGCAGGAGCGCGCGGCGAGGATCGGCCGCCACTTCGAACGGGCCCGTCGCTGGGGAGCCGTGGAGGACGCCGAGCGCCTGCACCGGGCGGAGAAGGACGCGCGGTGATCTACCTGCTCGACACCTCGGCCCTCGTGCGGTTGCTCCGCGACCCGAAACTGCAGGCCACCTGGTTCGACGCGATCGACGCCCAGTCGATCGCGTCGTGCTATCCGCAGCGCGCCGAGTTCCTCTACAGCGCGCGTGACGGCCGGGAGTACGGCGAGATCGCGGAGATGTTCGGCGATCTCTACCCGGACGTCTCGGTGCCGAAGGGCGCCGGGCGCTGGATCGACACGGTGCAGCGTCGGATGGCCGTCGCGGGACAGCACCGGAGCGCCTCCGCCGTCGACCTCATGATCGCCGCAACGGCCGCGCACCACGGACTCACTGTGCTCCACGACGACGCGGACTACCGTACGGTCGCCCGCCACGCCCCTGATCTGGCCGAGCACAGCATTCTGGACCACGCCTGAGCATCGCCGGTCGGCCGGCGCACGGGCACTTCTGTGCGCCGGGCGACTGCGTTCACGCGCATGCCTCGATCGGGTGAATGCGAGTGGCCGAACGCAATGCGTTTGCAACACGCTCTCTGTCGTGCAGACTGAGATCTACTGGACCGACCGGTCCGAGGAGCACATCGCCAGGCACGGAGTGACCCCCGGCGAGGTGGAGCAGGTCGTCTTCACCCGGCCGAGGTGGTTCAGCTCGGGGCGCGACGGCTCGACACTCTGCCTCGGCGTGACGGATGCCGGGCGCCACCTGTTGGTGGTGCTGGTGGTGAGCACCGCGGTGAGGTCCAGCTGGTACTGCGCCACGGCGCGGGACATGACCGTCGCCGAGCGGCGCTTGTTCCTCAAGCGGACGAGTTGAGGGTGGCACATGACTGACAACGGTGCAGAAGTCGAAGCGGAAGCCTTGGCCGAGTTCTACGAGACGCACGAGCTGACCGAGGACGAGATCATGGCGGCCGAGCCGGCGGAGCCGCTACCGGTGGAATCGGTGATGATCACGACGTCACTGCGGTTGCCCAAGCCCGTGATGGACGAGGTTCGGCGCCGGGCGCAGAGCCGGGGGGTCAAGCCGACGGCGATCATGAGGGAGTGGATCGAGGCGGCGGTTGCCGATCAGGAGGCCGTGGTCCCCCTCAGTGTGATCACGGCGGCGGTCGCGGAGTACCAGCACCGGCGGGCCTCGTGAGCGTCAGGCCGTGAGGGCCGGGGTCGTCCGGGTCGCCGTGCGGGTGGCGTCGTAGCGGGTGAGGAGGAGGCGGGCGAGTTCGGGGGTGGGGGCGAGGACGGTGGCCAGGTGGTCGGCGCCGGCTGTGGTGGCGGCCTCGGTGATGCGGTCGGGGAGCCGGCCGGGGGCGAGCAGGTAGGGGGAGACGGCGACCCGGTCGACGGCGGGGGTGCGGCGCAGGGTGGCGACGGCGTCGGGGACGCGTGGGCCGGCGGCGGAGGCGTAGGCGACCTCGACGGCGGCCCAGCCGCGGGTGCGGCGCCACTCGGCGGCGACCGCCCGGGTGGCGGCGTCGGCGGCCGGATCGGAGGAGCCGGCCGCGGCGAGGACGACGCCGGTGCGGGCCCGCGCGGCGGGGGAGGCGAGCTCCGGCGCGGCCTCGGCGAGCCGGCGGTCGAGGGCTGCGAGCAGCAGCGGGGAAGGACCCAGCACATCCGCCACCGGCAGGGCCGCGCCGACCGCCCGCAGGGCGGCGGGGATGTCGTGCTTGGCGTGGAAGGCCCGGTTGAGGAGGAGCGGGACGGCGACCGCGGCCCGGCCGAGCCGCGCGGCCACCTGCGGGATGCGCGGCGCGCAGTGGTCGAGGTAGGCGGTGGCGACGTCCAGCCCGGGGCGCAGCCGGTGCAGCTGGGAGACCAGCGCGGCCACCGCCGCGGCGTGCCGGGGGTCGCGGCTGCCGTGGGCGATCAGCAGCAGGGCGGGGCTGTCCGCCGCCACCGGGGTGGCGGGGGCGGCGGACAGCGGGCGGTCGGTCATCCGGGGGTGCCTCACTTGCCGGCGCCCACCAGGCCGCGGTTGCGCAGGACGCGGCGCTCGACGGGGGTGAACAGGAGGAGGTCGATGGCGATGCCGACCACCAGGATGAGGATGATGCCGAGCAGGACGCCCGACATGCTCGCGGACTCGCGCTGGTTCTCCAGGAAGCGGCCCAGGCCGAGGCCCAGATCGGGGGAGGAGGCGACGAGTTCGGCGGCCATGAGCGAGCGCCAGGAGAACGCCCAGCCCTGCTTCAGGCCGGCCAGGTAGCCGGGGAGGGCGGCCGGCAGCAGGATGTGGCGGGCGTTCGTCAGGCCGGTGGCGCCCAGGGTGCGGCCGGCCCGGAGGAAGAGCGGCGGCACCTGGTCGATGCCGGCCACCAGGCCGTTGGCGATGGACGGGACGGCGCCGAGCAGGATGACGGCGTACATCATCGAGTCGTTGATGCCGAGCCAGATGACGGCGGCCGGCACCCAGGCGACCGAGGGCAGCGACTGCAGGCCGGAGAGCACCGGTCCGAGTGCGGCCCGGACCGGCTTGACCCGGGCGACCAGGAGGCCGATCGGGGTGCCGATGGCCACCGCGACCAGGAAGCCCGATATGCCGCGCCAGACGCTGGTCCAGATGATGCTGAAGAGCGTCCCGGCCTCCCAGAGGCCGATCAGCGAGTCCCACACGTCGGCGGGGCTGGGCAGCTTGTAGGTGCTGGTGACTTCGAGGCTGTAGGCGCCCTGCCAGACGGCCAGGACGAGCAGCAGGCCGAGCAGCGGGGGGAGCGCCTTGGTGCGCAGGACCTCTCCCAGCGGGACCCGGCGGGCCTGGACCGTGTCCAGGGCGTCCAGGCCGGCGCTCACGTCGGAGGAGCCCCCGGGGCCTCCGGGCCCCCCGGGCTGCTCCTTGACCAGGGTGGGTGCGGTGTCAGTGCTGGCCATGGCGGCGGATCTCCCCACGCAGTTCTTCGGTGATCTCGATGGACAGGTCGGCGACGCCGGAGGACTCGATGCGGCGGGGCTGGGGGAGGTCGATCCGCCACTCGCGGGCGATCCGGCCGGGGCGGGAGGAGAGCAGGACGACGCGCTGGGCGAGTCGGACGGCTTCCCGCACGTTGTGGGTGACGAACAGGACGGAGAGCTTGCGCTCCGCCCAGATCCGGGTGATCTCGTCGTGCAGGACGTCGCGGGTGATGGCGTCGAGGGCGGCGAACGGCTCGTCCATGAGGAGGACGGAGCTGCCCTGGGCGAGCGCGCGGGCCATCGCGACGCGCTGGCGCATGCCGCCGGACAGCTCGTGCACCCGCTTGCCGTAGGAGCCCTGGAGCCGGACGAGTTCGAGCAGCCGCTCGGCCTCGGGGCGGCGCTCGGGGCGGGGGACGCCGGCGAGCTTCAGCGCGAGTTCGATGTTCTTGCCGGCGGTGAGCCAGGGGAAGAGCGCGTGGTCCTGGAACATCAGCGCGGGGCGTCCGCCGGTGACCTCGATGCTGCCCGCGGTGGGCTTGTCGAGGCCGGCGACCAGGTTGAGCAGGGTGGACTTGCCGCAGCCCGAGGCGCCGAGCAGCGTGACGAACTCGCCGGGGGCGACGTCGAGGGTGATGTCGTCCAGGACGTGGGTCTGCGCGCCGGGGCGGCCGAAGGACTTGTGCACGTGCGAGATCCGGACGGCGGGGGCACCGTCGAGGGTGCCGGCGCCGGTGGCGTCGTTCGAGGTGGTCAGTGCCGGGCTCATTCCGGGCACCTCCTGCGTGGTGTGGTCTGGCATCTGGCGTCGGGGGGAGCTGTACCGGGGTCCGGGCCCCGCCCGCCCGTGCTCGGGGCATCGAGCGGGCAACGAACGGGTGGGCGGGGCCGGACCGCGGGGTTCGGGCGCGGTACCGCGGTACCGCGGGCGCTACTTGGCGCCGAGTCCGGCGTCCGCGACGGGGCTCTGCCCCTTCTCCTTCAGCACCTTGTTGAGCAGGGTGAGGTCGTAGATCCCGGCCAGGTTCGGCTTCTTGAGCAGGCCGGCGGTCACGGCGTGGTCGGCCTCGGCCTGCAGGGTGTTGGCCAGCGGGTCGTCCAGGAAGTCGATGTCCGCCCAGGCCGGGTCGAGGATGGCCGGCGGCAGCGCGTTGCCGGCCTCCTTCTTGATGGCCTCGTTGGCGTCGGCCTTGGCCTTGTCCGGGTTGGCCTTGATGAAGGTGTTGGTGTTCACCGAGCCGCGCAGCACGGCCTCCACCACGTCGGCGTGCTCCTTGAGGAACTTCTGCGAGACGATGATGTTGGTGATCACGAACTTCTTGTCCGGCCAGACGTCCTTCTCGTTGAGCAGGACCTTCGCGCCGAGGGTGACCAGCTTGGACGCGGTCGGCTCGGGCACCCAGGCGCCGTCGATCGCGCCGGAGCTGTACGCGTCCGGGGTGACCTTGTTGTCGCTCCGGATGACGGAGACGTCGCCGGCGCCGGTGTCGGGGTTGACCTTCAGCCCCTTGCCCGCCAGGTAGTTGAGCAGTGCTACGTCCTGGGTGTTGCCGCGCTGCGGGGTGGCGATCTTCTTGCCCTTGAGGTCGTCCAGGCTCTGGATCTTCTCGGGGTTGACCACCAGCTTGACGCCGCCGGAGGCCGAACCGCTGATGATCTTCAGCGCCTCGCCGTTGGACTGGGTGTAGCCGTTGATCGCGGGGGAGGGGCCGATCCAGCCGATGTCGATGGAACCGGCGTTCAGCGCCTCGATCTCGGCCGGGCCCGCGTTGAAGACCTGCGGCTTGATCTGGGTGGCGCCGAGCTCCTTCTGGAAGATCCCCTCCTGGAGGCCGACCAGCGGGGTGCCGTGGGTCAGGTTGGCGAAGTAGCCGATCTTGACCGTGTCGGCGGAGAGCTTCGGGCCGGAGGAGGAATCACCGGCGGCCGCCGGGGTGTTGGCCTTGGTGTCCTCGCTCTTGGAACCGTAGCCGCAGGCCGAGAGCAGCGTGACGGCGGTGAGGCCGGCGACGGCGGCCGCGGCGGAGCGTCTGATCCGGCCGGCGCGGGGGCGTACCGGAGTATGGGGGAGGGCCTGGCGCGGTGCCATGGTGGGTCCTTTTCGCGGACGGACCGTCAGAAGGCGGTCTCGGGCGGAAGTTCGGTCAAGGTGGCGCTTGCGGCACCCCGCGGGGTGCCGGGCAAGCCGGGCCGGCTCGCGGACGGGGCGGTCGGCCCGGTGACAGGGCGCTTCTCAGCCCTGTCGGCCCGCACATCGCGTCAGGCCGCCCTGGCCGCTGCCGAGGACGCCGCTGCCGATGCGGCCGCCTTCCTTGTCCATGCCCGAGAACGCCTCGCTGGGCATCAGACCCAGTCCTCCTCGTCGGGTGTTCCGTTGGCGTCGGTGGTGCGTACGGTCTCGAAGGCCTCGCCCGCCATGCCGGCGGTGAGGGTGGTGCCGTCGGCCGGGTCGATCAGCAGGAACGAGCCGGTCCGCCGGTTGTCGCCGTAGTCGTCGAGGGCCAGCGGCTCGGCGGTGCGCAGCACCACGCGGCCGATGTCGTTGACGTCGAGGCCCTCGGCGCCGGAGCGCTGTTCGAGCGTGTCGATGTCGATCCGGTAGGTGATCTCCTTGACCAGCGCGCGGACCGTGCGGGTGGTGTGCTTGAGCAGCACCTTGTCGCCGGCCCGCAGCGGGCGCTCGTTGAGGTGGCTGACGGTGGCCTCGATGTCCTTGGTGGGGACGGGGGCCGGGCCGGCCGCGATCAGGTCGCCGCGGGAGATGTCGATGTCGTCGGCGAGGCGCACGGTGACCGACTGGGGGGCCCAGGCGAGGTCGGTGGCCCGGCCGAGGGCGTCGATGCCGGTGACGGTGGTGGTGTGACCGGAGGGCAGCACGGTGACCTGGTCGCCGACCCGCAGCACGCCGGAGGCCAGCTGGCCGGCGTAGCCGCGGTAGTCCGGGTGCTCCTCGGTCTGCGGGCGGATCACGTACTGGACGGGGAAGCGGGCCGGCTCGGCGCTCGGGTCGTTGCCGACCGGCACGCCCTCCAGGTGCTCCAGCAGGGTCGGGCCGCCGTACCAGTCCATGTGCGCGGAGGGCTCGACGACGTTGTCCCCGGCGAGCGCCGAGATCGGGATCGCGACGACGTCCCCGACGCCGAGCGAGGCCGCGTAGGCGGTGAACTCGGCGGCGATGGCGGCGAAGACCGGCTCGGCGTACTCGACCAGGTCCATCTTGTTGACGGCGAGGACGACGTGCGGCACCCGCAGCAGGGCGGCGACGGCGGCGTGCCGGCGGGTCTGCTCGACCACGCCGTTGCGGGCGTCGACCAGGACGACGGCGAGTTCGGCGGTGGAGGCGCCGGTGACCATGTTCCGGGTGTACTGCACGTGCCCGGGCGTGTCGGCGAGGATGAACCGCCGCCGGGGGGTGGCGAAGTAGCGGTAGGCGACGTCGATGGTGATGCCCTGCTCGCGCTCGGCGCGCAGGCCGTCGGTGAGCAGCGCGAGGTCGGGCGCCTCCTGGCCGCGGCCCAGGGAGACCCGCTCGACGGCCTCCAACTGGTCGGCGAGCACGGACTTGGAGTCGTGCAGCAGCCGGCCCACCAGGGTGGACTTGCCGTCGTCGACGGAGCCGGCGGTGGCGAAGCGCAGCAGCGAGGTGGCGGTGCCGGTCTGGGTCGTGCCGGTCGGGGTGGTGCTCATTAGAAGTATCCCTCGCGCTTGCGGTCTTCCATCGCGGCCTCGGAGAGCTTGTCGTCGGCGCGGGTGGCGCCGCGCTCGGTGAGGCGGGAGGCGGCGATCTCGGCGATGACGGCCTGGATGGTGGTGGCGTCGGAGTCGACGGCGCCGGTGCAGGACATGTCGCCGACGGTGCGGTAGCGGATCAGCCGCTTCTCGGGCGTCTCGTGCTCCTTGGGGCCGCCCCACTCGCCGGCGGTCAGCCACATCCCGTCGCGCTTGAACACCTCGCGCTCGTGGGCGTAGTAGATCTCCGGGAGCTCGATGGACTCGCGCTCGATGTACTGCCAGACGTCCAGCTCGGTCCAGTTGGAGAGCGGGAAGACGCGCACGTGCTCGCCGACGGCGTGCCGGCCGTTGTAGAGCGACCACAGCTCGGGGCGCTGGCGGCGCGGGTCCCAGGCGCCGAACTCGTCGCGGAGGCTGAAGACGCGCTCCTTGGCGCGGGCCTTCTCCTCGTCGCGGCGGCCGCCGCCGAAGACCGCGTCGAACTTGTGGGACTCGATGGCGTCGAGCAGCGGGACGGTCTGCAGCGGGTTGCGGGTGCCGTCGGGGCGCTCGCGCAACCGGCCGTCGTCGATGAAGTCCTGGACGTGGGCGACGTGCAGGCGCAGGTTGTGCTCGGCCGCCACCCGGTCGCGGTAGGCGATGACCTCGGGGAAGTTGTGGCCGGTGTCGACGTGCAGCAGCGAGAACGGGATCGCGGCCGGCCGGAAGGCCTTGAGCGCCAGGTGCAGCATGACGATGGAGTCCTTGCCGCCCGAGAAGAGGATCACCGGGCGCTCGAACTCCCCCGCGACCTCGCGGAAGATGTGCACCGACTCGGCCTCCAGCGCGTCCAGGTGGGACAGCGCGAAGGGGTTGTCCTCGGTGCGGAGCAGGCTGTCCGTCGCGGTGGTCATGCCAGGCCCCTCTCGGTCAGGAAGGTGTGCAGCTCGGCGGCGGACTCGGCGACCGCGCGCCCCTGGGTCTGCAGTCGCAGCTCCGGGTCCTCCGGTGCCTCGTACGGGTCGTCGACGCCGGTCAGGCCGGAGAGCTCGCCGGCCGCCTGCTTCGCGTACAGCCCCTTGACGTCGCGTTCGGCGCACAGCTCGACCGGGGTGGCGACGTGGATCTCCAGGAACGCGGTGCCGCGCTCGGCGTGGCGCTCGCGGACGGCGGCGCGGGAGTCGGCGTAGGGGGCGATCACCGGGGCGAGGACCTTGACGCCGTTGGCGGCGAGCTTCTCGGCGACGAAGCCGATCCGGGTGACGTTGGTGTGGCGGTCCTCGCGGGTGAAGCCGAGGCCCTTGGAGAGGAACTCGCGGATCTCGTCGCCGTCCAGGACCTCGACCCTGTGGCCCTCGGCGCGCAGCCGCTCGGCCAGGGCGAAGGCGAGCGTGGTCTTGCCCGCGCTCGGGAGCCCGGTCAGCCACACGGTGGCGCCGCGCTCGCAGGGGCCGGCCGCGGGGGCCGCCTCTGCGGCTCCGGCGGCGGCCAGGGTGTCGGCTGTGGTCACGTTGGCAGTCCTTCGAACGGGGTGAACGGGTCTGGTGGGGGAGGGCCGGCTAGAGGTGGATGCCGCACTCGGTCTTGCCGGAGCCGGACCAGCGGCCGGCCCGGCCGTCCTCGCCCTCGCCCGGCTTGCGGGTGCAGGAGAGCGGGGAGCAGCCGATGGAGGTGTAGCCCTCCCACAGCAGTGGGTTGAGCAGCACGCCGTTGGCGTTGACGTAGGCGTCCACGTCCTCCTGCGTCCAGCGGGCGATCGGGGCGAGCTTGACCTTGCGGCGCCGGGCGTCCCAGGCGACCACCGGGGTGTTCGCGCGGGTCGGCGACTCGTCGCGGCGCAGCCCGGTGGCCCAGGCGTCGTAGCCGCCGAGGCCGCGGTTGAGCGGTTCGACCTTCCGCAGCGCGCAGCATTGGTCGGGGTCGCGGTCGTGCAGTTGCGGCCCGTACTCGGCGTCCTGCTCGGCCACCGTCAGGGTCGGGGTGAGCGTGATGACGTTGACCCGCATGGTCGCGGCCACCGCGTCGCGGGTGCCGATGGTCTCGGGGAAGTGGTAGCCGGTGTCCAGGAAGACCACGTCCACGCCGGGGAACACCGAGGAGGCCAGGTGGGCGACGACCGCGTCCTCCATCGAGGAGGTGACGCAGAAGCGCTGGCCGAAGGTGTCGGCGGCCCACCGCAGGATCTCCTGCGGGGTGGCCTCCTCCAGCTCCCGGCCGGCCCTGGTCGCCAGCTCCTCGTGGTCAGTCGTCGTGCCGGTCACTCCGGCCACCCCCGTCGGTCGGCGTCCCGCTGGTCGGTGTCCCGTTGGTCGGCGACAGCAGGCCGAGGAACTTCAACTGGAAGGCCCGGCGGCACCCGTGGCATTCCCAGGCGCCGTGTCCGGCCTCGGACGGGCGCAGGTCCTCGTCCCCGCAGTACGGGCAGAAGAACGGTGCGGCTCGCTCGCTCACGACAGCTGCTCCTCGCTGGCCCGGGCCGCCCACTGGGCGAAGCGTTCGCCCTCGGTGCGGTCCTCCCGGTACCGGGTCAGCACGCGCTCGACGTAGTCGGGCAGGCCGTCCTTGGTGACCTTGAGGCCGCGGACCTTGCGGCCGAAGCCGGCCTCCAGCCCGAGCGCGCCGCCCAGGTGCACCTGGTAGCCCTCGACCTGGTTGCCCTGCTCGTCCGTCACCAGCTGGCCCTTGAGACCGATGTCCGCGACCTGGATGCGGGCGCAGGCGTTCGGGCAGCCGTTGATGTTGATGGTCAGCGGCTCGGCGAAGTCGGGCAGCCGCTTCTCCAGCTCGTCGATGAGCGTGCGGCCGCGCTCCTTGGTCTCGACGATGGCGAGCTTGCAGTACTCGATGCCGGTGCAGGCCATGGTGCCGCGGCGGAACGGCGAGGGGGTGACCCGCAGGTCCAGCGCCTCCAGGCCGGCCACCAGCGACTCGACCCGCTCCTCGGCGATGTCGAGGACGAGCATCTTCTGCTCGGCGGTGGTGCGCAGGCGGTCGCTGCCGTGCGCCTCGGCGAGGTCGGCGATCTGCCCGAGCAGCCTGCCGTCGACCCGGCCGACCCGCGGCGCGAAGCCGACGTAGTAGCGGCCGTCCTTCTGCCGGTGCACGCCGACGTGGTCGCGCCAGCGGCCGCTCGGCTCCTGCGGGGCGGGGCCGTCGATCAGCCGGTACTTGAGGTACTCGTCCTCCAGCACCTGGCGGAACTTCTCGGTGCCCCAGTCGGCGACCAGGAACTTCAGCCGGGCGCGGTTGCGCAGTCGGCGGTAGCCGTAGTCGCGGAAGATGCCGATGACGCCGCCGTAGACGTCGGCGACCTCGTCGAGCGGGACCCAGGCGCCGAGCCGCACGCCGAGCTTGGGGTTGGTGGAGAGGCCGCCGCCGACCCAGAGGTCGAAGCCGGGGCCGTGCTCGGGGTGGACCACGCCGACGAAGGCGATGTCGTTGATCTCGTGGGCGACGTCCAGCAGCGGGGAGCCGGAGACGGCGGACTTGAACTTGCGCGGCAGGTTGGAGAAGTCCTTGTTGCCGATGAAGCGGCGCTGGATCTCGTCGATGGCGGGGGTGCCGTCGATGATCTCGTCCTCGGCGATGCCGGCCACCGGGGAGCCGAGGATGACCCGCGGGGTGTCGCCGCAGGCCTCGGTGGTGGACAGGCCGACGGCCTCCAGCTTCTGCCAGATCGCCGGGACGTCCTCGATCCGGATCCAGTGGTACTGGACGTTCTGCCGGTCGGTCAGGTCGGCGGTGTTGCGGCCGTACTCCTCGGACACCTCGGCGATGGCGCGCAGCTGGGCGACCGTCAACCGGCCGCCGTCGATCCGGACGCGGAGCATGAAGTACTCGGCGTCGAGCTCGTGCGGCTCCAGGATCGCGGTCTTGCCGCCGTCGATACCCTCCTTGCGCTGGGTGTACAGCCCCCACCAGCGCATCCGGCCGCGCAGGTCGGCCGGGTCGATCGAGTCGAAGCCCCGCTGCGAGTAGATCGTCTCAATACGTGTCCGTACGTTGAGACCGTCGTCGTCCTTCTTGAACTGCTCGTTGGCGTTCAGAGGGGTGTAGTGACCCATGCCCCACTGGCCCTCGCCGCGGTGACGGGTCACCTTGCGAACCGCGGCGGGGCGGCGCGCGGCGGCGCTGTCGGCCGTGGGCTCGGCGGTCTCGGGGGTGGTGGCCATGGTGAAGTCCTTCGGGGCAGGTGGCTCTGACGCCGGGTTGGTCGCGGGCGTACCCGGCTCGGCTAGGCTGCTGTGACCTGCGGGTTTCTCAGGACCTTGAGAGCAGCCGCGGCGGCCGGGCGGGCGCCTGCGCATCCGCTTCGACGGGGATCGCGGCGAGGTGGCGCCGGGTGCGGTGGGAGGCGGCGGGGGTGGGCTCAGGTCACCGGACAGATGGCGCTGGACACGCGAAGGAGATCGACGTGAAGTCGACCTACTAGGGTGGTTCCGGCGCTCGGCATGGCAAGAGATTCGCACGGAGCACGACTCGCGGTCCACTAACGTCCGTATTTTGGACGTCATGGTTTCGCATCGCGAGATGCCGGAGCGTTCCCGCCGCTCCCGCCGACCGGGCCTCCCGAGCCCCTCCTTTTCGGGGCGGTTTCCAGCGGTCGCCGCGGGGCTTGCGCGGGGCGGGTGCCGCGCCCGTGCACCGGGAGAGCAGCCGAACGGCCCAGGCCCGATAACGTTGCCCCTGTGCAAGCAGCAGGCGAAACGACCCGATCGAACCCCGAGCGGTCCGCCCGTCGTCGGGGCAAAGGATCCCGGCGGGCGGCCAAGCGGGCCACCTGGCGGAACACCGCCTGGGGGCTGGTCAAGGACACCACCAACACCTGCGTCGAGTACCGGGTCACCGGCCTCGCCGCGGAGGCGGCGTTCTTCACCCTCCTCTCCATCCCCCCGCTGCTGCTCTGCCTGGCCGGCACGCTCGGCTACCTCGACGACTTCCTCGGCGCGGGCACCATCGACAAGCTGAAGGCCGACATCGTCAAGGCCGCCGGCACGGTGCTCTCGGACTCCTCGATCACCCAGGTCGTCCAGCCGCTGCTCCGGCAGGTCTTCGACCAGACCAGGCCCGACCTGGTGTCGATCGGCTTCCTGCTCTCGCTCTGGTCCGGATCCCGGGCGCTCTACATCTTCATCGACACCATCACCGTGATGTACGGGCTCGACGGCAAGCGCGGCATCGTCAAGACCCGGCTCATGTCGCTCGGCCTCTACCTCGGCGCGCTGGTGATCGGCTCACTGGTGCTGCCGCTGCTGATGGCCGGCCCCGGACTGGTGACCAACGCGGTGCCGGAGAGCGCCGGGCTGATCAACGCCGCGTACTGGCCGTTCGCGATCCTGCTGCTGATCGTCTCGCTGACGACCCTCTACCACCTCGCGGTGCCGGTCTCCACGCCCTGGCGCGAGGACATCCCCGGCGCGCTCGTCGCGCTGGTGGTGCTGGTCTTCTGCAGCGTCGCGCTCCGCCTCTACCTGGTCAGCTCGATCGAGGGCCACTCGGTGTACGGCTCGCTGGCCGCGCCGGTGGCCGTGCTGCTGTGGATCTTCGTGGTCGCGCTCGCGGTGCTCATCGGCGCCGCCATGAACGCGGCCATAGACCGCCGCTGGCCCACCCTGGAGACCGCCGACGCCCGCGCCGAGAACGAGCGCGCGCACGAGGAGGCGCCCGCCGCCGTGGTCCGCGAGGTGGCCGCGCGGCGCGCCGTCGAACGGGCCCGCCGGGCGCGCGAGCTGGGCCTCGCCGAGGGCGGCGAGGAGGAGTACTGGGAGGACGAGGGCGAGGACGCCGACGTGCCCTCCGAGTACCCCGAGCGGTGGGCCGACGTGCTCGCCGCCGAGATCATCCGCGGCGGGCTCGCCGCGCGCGGCGGCGGCCCGCACCACCGGCCCGCCCCGCCGCCGCCGGACAGCGACCGGCCGACCGCGCCGCCGCCCGAGTACCCGCTGCCGAGCCGCCCGCCGCGCCCGCCGTGGGACCAGCGGTGAGCTGAGGGGCGCTGCCGGGCGCTGCCGGGCGTACGGAACCGCGGGTGAAAAACCTGTTGGCAGGGCCTGTGGGGCCCGCTAGCGTGTGAGCGTCCGGTTCGGGCGGCGTGGGCGCCGTCCGAGGAGAGAAAGCAGGAGGTGAGTCTCGTGGCCACGACTGCCATGACGGCTGCCCTGGGCAGCAACCGCATCCCTCTCTCCCTGCCGGCCGCCGGCTGACGTAGCCCTTCGCGCACGCAGCCGCAGCAGCCCGGCGGGATCACTTTCCTCCCGAAGGGCCCACTGCGTTGTTCAACGCTGCCTCCGTTTCGTCTTCCCTTTCTTCTTCCTTCTCCATGGCGTTCGACGGCTTCGACCGTGACGGATCCGACCCGTCCGACGCCGCCGCGTCGCTGGCCGGGTACGGCTGGACGGCCGAGCTCGACGAGCTGTTCGCGCCGCTCGCCGAGGCCGGGCTGCTCCCGGCCCGGATCGTCCGGATCGACCGCGGCCAGTGCGACGCCGTCCTCGTCGACCCCGAGAGCGGCGAGCTGCGCACCGTCCGGGCCGACACCCGGCAGGTCGGCGACGCCGACATGATCAACTGTCCGTGCACCGGGGACTGGGTCGCCGTCGACCTCTCGCCCGGGCTGCCCATGCCCGCGGCCGCGGCGCTGCTGCCGCGCTCCACCGCGATCATCCGCAAGGTCGCGGGCAAGCGTTCCGACGGCCAGGTGCTCGCCGCCAACGTCGACACGGTGGTGGTCGCCGCCTCGCTCGCCGCCGAGCCCGACCTCGGCCGGATCGAGCGCTTCCTCGCCCTCGCCTGGGAGTCCGGCGCGGAGCCGCTGGTCGTCCTCACCAAGGCCGACCTGGTCGACGACGCCGACTTCATCCGGGCCGACGTCGAGGCCGCCGCGCCCGGCGTCACCGTCCTGGTGGTCAGTGCCGAGACGGGGGAGGGGATCGACGTGCTGCGCGCCTGCACGCCCGGCACCACCGCGGTGCTCGGACAGTCCGGCGTCGGCAAGTCCACCCTCACCAATGTGCTCGCGGGGACGGACGTGATGGCCGTCCAGGCCGCCCGGTCGGGCGACCAGAAGGGCCGGCACACCACGACCACCCGTGAACTCGTCCTGCTGCCCGGCGGCGGGGTGCTGATCGACACCCCCGGTCTGCGCGAGGTCGGCCTCTACGGTGGCGAGGGCGTGGCGCTCGCCTTCGCCGACATCGAGGAGCTGGCCGAGGAGTGCCGCTTCCACGACTGCCACCACGCCGGCGAGCCCGGCTGCGCGGTGCGGGCCGCGCTGGAGGACGGCTCGCTGTCCGAGCGCCGGATGGAGAGCTACCTCAAGCTCCAGCGGGAGAACGAGTGGATCGCCTCCCGTTCGGACGCCCGGCTCGCCGCCGAGCGGGTGAAGAAGTGGAAGACCATCACCAAGTCGATGCGTGCCGCGGGCGGTCCCGTGAAGCGGTGACACCCGGGCCGCGCCCGCCCACCCGGCCGCGCCCGCCCGGCCCCGGCCGGGTGGGCGCCGCGGGGCGGTCCGCCGTGCGGCGCGGTCAGCGGAAGACGGCCAGCAGCCGGAACCGCTCCAGGACGACCCGGGTGGTGTCGTCCACCGTGAAGCCCGGGTCGCCGAGCGCCGCGCGCAGTTCCTCGCCGTGCCAGAACCGCTCGTGCCCGGCCCGCCACTCGGCGACCGTGGCGTACCCCTCGCCCTCGTCGAGCGCGTGCCGCAGGTCGACCTCGGCGAGCGGGACGACCCGGATGTCGGTGAGCTCGGTCACCGCGACGATCCGCCCGGCCGAGTCCGGTACGGCGCCGCGCCTCCCGGCCTCCGGCAGCTGCTCGCCCTCGATCTCGTACTGGGTGAGCAGACCGGTGGTGCTGGTCTTGGCCCCGGACAGCACGGCGCCGACCAGCCGGTCCCGCAGCGGGCCGGGGAAGGCGAACTCCTCGACGGGCAGGGCGGCGACCCGCGGGTCGTCCGGACCGGTGTAGGGCTGCTCGGACACGAGGTCGGACACGGGGTCTCCTGTCGCTTGGGGCACGGGGCGGTCCGCTCCGCAGGCTAACCGGCCGAAGGGCGCGCGGGCTCCTGGTTTTCCGCCCGCCCCGATGCCCGCCCGGGTGCCCGACGCCCATGTCCGAATCCCGCCAGTCGAGGCCCGCCGAGTGGCGCAGACTGGACAGCGTGATCGACGACGACATCCGGTACCGCGCCGTGGACAGCCGGGACGCCCGCTTCGACGGCGTCTTCTTCACGGCCGTCACCTCCACCGGCATCTACTGCCGGCCGAGCTGCCCGGCCGTGACCCCGAAGCGCGTCAACTGCACCTTCTACCCCAGCGCCGCCGCCGCGCAGCACGCCGGCTTCCGGGCCTGCCGCCGCTGCCGCCCCGACTCCGTCCCCGGCTCGCCCGAGTGGAACCACCGCGCCGACCTGGTCGGCCGGGCCATGCGGCTGATTGGCGACGGCGTCGTGGACCGCGAGGGCGTCGCCGGCCTGGCCGACCGTCTCGGCTACAGCTCCCGCCAGCTCCAGCGCCAGCTCACCGCCGAACTCGGCGCCGGTCCGATCGCGCTGGCCCGGGCCCGCCGCGCCCAGACCGCCCGGCTGCTGCTCCAGACCACCGAGCTGCCGGTCACCGAGATCGCGTTCGCCGCCGGCTTCGCCTCCGTCCGGCAGTTCAACGACACCGTTCGCGAGGTCTACGACCGCACCCCGAGCGGGCTGCGCGCCGAGGTCGCCGCCGGACGCCGCACCGCCACCCCGGCCGGCGGGCTCGCCCTGCGGCTCGCCTACCGGGGCGCCCTGGACAGCGGCCACCTGATCGACTTCCTCGCCCTGCGCGCCGTCCCCGGCGTGGAGGAGGTCGTGCCCGGCCCCCGCCCCGGCGTGCGGACCTACCGCCGCACCCTCGCGCTCCCCTACGGCCACGGCATCGCCGAGGTGGACGGCCTCGCCGCCGACGAGCCGGCCACCCGGGGCTGGCTCGACTGCCGGCTGCTGCTCACCGACCTGCGTGACCTGCCGACCGCCGTCCAGCGCCTGCGGATCCTGTTCGACCTGGACGCCGACCCGCTCGCCGTCGACGAGCAGCTCGGCGCCGACCCGCTGCTCGGCCCGCTGGTCCGGGCCCGCCCCGGACTGCGCTCGCCGGGCCACGTCGACCCGCACGAACTCGCCGTGCGCGCCGTCCTCGGCCAGCAGATCACCGTCGGCGCGGCCCGCACCCTGGCCGGCCGGCTCGCCGAGAAGTACGGCACCGCGCTGCCCGAACCCAACGGCGGGCTGCGGCTGCTCTTCCCGACCGCCGCCGCCCTGGCCACCGCCGACCCGGAGGACTTCGCGATGCCGGCCGCCCGCCGCCGCGCGCTCACCGGCCTGTGCGCCGCCCTCGCCGAGGGCGTCGTCCGGCTCGACGGCGGCGTCGACCGGGAGGAGGCGGCCGCCCAACTGCTCGCCCTGCCCGGCATCGGCCCGTGGACCGTCGGCTATCTGCGGATGCGCGCCCTCGCCGACCCCGACGTCTTCCTCCCGAGCGACATCGGCGTCAAGCACGGACTGCTCCGGCTCGACGCCCCCGGGGACCCGAAGTCCGCCGCCCTCGCGGCCGAGGCCTGGGCCCCCTGGCGCTCCTACGCCGTGCACCGCCTCTGGGCGGGCCCGGCCGACCACCCCAGCACCGGAACGGAGAACACCGCAGCATGAGCACCACCGTCTTCACCCACCTGGAGAGCCCGTTCGGCCGGTTGATGCTGAGCGGCATCCTGCCGGAGGACGGCGGGCCGGCCGGGCTCGCCACCGTCACCGCCCCCGGCCAGAAGTACGCGCTGGCCGAGCCCCTCGACGACTGGTTGTACGACCCGGACGCGCTCGCGGCGCCGGCCACCCAGCTCACCGAGTACTTCGCGGGCGAGCGCACCGTCTTCGAGTTGCCGTTCGCCCCGATCGGCACCGACTTCCGCCGGCGGGTCTGGGCCGCCCTCGACCGCATCCCGTACGGCGAGACCATCACCTATGGGCGGCTCGCCGAGCTGGCCGGCGAGTCCCCGCGCGCCGTCCGGGCGGTCGGCGGCGCGGTCGGTGCCAACCCGCTGCTCATCGTCCGCCCCTGCCACCGCGTCCTCGGCGCCAACGGCGCCCTCACGGGGTTCGCCGCCGGCGTCGACCGCAAGCGCTGGCTCCTCGACCTGGAGGGCGGCACCTCGCTCTTCTGAGCCGCCGCCCGCCGGCCCCGCGTCGTGCGGGCCGGTCAGGCGGCCGGCAGCGCGCGCAGGTCCACCCGCCAGTCGTTGCTGCGCATCCAGCGGCCGGGCGGGAACTCGAAGTCGGTCTCGCCGACGAGGGTGAAGCCGGCCCTGCGGCAGACGGCGTTGGACGCGGGGTGGTCCACCGAGGGGAAGGCGTGCAGATGGCGGTGGCGGGCGGTGCGGGCGGCGGCCTCGACGGCGGCCCGTGCCGCAACGGCCGCGATGCCCCGGCCCTGGTGGGGCGGGAGGACGTTCCAGCCCATCTCGTAGACGGTCCCGCCCTGCCAGCTCCGCTCGGCGTAGCCGACGCTGCCGACGGCCACCCCCTCGGCGGCCAGCACCACCCGGTACATACAGCCGATGCCGGAGGGGACGAAGTCCAGGTAGCGGCGGTGGCGGACGAGCATCCGCTCCTCGCTCTCCGGACCGCCGACGTGCTTGCGCATCTCCGGGGTGTTGATCAGCCGGAGCAGGGCGAGGTCGGCGTCGGTCCAGGGTTCGAGGCGCAGCGCTGAGGCGTCCATGCCCGGACGATAGCGGCCCAGGCGGCCGGTGCGGTACTCGTTTTCGCAGCTCAGGCCGGGGGGTCGGCGAGCGCGCGGGCCAGGTTCTCCAGGGCGGGCAGCGCCTGCATCACGGCGTCGCGGTCGGCGGCGGAGAGGGTGTCGAGCGCGCCGGCGATCCGGCGTTCGTGGGCGCGCTGCCAGTCGTCGAGCTGGCGGCGGCCGGCCGGGGTGAGCGCGATCCGGGCGGTGCGGCGGTCCCCGGGGTCGGCCTGGCGGTCGACGAACCCGGCGTCCAGCAGCTTGCCGACCAGGCCGCTGACGGTGTTCGGGGCGAGGCGCTGCCGGGCGGCCAGTTCGCCGACCCGCAGCGGGGCGGCGGCGAGCGTCTGGAGGAGTTCGACCTGCGCCATCGGCAGGGACTCCCACGGGTACTCGGTCCGGATGCTGCTGCGCAGCGCGCGGCGGAGCCGGGTGACCGCGTCGGTGAGCCGCCGGGCGCGCTCGATCGTCGTCGGCTCCGTGGCCTGCGGCTCGACGTCCCGCGGGTCGGTGGAGGGTTCGGGAACGGGCGGTGACGGCGGCATGGCCGACAGCGTAGCGCCTGGTACCGGCGCCCTTGGACGGCCGCGGACCGGTCGGGGGCGACCGGTCCCGGCCGGGCGGAGGACCAGTCGCACGCAGATCAGCTCGCAGAGGGAACATATCTGCATGCGATATATTTCCTTGTATGAACGCCGCGTCGCTCCTCACCACCCGGCTGCTCACCGAGCACCCCCGGCCGCGCGGCATCGCCGACTGGCGGTACGCCCACTGGCTCGCCGTCGGCACCGTCTGCCTGGGCGCGTTCCTCGGCCAGCTGACCGCCGGAATCACCGCGCTCGTCTACCCGGCGCTCCAGCGCCGCTTCGACACCGGGTTCGCGGCCGTCGAGTGGGTCGCCCTCGCGTATCTGCTGGTGCTGGTCGCCCTGCTCGCGCCGCTCGGCCGGCTGTCCGACCTGGTCGGCCGCAAGACGGTGTACCTCGGCGGGTTCGCCGTCTTCGGCCTCGCCTCGCTGGGCGCCGGGTTCGCCGGCGGCCTCGGCACCCTGGTCGCCTGCCGGGCGGTCCAGGCCGTCGGCGGCGCGATGATGCAGGCCAACAGCGTCGCCCTGGTCGCCCGCGGCGTCCCCGAGCACGCGATGCGCCGGGCGCTCGGCGTGCAGGCCGCCGCCCAGGGCCTCGGCCTGGCGCTCGGGCCCAGCCTCGGCGGGCTGCTGGTGGAGCACGCCTCCTGGCGCTGGGTGTTCTGGATCAACGTGCCGGTCGCCGTGCTGGGCATCGTGGCGGGGCGGTTCCTGCTGCCCCGGACCCGCGCCGAGGATCCCCGGGCGGACCCTGGCCGGGCCGCGCGGCCCGACGAGGACGGCGGGCGCTTCGACCTGGCCGGTCTGCTGCTGCTCGCCGGCTCCACCACCGCGCTGCTGCTCGCCCTCTCCGCCGCCTCCGGCCTGCCGCTGCCCGGCTGGGCGGTCGGCGGGCTGCTGGTCGCCACCGTCCTGTGCGCGCTCGGGCTGGTCCGCCAGGAGCGCCGCGCCACCCGGCCGATCCTCGCCCCCGGACTGGTCAACACCCCCGGCGTCCGCCCCGGCCTCGCCGTCTCGCTGATCGGCTACCTGCTGCTGTTCTGCCCGCTGGTGCTCGGCCCGGTGCTGCTCGCCGAGGCGGGCCTGTCGACCGCGCGCTCCGGACTGGTGATCACCCTGCTGCCGGCCGCGTTCGCGGTGGCCGCGACGGCGGGCGGCGCGCTGCTGCCGCGCGGCTGGTCGGACGTCGCCCGCTGCCGCGCGGGCGCGGCCCTGGCCGGGGCCGGACTGCTCGGCTGCGCGCTGCTGCCCGCCCTGGGCGCGCCCGCCCCGCTGCTGGCCGGCCCGCTGCTGGTGGCCGGCGGCGGGCTCGGCCTGCTGCTGCCGGCCAACAACGCGCTGGTGATGCGGGCGATCCCGGCGGAGTGCTCGGCGGTGGGCGGCGGCATGGTCAACATGGCCCGCAGCCTCGGTACGGCGCTCGGCACCGCGCTGCCGGTGCTCGGCGTCCACCTGGCCGGTCCGGTGCTGGGCGGTCGGTCGGTGCTGCTGGCGCTCGCCGCCGTCGCCGGGCTCGCGGTGCTGCTCGCCCGGCCGGTACGGCGGCGCTGAGGCGGCGACGGCCGGGACGACAAGGGCGGCGAGGGCAAGAGCCGGGACGACAACGGCCGGGGCGGTGGACGGGAGTGCCGTCCACCGCCCCGGCCGTGCCGTGCTGTGTGATGCTCGGGTGCGCGCCTCAGGAGGCGGGCACGCCCGGGGCGGCGCCGCGCTCCTTGAGCATGTCGGTGATCAGCTCGATCTCCGAGGTCTGGCCGACCACCATCGACTGCGCGAGCCGCTTCTCCGACTCGTTGCGCGCCAGGTCGACATAGCCCTGGGCCATCTCCACCCCGCCCTTGTGGTGCTCCAGCATCAGCTGGAGGTAGTACACCTCGGCGTCCCGCCCGCTCAGTGAACGGAGCTTGGCGAGCTGGGTGTTGGTGGCCATCCCGGGCATCAGCGAGCCGTCGTGCGCCTGGTAGTCGGCGCCGTGCCCGTGACCGCCCATCGCCATCCAGGCCATCGGCTTGGCCGGGGAGTGCTGGGTGAGCCCCCACTGGTCCAGCCAGCCCATCATCATGCCGCGCTGGTTGGCCTGGGTGTTGATGATGTCGAAGGCCAGCGTGCGGGTGGGCTCGTCCGAGGTCCGGTCGCGGACGATGAACGACAGGTCCACCGCCTGCTGGTGGTGGGTCGCCATGTCACGGGCGAACCCGGCCTCCGGGGAGTCGTCGGCCGGCGCCGCGACCGAGGAGGTGCCGGAGGCCGCCGTGCCGCCGGCCACCAGGGCCGGCACGCCGAGGGCGAGGGCGAGCGCGGCGGCCAGCGCGGCCGGCCACCAGATCCGCCGGCGCGAGGCCGCCGGGGCGGCGTCCTCCGCGTCCTCGAACGCGCGGTCGTCCCCCTCGGCGGCGGTCACATCGCCCCCATCGAGCAGGAGGCGCCGGGCTCCTGGGTCTGCTTGCCCTGGACGTACTTGGTGAAGAACTCGTTCACCCGGGGGTCGCTGGCGCTGTCCACGACGAGCTGGGTCGACCAGGCGCTCAGGGTGATGGTGCCCTTCTCGTCCGGGTACGGGCTCATCAGCGAGTACGGGGTGGCCTTCACCTTGTCCGAGAGCGCCTTGACGTCCTCGGGGGTGGCCTTGCCGTTGTACGTCACCCAGACCGCGCCGTGCTCCAGCGAGTGGACGGCGCGCTCGTTCTCGACCGGCTTGTCGTAGACGGTGCCCATGCAGTCCAGCCAGACCGCGTTGTGGTCACCGCCGACCGGCGGGGTCTGCGGGTAGGTGACCTTCTCCTTGACGTGGTTGCGGGACAGGTCGCCGAAGGTCTGGACGCCGTCGATCGGGGCGGCGGCCGCGGCCTCCTTGGCCTTCTTGTCGTTGTTGGCGTCGACCACGATCCAGGTGCCGGTGGCTATCGCGGCGATCACCAGGACGCCCGCGATCGAGCTCGCGAGGATCTTGTTGCGGCGGTCGCGGCGCTGCTCGGCGGCGCGCAGCTCGGCGATCCGGGCGCGGCGGTCGTTGCTCGCCTGCTTGGCGTTCGGCTTGTTGCCCTGCGCCTTGTTCGACTGCTTGGAGGCGGAACCCATGCGGTGTCCTTGTCCCCGCCGCGCATCGGGCGCGGCGGTCTGAAGAGGGGTGGGAGGGGCGGATCCACCGGTCCGGCCCCGCCCGGCGCTCGGGGCGACGGGGAGGGCCGGGGCCGGCGGCGGGTTCCGCTCAGGACCGGTGGACTTGGAGTGCGTGCAGGTCGGGTGCGGGGTGCGGCCCGACCAGCAGCCCGGCGGGCACCACCCGGGGCAGCGCCTCGGGCGTCTCCGGCCGGGGCGCCGCGGCGGGTTGCGGGTGCGGCGGCGGGTTGGGGAGCTGGCCGTCCTGGGCGCCGTACGGGTGGCCGGAGCAGCCGTTGTTCTGGTGCGGCGGGTCGCCGTCGACCGAGCACCACGTCCAGTGCCGGTGGCTCTCCGAGCGGATCCGGTCGCCGAGGGTCTGCGGCGCGGTGGCCGGACCGGTGGTGGCGGTGCCGGGGAGTTGCGCGGGGGCGTCGGCCGCGGGCCCGGTGGCGGGGCCGGCCGTGAAGGCGGTGAACGCGGTGACAGCGGCGACAGCGGTGACGAGTCCGGTCGGCGGGCCCAGCGGGGGATCGGCCGGGACGGCCACCGGGAGCCCTGGTCGCTCGGCCGTGGCCGCCTGGGCGTGCGCCGCGCACGGGAGCGAGGTCAGCAGCCCGACCAGCAGCAGAACCCACAGCGCGCCCACCGGGCGGACCACGGGAACGGCCCTCCCCGGTCGAGGTGTGCTGGGGGCCGACGCGGTCATGCGGACATTTAATCAGCCGAACGAGTGAAGCGATCCCCCTCCTCGGCTCCCATTTTCGAGCCCGGAGCCGCCGGAATACGCCGGAAACGCCCTGGTCCGGGCGGTTCGGCCGACTGCGGGAGGAACGGAAGCGAAACGGGCGTCAAACCGGGTGATCGGTATCGGCCGATCTGTGCGTGGTTGTCGCCGAAAGCCGGACAGCGTCGTTGCACTTGGGGACAATGACGTCGAGCCCGGCCCGCCCGGGGGCGGCGCCAGAAGCAGCGAGCAACGAGCAGCAGCGACCAGGAGCCGCCAGATGACCAAGCAGGGTGCACCCGCGCAGCAGCCCCGGCCGGACGACGGCTGGTGGGACACGGTCTACGCGGGCCCGGCCGGCACCCTCCCCGACACCCCGGACGCGAGACCGGGGGAGGGCAGCGTCGACGACTGGTTCGACACCGCGGCCGGACTCATCGGGCAGCAGCGGAGCGCATCCGGGGAGGCCGGGGCGGCGGCGGAGGCCGAGACGGTCGAGGGGACGGCGGAGGCCGACGAAGGGGTGCTGGAGCGGGACAGCATCGATGACTGGTTCGACACCGCGGTCGGCGTGATCACCCCTCGGCGCCCGGCCGAGCAGGCCGGTCTGGCCGCCGACGTCCAGGCCGCCGACGTCCCGGCGGATGCCGTCCCCGTCGAGGACGTTCCGACCGCCGACGACACCCGCCGCTTCCCCGCCCCCGCCTGGGCGGCCGGGCCCGCGGCCCTGGTCGAGCTGCCGGAGGCGACGGACCCGCCGACCGACCGGGCCACTGAGCCGGCCCCCCGGGTGCCCGAGCCCCGGCCCAAGCCCGCACCCGAGACCGCCTCGGCCCCGGCCCTGGAACCGGAGCCGGAACCGGAGCCGGAACCCGCGCCCGCAGCCGAACCGGAGCCGGCCGCCACGGAAGCCGTCGTCCCCGAGCCGGACCGCGAGCCCGCCCCCGCGCCCGAACCGGATCCCGAACCGGTCGTCGCCGTGGAACCGCCCGCGCCGCGCCCCAACCCCCGCCCCGGGCGGGCCGCGACCGCGCCCGTCGTGCCGCACGTCGGCGAACGCCCGCCCACCTACGGCCCCGAGCCGACCGCCCTCCCCGAGGCCGACCCCGGCGCGCTGGGCGGCGTCGTCGCCGACACCGTGCTGGAGGGCGCCCAGTACGCCGCCACCACGCTGCGGGCGGTCTCCGTCCGCGGCGACTCCGCCCGCTACCGGGGCGAACCCCGGCGGGACTCACTGCTGGTCACCCGCTTCGGCGAGGGCGCGGACGGGCTGCTGCTCGCGGTGCTCGGGGGGCTCGACCACGCCGGACCGGTCGCCGAGGAGGTCGCCACCGCGACCGCCGAGGCCTGCCGCCAGCTGGCCGGTGCGGTCGGTCGCAGCCGCGAGGGCCTGTCCGCCGATCTGCGCGACGGCGCCCGCGACCGGCTCCGCTACGGCCTCCAGCGGCTCGCGCTGAGCGCCGTCGCCCCGCTCCGCGCCCTGGTCCCGGACGGCGGAACCGTCGGCGGGCCGGCTGACGAGCCCGACGGTGAGGGCGAGCCGTCGCCCGCCTCGCTGCACTGCCTGCTGGCCTCGCTCGATCCGGCGGCCGGCTACCGGGCGGCGTTCGGCGTCGGCCCGGGCGGGCTCTACCTGCTGCGCTCCGGCCACTGGATCGACGCGTACGCGGCCCGGCTGTTGCACCACCCCGAGGGTCAGCCGCCGGTGCCCGAGGCCCCGGCGCCGGGCCCGCGCCCGTTCCGCTTCCGGATGGTCCCGGCGACCCCGGGCGACATCCTGCTGCTCTGCACCCCGGGTCTGGCCCGCCCGATCGCCGACGAGCCCGCCGTCGCGCACTTCCTGGCCTCGCACTGGGCGCACCCGCACCCGCCGGGCACCGTCGACTTCCTCCGCCAGGTCCAGGTCCGCGCCAAGGGCTACACCGACGACCGCACCGCCGCCGCGATCTGGACCGAGTGACCAGCCCGGGAGTACGTCCGGCCCCGGGCGGGTCCGGTCACGCCCCGGCGGGGCCGAGCAGGGCGGTGCAGGCGGTGGCGGCGAGGTGCTGCGCGCGGAGGAGGTCGGCGCCGGGCAGGCCCAGGGCGAGGGGGACGGCGAGGCCGTCGAGCAGGGCGCGGATCTGGCTGGCGCGTTCGGCGGCGTCCCCGGGGGCGAAGCGGGCGGCGGCGGTGCCCTCCTCGATCAGGGCGACCAGGTCGGCCTGCCAGGGCGCCTCGATCTCCAGCTGCCCCTGCCGGAGCTCCTCGCTGGCGGGGGAGCGGCCCCACACCTCGACCCAGAGGATCCAGCGCGGGTCCCCCGGGCCCTCCGGCAGGTAGAGCGCGGTGTAGTCGTCGAGCCGCTGCCGGGCGTCGCGGCCGCCGTCGGCGAGCATCTCCCGGCGGCGGGCGCCGAGCTGCTCCTCGCTCCAGCGGAGGGTCTCCAGCAGCAGCTGGTCCTTGCTGCCGAAGTAGTAGAGCAGGTGGCCGGCGCTCATCTGGAGCTGTTTGCCGAGGCCGGCCATGGTGAGCCGGCCGAGCCCGTGCTCGGCGATCGCGGCGCGCGCGGTGGCGAAGACCTCCTCGCGCGGGCGGGCCGGTCGGCGCGGGCGGGCGTCGGCCATCGGTGCTGCTCCTCCGGGGGTTTCAGGGGGCTTCACGATACTGGCCGTGCCCGGCGGACCACGGAGGGGGACGTCGGCCGGTTCGAGCTCTCACTCCTACGGGTACGTACGATGCAGAACGTCCTCGACCCGAGGAGGTGGCCATGGCCACCCTGATCGCCCTGTTCGCCGGCCTGCTGGTCGTGGTGGCCGGGCTCGCGGTCCATCTGCACCGGCGCCGCAGCGGCCCGACCGAGAACCTGGACGGCGTGCTGGCCGAGCAGGAGCGGCTGGCCCAGGCCCGGGCCCTCCGCTCCTCCTACAGCTCGATCGCGATGCACAGCTCCCACGGACTCACCACCGACGACCTGGGGAGGTACCACCGGTAGCGTCAGGCCGGTTCAGGCCTTCGGCTGCTGCTGGGTGATGCAGTGGATGCCGCCGCCGTTGGCGAAGATCTCGCGGGCGTCGACGAGTTCGACCGTGCGGCCGGGGTAGGCCTCGGCGAGGACGGCGGCGGCCTGCTGGTCGCGCGGGTCGTCGAAGGCGCACAGCACCACGGCGCCGTTGGCGACGTAGTGGTTGATGTACGAGTAGTCGACCGGCTCGCCCTCCTCGTCCAGCAGGACGGTGGGGGCGGGCAGTTCGACGACCTCCAGCTGCCGGCCGCGCGCGTCGGTGGAGGCCTTCAGGATCGCCACCAGCTCCTGGCAGACCGCGTGGTCGGGGTGGGCCGGGTCCGGCTGGACGTGGGCGAGGACGACGCCGGGGCGGACGAAGGAGGCGACGATGTCGATGTGGCCGCGGGTGCCGAACTCGTCGTAGTCGCGGGTGAGTCCGCGCGGCAGCCAGATCGCCTTGGTGGTGCCGAGGAAGGCGTGCAGCTCGGCCTCGACCTCCTCGCGGGTCCAGTCGGCGTTGCGGCCCTCGCCGAGCTGGACGGTGTCGGTGACGAGCACGGTGCCCTCGCCGTCGACGTGGATGCCGCCGCCCTCGTTGATGAGCTTCGAGGCGAACCGCCGGACCTCGGTCAGCTCGCTGATGTGCTCGGCGATGTGCTGGTCCTTGTCCCAGCGGGCCCAGCCCTGGGCACCCCAGCCGTTGAAGATCCAGTCGGTGGCGGCGAGGCCGCCCTCGCCGTCGATCAGGAAGGACGGGCCGATGTCGCGCATCCAGGCGTCGTTGAGCGGGCGCTCGACGATCTCGACCTCCTCGGCGACGTACTTGCGGGCCTCGGCGGTCTCGCCGGTGTTCACGACCAGGGTGACCGGCTCGTACCGGACGACGGTGTTCGCGACGTTCGCCCAGGCCTCGCGCGCCGCGTGCAGGTGCTCGGGCGTGTCGAAGGTCGGGTTGTCGGTCGGGAAGGCCATCCAGGTGCGGTCGTGCGGGTGCCACTCGGCGGGCATCCGGTAGCCGAGCGAGGCGGGCGTGGGGCTGGTCATCGTGAGGTCCTTCGGTGGGGCGGGGGTCGCGGGGCGGCGGGCGTGGGGGCGGCGGGCGGTGTGGGCGGCGGTCAGAGGAAGTAGAGGCGGCTGAGCGAGACGCTGTCGGCCGGTTCGGAGCGCAGCGGGGCGCCGTCGAGCGAGACCAGGCCGGTCTCGGTGACCTCGACGCGGCCGATCCGGGCGTTGCGCACCATGTCGCGCGGGCCGATGCCGCGGGTGTTCCGGACGCCGACGCGCCGGCGCCGGGTGGGCAGGCCGTCGGCGGGGCGGTCGAGGTAGGCGCCGTCGGCGGCGGCCTGGGCGACGAAGGCGACCGAGATGTCGGCGGCGGTGGCGCCGTGCGCGCCGAACTGCGGGCCCAGCACGAGGGGTTCGCAGCGGTCGGTGGAGGCGTTGGGGTCGCCGACCACGCCGTAGGCGGGGAAGCCGGACTTGAGGACGAGCTGCGGTTTGGCGCCGAAGTGGTCGGGCCGCCACAGCACGATGTCGGCGAGCTTGCCGATCTCGATCGAGCCGACCTCGTGTGCGAGGCCGTGGGCGATGGCCGGGTTGATGGTGAGCTTGGCGATGTAGCGCAGCACGCGCTCGTTGTCGTCGCCGCTCTCGGTGGTCCCGACGGTGCCCGATCCTTCTGGACCGTCCAGCGGGCCGAGTTCGGCCTTCATCTTGCCGGCCATGGCGAAGGTGCGGCGCACCGTCTCGCCGGCCCGGCCCATGCCCTGGGCGTCGGAGGAGGTGATGCCGATGACGCCCAGGTCGTGCAGCACGTCCTCGGCGCCCATCGTGCCGGCGCGGATGCGGTCGCGGGCCATGGCGGCGTCGCCGGGCAGGTCGACCTTGAGGTCGTGCGCGGAGACGATCATGCCGAAGTGCTCGCCGAGCGCGTCCCGTCCGAACGGCAGGGTGGGGTTGGTGGAGGAGCCGATGACGTTCGGCACGCCCGCCATCTTCAGCACGTTGGGCACGTGGCCGCCGCCGCAGCCCTCGATGTGGAAGGCGTGGATGGTCCGGCCCTCCAGCACCTTGAGGGTGTCCTCGACGGACAGGCACTCGTTGAGGCCGTCGGTGTGCAGGGCGACCTGGACGTCGTACTCCTCGGCGACGCGCAGCGCGGTGTCCAGGGCGCGGGTGTGGGCGCCCATGTCCTCGTGCACCTTGAAGCCGGAGGCGCCGCCCTCGGCGAGGGCCTCGATCAGCGGGGCCTCGTCGGAGGAGGAGCCGCGGCCGAGGAAGCCGATGTTGACCGGCCAGGCGTCGAAGGCGTTGAAGGCGTGCCGCAGGGCCCAGGGGGAGTTGACACCGACGCCCCAGACCGGGCCGAACTCCTGGCCGATGATCGTGGTGACGCCGGAGGCGAGCGAGGCCTCCATGATCCGCGGCGAGAGCAGGTGGACGTGGGTGTCGATGGCGCCGGCGGTGGCGATCATGCCCTCGCCGGAGACGATCGTGGTGCCGGTGCCGACCACGACGTCCACGCCGTCCAGGGTGTCGGGGTTGCCGGCCCGGCCGATCGAGGTGATCCGGCCGCCGATGAGGCCGATCGAGGTCTTGCGGATGCCCTGGACGGCGTCGATCACCAGGACGTTGCTGATCACCACGTCGCAGGTGTCGCGGACGGCGGCGGGCTTGAGGTGCAGGCCGTCGCGGGCGGTCTTGCCGAAGCCGGCCAGGAACTCGTCGCCCGGGGCCTGCGCGTCGGACTCGACCCGGACGATCAGCCCGGAGTCGCCGAGCCGGATCCGGTCCCCGGCGCGCGGGCCGTGCACGGAGATGTAGTCGTGGGGGGTGATGGACGTCACGACTCGACCTCCGCGTCGTCGAAGGTGGTGAGGTAGCCGGTGGCGCGGGCCTTGGCCAGGGCGGCCTCCTTGGCGCCGGGGGCGTCGAGCGGGCCGTCCACCAGGCCGGCGAAGCCGATCGCGACGCGTGCGCCGCCGATCGGGACGAGGCCGACCTCGACGGTGGAGCCGGGGTCGAAGCGCACCGAGGAGCCGGCGGGCACCGCGAGGTGGGTGCCGTAGGCGGCGGCGCGGTCGAAGGCGAGCCGCGGGTTGGACTCGAAGAAGTGGAAGTGCGAGGTGACCGAGATCGGCACGCCCGCGGTGTTGTGGACGGGCAGGACGACCGTCTCCTCGACCGGGTCGTAGCCGGCGCCGTCGCCGAGCAGCGCGCCGCCGGGGGCCTCGTCGCCGAGCGAGCCGGCGCCCTTGAAGGGGTCGTTGACCACGGCCAGGCGGGTGCCGTCGTCGAAGACCGCCTCGACCTGGACCACGGTGACCACGTCCGCCACGCCGGGCAGCACGTCGTCCGCGGTGAGTACGGAGCGGCCGGCCTCGATGGCCTCGGCGAGGCGCCGGCCGTCCCGGGCGGCCTCGCAGACGGTGTCGGCGATGAGCGCGGTCGCCTCGGGGATGTTGAGGCGGACGCCCCGGGCGCGGCGGGCGCGGGCCAGCTCGGCTGCTGTGAAGATCAGCAGCCGGTCCCGCTCGGTGGGGGTCAGTCGCACGGTTCCTCGCTCGCGGTCGCCGGGGGAGGGAGAAGGAGAAGGAGAGGGCTATTTAGAACGGTGTTCAAACGTCTCGGGTCATTGAACCCGGAGTCGCCCGCCCTGTCCAGCCTTGCCGCTCGCGCGCCGTTCGGCACACCGGACTCGCCCACTCGCCCGCTTACTCGGCCCCTTGGGAGCCCCGGGAGTGAGGGCCCCGGGCTCGAAAGTCACCCCTACGCTTCGCAAACCTGTCCGGCGGGGGTAGTTGGATCACGCGAACCGCCCCGTGCCCCTTTCACCCCAGGTGATCGCCCGTGCACTGTTCCAAATGCCGAAAGGTGGGCATGACGATGATTGGTCAGAACCAGGGGGCCGACCGACCGGCGGGGGGATCCGGATCGGCGGCCCGGAGCGGAGGCGGGGGCAGTGGTGATGGACGGTCAGTCGCGATTCCCGCGGCAGCGGACGAGTTCGGGGGGTGCCTTCCGGGTCACCGGATCCGGCCAGGGTGCTCCGGCGGGGGCCTCGGGCACCGCGGGCGCGGCGGGCGTCACCCGGCCGGGCGTACCGGCGCCGGGGTGCGCGCTGAACCGCCGGCTCCACCTGGCACTGGAGGCCGCCGACCTGGTCGCCGTCGGCGCGGTCCGCCGTCGGCTGCGCGCCGCGCTCGGCCACTGGGGCGTGCCCGAGCTGGCCGACACGGCCGAGCTGCTCACCTCCGAGCTGGTCACCAACGCGCTGCAGCACACCGGTCAGGGCGCGGTGTTCGACGCGGTGCTCACCGGTGACCAGCGGCTGCGGATCGAGGTCCAGGACGGTGAGGCCGGGCTCCCCGCCCGCCGCCGTGAGCCGGACGCGGAGTACGCCACCTCCGGCCGCGGGCTGCTGCTGGTCGAGGCACTCGCCGACTCCTGGGGTGTGCAGCTGCGCGGTGACGGCAAGGTCACCTGGTTCGAACTGGCCGTCGCCGAGCTCTGACCCGACACGCCGCCCTCCCCGACCCCGTTCCGTCCTCGAACCCGTCCCAGGCCGCGCCCAATCGGCCGCCGATTGTCACACGAGCACTGTTCGCCGCCGAACGATGCCGTTAAGTGAAGGCCGGCGCCAAGATTTACGGCCCGTTGCCATTGCCGCTCGGCCGAACATTGGCCAGGATGGTGGGAATGTGTGCCCACGTGCGAGAAGCGGCGGGAAAGTCCGACCATCTCGACCGATGACCGCCCGTCGGCGCGCGACCGTCGAGCACCACCCATCACACCGCCACGCGGCCCGTCCGGACGGTCGGCGCGGTCCGCCACGGCACCGGCAGGAGCAGCATGCCCACAGAGCCCGAGTCACCGGGGCCGGCCCTCCCGTCCGGTCCGCCCACGACCAGCTCGGGGCGGGCCCGGCCCCCCGCGCAGGCGGCCCGACGGCACGCCCTGCGCACCGCGCCCGGCCTCGCGGCCGGCCGGCTCGCGCCGATGCTCTCCGGCGGGCTGCCGCTCGCCACGAGCGACTCCACGCCGGACTGGCTGGAGCCCGCGATGGCGGCCAACGGCATCGGCTCCTTCGACTGGGACATCCGCCGCGACGTCCTGGAGGGCGACCTGCGCGCCTGCACCATCGTCGGCCTGGACGCCGTCGAGAAGGGCCGCTTCGACCGCTCCTCCGCCTCCTTCCTGGCCCTGCTCCACCCCGAGGACGCCCCCGTGGTGCGCCGCCGGGTCGAGCGCGCCGTCTCCGAGCTGGGCCAGTGCGGCGCCTACTACCGGACGGTCGGCCCGACCGGCGCGATGCGCGCCGTCCGGTTCCGCGGCCGGGTCCTCGCCGACGCCTTCGGCCGGGCCTCCCGGATGGTCGGCTTCGTCTGGGACGCCACCGTCGAGCTGCACAAACGCGACCGCGCCGACCGGCTCGCCCTGCTGCGCGAGGAACGCTCCCGCTTCATCAAGGAGGCCGCCCGGGCGCTCTCCGAGGCGGTCACCGTGCGCGACGTCGCCCGGGTCTTCACCGAGCTGCCGCTGCCCGGCCTGCCGCCGGACGGCCTGGTGCTGGCCTCCTTCGAGGCCGGCCGGGTGCAGGTCCTCGGCGCCTCCGGCTACCGGCCCGAGGAGCTGGCCGGCTACGACCGCTCGGTGCTGCCGCCGACCCACCCCGCCGCCGAGGCGCTGCGGGGCCGCGCCCCGGTGTTCTGCGCCAGCCGCGAGGAGTACCGCGAGCGCTACCCGGACGTCTGGGAGCAGGCCCGCCGCACCACCCGCAGCTCCTGGGCGTTCCTGCCGCTGGTCGCCAGCGGCCGGGCGATCGGCGTCTGCGTGGTCAGCTTCGACGACGACCGCGAGCTCGACGCCGACGAGCGCACCCTGCTCTCCACCCTCGGCGGCCTGGTCGCGCAGTCCCTGGCCCGGGCCCGGCTGCACGACGCCGAGCACGAGCTGGCGGCCGGCCTGCAGCGCGTCATGCTGCCGCGCACCGTGCCGTCCGTGCCCGGGGTCACCACCGCCGTCCGGTACCTGGCGGCCGGCTCCGGCCTGCAGATCGGCGGCGACTGGTACGACGTGGTGCCGCTGCCCGGCGGTCACGTCGGACTGGTGATCGGCGACGTCCAGGGCCACGACGTGCACGCCGCCGGCATCATGGGCCAGCTGCGGATCGCCCTGCGCGCCTACGCCGCCGAGGGCCACCCGCCCGCCGCGGTGATGGCCCGGGCCTCCCGCTTCCTCGCCGACCTGGACACCGACCACTTCGCCACCTGCACCTACGCCGAGGTCAACGTCGACTACGGCGTGGTCTACGCCGTCCGGGCCGGCCACCTCGACCCGGTGGTCCGGCGCGCCGACGGCACCGCCGCCACCGTCCCGGTCGCCGGCGGGCTGCCGCTCGGCATCGCCCCCGACGAGGAGTACCGGGTCACCCGGTTCAGCCTGGACCCGGGCGAGACGGTGCTGCTCTGCACCGACGGACTGGTCGAGGCCCGCGGCATGGACCTCGACGAGGGCATCGCCCGGCTCACCGCGGTGCTCGCCGAACCGCTCGCGGACGCCGCGCGGACCGGCCGCGACCCGCTGGAGGACCTCGCCGACCGGATCGCCTCGCAGGCCGCCGACTCCAGCGAGCGCGAGGACGACATAGCGCTGCTGGTGCTGCGCTGGGACGGCCCCGAGGGCGGCCTGGCCGCCCAGCAGCTGCGCCGCCGGATCGGCCAGGCCGACCTCGCCCGGATCGCCGAGGTCCGCGCGGAACTGCGCGACGCGTTGCGCCGCTGGGGCGTGGCGGAGCTGATCGACACCGCCGAGCTGCTCTCCTCCGAGCTGGTCACCAACGCCATCCGGCACACCGACCGGGACGCGATGTTCACCGCCCGGCTCTACCGGGAGCCGGCCGCGGACGGCGGCCGGGCGCGGCTGCGGGTCGAGGTGGAGGACGAGTCGGACCTCTGGCCGACCCGCCGCACACCGGGGGAGCAGGCCTCCTCCGGGCGCGGGCTGATGCTGGTCGAGGCGCTGGCCGACGGCTGGGGCGTGGAGCCCCGGGGGTCGGGCAAGCGGATGTGGTTCGAGCTCACCGTGACGCCGGCGGAGTGACCGGGGCGCGCCGCCCGAGCGGCGCGCCCCAGCGGGTGCCGGGACCTAGCCGAACTGCTGCTCCAGGTCCTTCAGCTTGCGCTCCAGCGAGTCCAGCCGGGGCAGGGTGACGGTGTCGTCGTCGAGGGTGAGGTCGATGGTGCGCCGCTCGGGGCGGGCCGGCAGGCCGGGCGGCGCCACCGCTCCCTCCACGGCCTCGGCCCGCGCGGGCGGCTCGACGGCGGCCCGGTCCGGTCCGCCGCCGGGACCGCCGGGGCCGCCGGCTATGGCGGACTCCGGGCCGGACTCCAGCTGCCGGGCGGCCGTCGCGGACCCGCCGCGTGGGCGCCAGGCGCTGTTGGTGCGGTTGATGGCCCGGATCTCGGCCCGCTCGCGGCGCCCCGCGAGCTTGCGGCGCTCCTTCTCCAGGGTCTTCTCGCGCTTGTCCTCGCGGACCTCGTCGACCGCCTCGTCCAGGCTCCGCACGCCCTCCAGCAGCATCAGGGACCAGGCCGCGTAGGTCTCGCGCGGGGCGCGCATCCAGCGGACGATCCGGATCTGCGGCAGCGGGCGGGGGACCAGCCCCTGCTCGCGCAGTGCGGCCCGGCGGGTCTGCTTGAGCGCCCGGTCGAACAGCACGGCGGCCGAGAGCGACATCCCCGCGAAGAACTGCGGTGCGCCGGCGTGGCCGAAACCGCGCGGGGCGTGCACCCAGTTGAACCAGGCCGAGGCGCCGGCGAACAGCCAGACCAGCAGCCGGGAGCCGAGGGCGGCGTCGCCGTGGCTGGCCTCGCGGACGGCGAGCACGGAGCAGAACATCGCCGCCCCGTCCAGGCCGAACGGCACCAGGTACTCCCAGCCGCCGGACAGGTTGAGGTTCTGCACCCCGAACCCGACCAGACCGTGGAAGGAGAGCGCGGCGGCGACCGCCGCGCAGCAGAACAGCAGGGTGTAGGAGGCCCCGCCGTACAGGGACTCCTTGCGGCGGCGCCGTTCCTCGGATCGCTCCCAGGAATCCGCGGCCGTCCCGCCGGCGGATCCCCGACTCCGGGCCAGGGCCACCAGGAGCGCGCTGACCAGCAGCGCCGCAACGCCGGTGACGGCCCAACCGAGCGGTATGTCGGACAATTTCATCGCCTGCACCAGCCTCGCTTTCCTGCGTCGCAATTCCTGCGTCGTGATGGCGGGGACCATCATGACTGATGCTCGGCCGGAGAATGGCTGATTCGCTGTCAATGCGCTGACGAGAGGGATTTCTGGCGGGGGATAAGTCGCATTGTCTTATTGATACGGGTGGGGAATTCCCCGAAATACCGGGGTCGTGACCCGACGGGCGACCGCACCGGCGTCAACCTCCGTCAACTCCGCATGACGCGCGGACAGCCGGCGCAGATCGCCTCGGCCCGGGCGGTGTAAACGAGGCAGCAGCTGGCCCGGCACCGGTCGGAGCGTCCCGGGATGCCGGACGCGGGGGCGGTGAAGCCGGCGCCCGGCGTGAAGGGCGCGCACTCCGGCGCCGGGCGGGCGGCCCGCGGGTCCGGGGAGCCGGACGCCCCGGCCGCGCCGGGCGCGAAGAGCGCGGCGAGCTCCCTCCGGGCGCGCTCCTCCTCGCCGAGCAGGCCGCCGACGTACCAGAGGCCCTCGACCACCGCGTCGGTGGCCATCGCCCAGAGGGTGCGCGGGCCGCGTCGCGCCTCGGGGCGGAAGGCGGCCAGCACCGGGGTCAGGAAGTCCGCCAGCGCCGCCCGGAGTTCGGCGGCCAGCGCCGCCTCGTCGGGCACCGTCCGGGCGCCGTACGGCGGCGGGCCGGCCGGTAGTACGGCGGGTGGGGCGGTGGCCGCCGGGTCGTCGGGGAGGCCGACGAAGGCGCCCGGGCGGACCGTCAGTTCACCGGTGCGGCGGCGGACCGAGATGTCGCCGGGCCCCAGCAGCGGCACCCGGCGCTCCAGGAACCACGGCAGGGTGAACAGCAGCGAGACCGGCCAGACGAACCGGTGCAGCCCGATGCCCGCCGCGACGTCCGGGCGCAGCGGCTGCCCGTAGCGCGCCAGCCCCTGCCGGGCGTCGTACCCGATCAGTTCGCGCAGCGCCGCGGGCCGGGTCACCAGGTCCGCTCCCGCGAGCCACCCCCGCCCACTGCGCGGCGGGGCGCAGTGCACCCGGAGGGCGGGGAGCACCTCCCTGAGCCGCCGGTAGGAGGTCGGCCCGGCCACGGCGGTCGCGGCGGTCGTTCGGGCGGGCCAGGAGGGTCCGTGGGCGTCGGCGTCGGCGTCTGCGGCGGGGCCGGTCCGGCCGGGGGCCGTCGGTGCGGGGGTGGGCCGGGTGCTGCTCGCGCTCATGGTGGGGCCCATCGGGTCGACCGGGCCGCGCCGGACCGTCCGGTCCGCGCCCGGGCGAGGGCCTGCCCGCCCGCCGCCGGCGCGCTCGGTGGCGCGGCGCGCCGCGGCGCCGCTGCGCCGTCCGTCCGGACCCGGCCGGCCGAGGCCTGGCGGAGCCCGGGAACGGCAAGGCGAACCTGGCCGGGGCACTGCTCGACCCGGCCAGGTTAGCCTCACCTTAGCTGATCGGCCCCTGGGTTCGCCTCTCCATACGTCCGTCCGGGGGAGCGCCCGGCGCACGCCCCACGCCCAACTGGCGCGCGAGCCAGACCGGTACGCCCCCGAGGGCCTGCACCAGCCGGGTCGCCTCCGCCCGCAGCCGGACCGCCTCGTCCGGTTCGGACACCTCGGCGAGCGCCGCCAGCGCGGGTGCCACCCCCACCGTGAAGCCGAGTTGCTCGCGCAGCCGCAGCGAGGCGTCGAAGCCCTCTCGGGCCCGCTCGTGGTCCCCGGCGGCGAGCGCCAGCGCGGCCAGGTGACGCCAGGTCGACGAGCGGAGCAGTTCGTCGCCGCGCTCGCCCGCGCCCTCGTGGGCCCGGCGGTAGGCGATCCAGGCCGCCGTCGGGTCGCGGAGCAGGTTCTCCGCGACCAGCCCCCGGCGGAAGTCCAGCAGTGGCCGGCCCGGGGCGTCCGGCGGTAACAGCGCCGAGGTGCGGCCGAGTGCGGCCTGCGCCTCGTCGAGCCGGTCGCGGGCGCCGAGCACGCTGGCCACGTACGCCAGGAATCCTCGGGCGCAGGCCGCCGCCGCGCGCTGTTCGGTGGTCGCCGCGATCGCCTCGGCCAGTCGTAGCGCCTGCTCGGCCTGGCTCCAGTGGGCGGCGGTGAACAGGCACTGCTCGATCAGGAGTTCGGCCCTGGTCAGGGCCGCCGCCGGGTCGCGTTCGGCGGCCGGCCGCAGCAGTTCGGCGGCCTCCCGCCAGCACGCCCGGGACCGCAGCCGCCATACGGTGTCCCCCGGTTCCGGAGGCGCCGCCCGCCCCCGCCCGTTCGGGCTGCCCGGGCCCCATCCGTGCTCCGACAACGCCACCTCCTTGTGTGCGCCATCCAGCAGGACGCGGGCCCCTCCCCAGCCGTGGCATGACACGCCACAGGCCCGCGCTGTGGCGGCAATTCAACACGGGGGCGAGCTTGTGCACCAGATCACGAGCGGAGGTTGTTGCGCGCGGGCGGGTTTTCGTCTAAACGATCAGCGGTCGGCGCTGCCGGGCGCCGGTGCCGGGTGCCGGGTGCCGGCGCTGGACGCCGGTCCGGGCGCCGGTCCGGGCCCGAACGAGGTCTCAGGACGTCCAGCCGGTCTCCATCAGGGCCTCCGCGGCGCCGTTCGCGGGCTGCGGCACACCGGCCAGATCCAGGCTGAACAGGGCCACCAGCAGCTGTTCCCCGCGCACCGTGGCCTGGTGGGAATAGCCCGCAAGAGTGAACATCGCGGCGGCCATCTCCTCCGCGTGCAGGGTCTGCAGCCACAGGCACTCGACCGACTTCACGTCCGCCGGCTCGGTCCAGGTGTCCACCTGGGCGACCATCCGGCTGCCCAACAGGGTCACCCCGTCCCGCTCCTGGGCCTCCGTCAGCTCCAGATCGTCGAAGCCCAGCCACTCCAGGTAGCGGGCGGCGGTGAACACCGCGTCCTGCGAGGTCCGCACCGGGTGCGGGCGGAACGGCGCGCGCCGCCGCCACTGCGCCGCCTGGGCGCCGGACCCCGTGGTCGGCGGTGCCGCGGCGGGCGGTGCGTCCAGCGAGTGCGCCGGGCGCGCCGGGTAGGGGTGGGAGGCCCGCGGTCCGGCGGCGGCCCCCAGCGGTCCGGCGGTTGCCCCGCCGCCCAGCCGGGTCGTCCGGTCCACCGGGAGGCGCACGGTGGCCCCGCAGTTGCAGGTGAACTCGGGCTGCGGCCACTGGTCGGAGCGGCCGCAGTGCGGGCAGCGCATGCTCAGCCAGGAGTCCTCCCAGGACCGGAAGCGCACCTGCACCGGCACCCCGCCGCGCAGCAGCGGCACCTTGAGCGAGGCGCCGCACGGGCACGGCAGCGACGGCGGCTCGTAGAGGTGCTCCCGACGGCAGGCGGGGCAGCGGATCGCCCTGGCGCCACCCGCCGCCCCCGGGCCGCGCCCGGCCGGGTCGGGTCCGGTGAAGTCGTCGGGCAGTCCGGCCATCGCGGGCACCGTCCGTTCGAATCGGGGGTGGAGTGACGTGTCCCATGCTCCCCGAAACCCGGGAGGCGCGGCGCGGAATGCGGCAATCCTCAGGGAGGAATCAGGGGTGTGCGCTCGATTTCTCGGCGGTGAGGAGGAGGGGGCGTCCCCCCACCCGGAGGTCCCGCCCCGAGGTCCCGGCAGGAGTCCCGCCCGGAGCCCCGCCCCGACCGGGGCCGACGGCGGCGCGCGCGGGCGGTCCGGCGCGGCGCGGGTGTCAGCCGGCGCCCCAGCGGGCCAGGTCGGCGGGGGTGTCCAGGTCGTCCGGGGCGGCGATGTCGGCGCACTCGACCGGGACGAGCTCGTCGGCGTGCGCCGCCAGCAGGGCCCGTGCCCCGGCGTCCCCCCGGGCGCCCTCCATCGCCTCGGCGAAGTGCCGGACCCCGATCAGCACCGGGTGCCCGCGCCGCCCCCCGTACGTCGCGGCGGCCAGTTCGGCCCCGGCCCGGTGCGCGGCCAGCAGCCGGGCCACCGCCGCCGGGCTAACCCCCGGGGTGTCCACCAGCATCACCAGCGCCGCCGAGGTCCGCGCGGGCAGCGCGGCCAGGCCGGCCCGCAGCGAGGAGCCCATGCCGCCCTCCCAGTCCGGGTTGGCCACCAGCCGGCAGGCCGGCAGATGGGCCGTCGACCGGACCCGCGCCCGGTCCGCGCCCAGCACCACCGTCACCTCCCGGCAGCCGCCCGCCCGGACCACCGCCACCGCGTGCTCCACCAGCGGCCGCCCCTGGTAGGGCAGCAGCGCCTTCGGTCGTCCGCCCAGCCGTCGCCCGCCCCCGGCCGCCAGCACCAGGGCGGCGACCCCGTCCGTCTGTTCCATGCGCCCAGCCTGCCCACCCGGGCCACCGCCGGACACCTCGGCCGGGAGTCCTTGGACGATCGCACAAGTGGGGGCGGCGGCGGTCGGCCGCGCCCCGGCGGTTCGGCCGCTGGTACCGCCGTCGCAGGGCCCCTGTACTGGGCGGATGAGTACCGCGTCGAGGAACAGTGGGTCGAGCAATACCGCGCCGGGAGCGGCCGCCGGGCCGGACGGGGTGGTGCGCCCGTTGACGGACGGGTTCGGGCGGGTGCACACCGATCTGCGGGTGTCGCTGACCGACCGGTGCAATCTGCGCTGCACCTACTGCATGCCCGCCGAGGGCCTGGACTGGCTGCCCCGGGCGGAGGTGCTGAGCGACGACGAGGTGGTCCGGCTGGTACGGATCGCCGTCCGCCGGCTCGGCATCACGACGGTGCGCCTCACCGGTGGCGAGCCACTGCTGCGGCGCGTCCTGCCCGCCCTGGTCGGGCGGATCGTCGAACTCGGCGCGGAGGTGGCGATCACCACCAACGGCATCGGACTGGCGCGGACCGCCGAGGCGCTGCGCGCGGCCGGCCTGCACCGGGTCAACGTCAGCCTGGACACCCTGCGTCCCGAGCGGTACGCCGCGCTCACCCGCCGCGACCGGATCGCCGACGTGCTGGCCGGGCTGGCCGCCGCCCGGGCGGCGGGGCTCGCCCCGGTGAAGGTCAACGCGGTGCCGGTGCGCGGCGTCAACGACGACGAGCTGGTCGAGCTGGTCGAGTTCGCCGTCCGGCACGGCTACCGGATGCGCTTCATCGAGTCGATGCCGCTGGACGCCCAGGGCGCCTGGGACCGCGCGCGGATGGTCACCGCGGACGAGATCCTGGCGCGCCTCGGCGAGCGGTTCGACCTGCGTCCGGCCGGCCGGGCGGGCAACGCCCCGTCGGAGGAGTGGCGGATCGCCGGGACGGACGCGGTGGTGGGCGTGATCGCCTCCGTCACCCGCCCGTTCTGCGGCGGCTGCGACCGGGTCCGGCTCACCGCCGACGGCCAGTTGCGCAACTGCCTGTTCGCCACCGAGGAGTCCGACCTGCGCGCGCTGCTGCGCGGCGGCGCGGACGACGACCGGGTGGAGGAGGCATGGCGCGCCACCATCGCCCGCAAGGGCCGCGGCCACGCCATCGGCGACGCGGACTTCGTCCGGCCGGCCCGCCCGATGTCGGCGATCGGCGGCTGACGGGACTGGCCGCTCAACTGCGTTCGGGGACGGGCGGGTTCGGCCCCGAGCGCGGTTGCGGCCGGGCGAAGTGCGCACGGTAGGCGCGCGGCGTCATGCCGATCCGCTGGAGCAGGTGACGGCGCAGCGAGTCGGCCGTGACGAAGCCGCTCCGGTCGGCGACCCGCTCGACCGCCAGATCGGTCGACTCCAGCAACTCCCGGGCCTGTTCGACGCGTTGGGTGAGTAGCCATTGGAGCGGCGTGGTGCCGGTCTCGGCCTGGAACCGGCGGTTGAGGGTGCGTACGCTCACCCCCGCGTGCGCGGCCAGCTCGGCCAGGGTGAGCGGCTCGGCCAGCCGGGCCAGCGCCCAGGCGCGGGTGGCGGCGAGCGAACTGCCGTCCGCGGCGGCCACCGGCGACGGCAGGACCTGGCCCTGGCCGCCCTCGCGGACCGCCGAGACGGCCGCCAGCCGGGCCACCGCGTTGGCCACCGCCGCGCCGTGGTCGGTCCGCACCATGTGCAGGCAGAGGTCGATGCCGGCGGTCAGCCCGGCCGAGGTGAGCACCGGGCCGTCGTCGACGAACAGCGCCTGCGGGACCACCCGGACCTCGGGGAACCGGTGCGCCAGGGCGCCCGCCTGCACCCAGTAGGTGGTGGCGCTGTGCCCGTCCAGCACCCCGGCCTGGGCGAGGACGAACGCGCCGGTGCAGATCGAGGCCATCCGGGCCCCGCGGTCCGCCGCCGCGCGCAGCGCCGCGAGGATCCGTCCGTCGGCGTCGGCGCGCGAGGCTGACCCGGTGACGAGCACGGTGTCGGCCGAGGCGAGCGCGTCCAGGCCGTGCGGGACGACCACCTGGAGGCTGCTGGTGCTCGCCACCGGGCCCGGCTCGACGGTGCAGATCCGCACCTGGTAGGCCGGGCGGCCGTCCACCTCGGCGGAGCCGAAGACGACGTCGGGGATGGCGAGGTCGAAGGCGGTCACCGGGGGCACGGCGACGACCGCGATCCGGTGGACGCGGGGCACCTCGTCGGACCACGGCGCAGCTGAGGACATGGCCAGAACCTCCGGAACCTTGGCAGCCGGGGCCCTGCCGCACGGCAGGCCCCCGACCGAGAGTTGATCACGGCGCCGACGGTCCGGTGCCATCCACCCCAACGGCAACCCGGGAGCCTCCCATGTCCTTCCACGTCGTCACCGGCGCCGGCCCGACCGGCACCGCCACCGCCCTGCGCCTCGCCGAGGCCGGCGAACGCGTCCGGCTGGTCACCCGGCGCGGCACCGGCCCCGCGCACCCGGGCATCGAGCGGATCGCCGCCGACGCCACCGACGCCGACGCCCTCACCGCGCTGGTCGAGGGCGCGGCGTCGCTCGTCAACTGCGCCGCCCCGCCGTACCACCGCTGGATCGGAGAGTTCCCGCCGCTCGCCGCCGGCCTGCTGACCGCCGCCGAACGGACCGGCGCGGGTTACGTGATGCTCGGCAACGTGTACGGCTACGGCCCGGTGGACGGCCCGCTCACCGAGGACCTCCCCGCCGCGCCGACCAGCCGCAAGGGCACGCTGCGGGCGGCCCTGTGGGCGGACGCGCTCGCCGCGCACCGGGCCGGCCGGGCGCGCGTCACCGAGGTCCGGGCCAGCGACTTCCTCGGCCGCGGCGCCACCTCGCTGTTCGCGTTCATGGTGGTGCCCGCCGTGCTGGCCGGCGAACCGGTCGACTACCCCGCCGACCTGGACGCGCCGCACAGTTGGAGCTACCTCGGCGACGTGGCCGCCACCCTGGTCGCCGCCGCGCTCGGCGAGGCCGCCTGGGGCCGGGCCTGGCACGTGCCCAGCACCAGCGAGGCCTCCACCCGGGAGGTCGCCCGCCGGCTGGCGGCGGCGGCCGGTGCGCCGGAGCCGCTGCTCACGGCGATGCCGCCGGCCGAGCTGGCCCGGTCGGGGGACGCCGTCCTCGCCGAGGTCGAGGAGATGGGCTACCTGTACGACCGTCCGCTGCGGCTCGACTCGACGCGCACCGAGGAGCTGCTGGGGGTGACGGCGACGCCGTTCGAGGCGGTGGTCGAGGAGACGGTGGCGGCGCCGCGCGCGGTGTGAGCTTCGCCATGATCGAAATGGTCCGGGTTGTGGTGGCTTGACCGGGTGCGGGGCGGCTGGTCTGCTGGTGCGCCGTCATCCGCCCACCCGTCCGGGGAGTCCACCGTGCCCGCCCGTCGCACCACCCTGTCGGCCGCCGCCGTCTTCCTGATATCCACCCTGGCGCTGGGCGGCTGCTCCGGCGCCGGGACGCCCGACGGCGCCGCCGCGTCCCCCGGAGCCGGAGCCGGAGCCGGGGCCGCGGCGGACGCCGCCGACCGGGGCACCAGCCCCCTGGAGAACCCCGACGGCACCAAGCCCGGCCTGGCGCCGCTGACCTCCCCCGAGGAGCAGCAGGCGGGCCGGGAGCTGATAGCCGGGGTCGCCACCGCCACGGCAGGCCCCAAGGACGGCTACGACCGCGACGCGTTCGGCCCGGCCTGGACCGACAACGTGGACGGCGTCCCCGGCGGCCACAACAACTGCGACACCCGCAACGACCTGTTGGCCCGCGACGGCGCGGCCGTCGAGCGCAAGGGCGGCTCGGCCTGCGTGGTCTCCTCGATGACCATCCACGACCCGTACACCGGCCGGACGGTGCGGTGGAGCAAGCAGCAGGCCTCGAAGATCCAGATCGACCATGTGATGCCGCTGTCCTACGACTGGCAGATGGGCGCCGCCGGGTGGGACAAGTCGAAGCGCGTACGGATCGCCAACGACCCGCTCAACCTCATCCCGGCCGACGGCTCGCAGAACGCCGCCAAGGGCGACTCCGGCCCGTCCGCCTGGCTGCCCGCCGACCCGAAGATCCGCTGCGCGTACGTGGTCCGCTTCGCGCAGGTGTCGTTGAAGTACCAACTGCCCGTGACGGCGGCGGACAAGAAGGCGATGCTCCAGCAGTGCGGGGGCTGACGGACCGTTGACGGGCGGCCGAGGAGCGGGGGCGCCGCCATCGGGATGATCGTCGGATGATATTCGTATGCGGTGAATTCGACGATCAACCGCCTCGCGCGACGCGCCCTGCCCGCCGTCGCCGCGGCCGTCCTGCTGGCCGCCTGCTCCAGCACGGGCGGCTCCACCGGCGCGGCCTCCGCCGCCCCGAGCACCGCGCCCGCACCCTCCTCCTCCGACCCGGCGGCGGCCGCCCCGACCGCGCCGCCCGCCCCCACGCCGACCGTGAAGCCGACCGGTCAGGCGGACCCGGCGCTCCAGGCCTTCTACGGCCAGAAGCTGGCCTGGGCGGCCTGCCAGGACGACCCGAAGACCGAGAAGATCGACGAGTCGGCGGTGCAGTGCGCCGCCCTCAAGGTCCCGCTGGACTACGCGAACCCGACCGGGGACACCCTCGACGTCGCGGTGGTCCGCAGCCCCGCCGGCAAGCCCGACCAGCGGATCGGCTCCGTCGTCATCGACCCCGGCGGCCCCGGCGGCAGCGGTGTGCGCATGATCCAGCGCAGCCCCAAGCAGTTCGAGGGCGCCGTCGGCGAGCGCTACGACACCGTCGGCTTCGACCCGCGCGGCGTCGGCGGCACCGCCCCGGTGAACTGCCTCGACGACCGGACCCGCGACGAGTGGCTCACCACCGACAACCCCGGTCCGGACCACGGCAAGCTGCTCGCGGACGCCTGCCAGGCCAAGTACGGCAAGCTGCTGGAGCACATCGGCACCCGCGACTCGGTGCGCGACATGGACGTGCTGCGCGCCGCGCTCGGCGACCGGCAGCTCACCTACTACGGCCTGTCCTACGGCACCTACATCGGCAGCGTCTACGCCGAGGAGTTCCCGGACCGGGTCGGCCGGCTCGTCCTGGACGGCGCCGTCGACCCGGCCAAGCCGCTGGCCGCGAACAACATCGAGCAGTACGCGGGCTTCGAGCGCTCGCTGCGCGCCTTCGCCGCCCACTGCGCGAAGCAGAGCCAGTGCCCGTTGGGCAAGGACCCGGAGAAGGCCGCGGACAAGGCCGCGGACTTCCTCGACGGCCTCAAGAAGAAGCCCCTCACCACCGCGAGCGGTCGCGTCCTCACCGCCTCCGCCGCCTGGACCGGCATGGTCGAGGGCCTCTACGGGGACGAGAGCGGCTGGGACTCCCTGGCGAACAGCCTCGGCTGGGCGATGGTCCGGGGCAAGGGCGACAACCTGCTGGCGTACGCCGACTCCTACAACAAGCGGGACAAGGACGGCCACTACAACGTCTCGGCCGACGCCTACACGGCGATCTACTGCGCCGACGGGGCGACCGACGTGCCGACCGGTGACGCGCTCCAGGCCGCCTACGCCGAGATGGCGGCCAAGGCTCCGCTGATCAGCCGGCACGAGCCGAGCATGGCGCTGTTCGACCCCGACTGCCGGAGCTGGCCGTTCCGTTCGCCCGAGAAGGCGCACCCGATCACGTCCAAGGCGCAGAACCCGATCGTCGTGGTCGGCTCCACGGGCGACGCGGCCACCCCGTACGCCAATGCCGAGCAGCTCGCCGCCCAGCTCGGCAACGCCGTCCTGCTCACCCGGGAGGGCGAGGGCCACACCGGCTACGGCTGGAGCGCCTGCATCCGGGCGTCGGTGGACGCCTTCCTGGTGGACGGCACCGTGCCGGCCGCCGGGACGCGGTGCAAGAGCGACCCCACGCGGTGAGCTGACGCGGCGGCGGGGCGTGCCGCGGCCGTTCACCGTGGCACGTCGCCGGGGGTGGGGCTGCTGTGGGCGGCGCGGCGGGCGGGTGATATTCGTGTGCGGTGGACTCGATGATGACCCGGTTCTCGCGACGCGCCCTGCCCGCCGTCGCCGCGGCCGTCCTCCTGGCGGCCTGTAGCGGCGGGGGCGGTTCGGCCGGTGCGGCCCCCGGGCCGGGGGCCGCACCGGCGATCGGGGCCGCCTCGTCCACGGGCTCCCCGGCCGGGAAGGGGCAGGCGGACCCGGCGCTCCGCTCGTTCTACGGGCAGAAGCTCTCCTGGGCCGCCTGCCGGAACGCGCCGAAGAGCGGCGGGGCCGACGGCTCGGCGCCGCGCTGCGCGACCCTCAAGGTCCCGCTGGACTACGCCGACCCGTCCGGCGGCACCCTCGACGTCGGCGTGGCCCGGATCGCCGCCGCCAAGCCCGGCCGACGGGCCGGTTCCCTCGTGGTCAACCCGGGCGGGCCGGGCAACAGCGGTGTCAACACGGTCCTGTACGACGGGCGGAACTACGACGGTCCGCTGCGCGAGCGCTACGACCTCGTGGGCTTCGACCCCCGGGGGACCGGTCTCAGCGCGCCGATCAACTGCCTGGACGACCGGACCCGGGACGGCTGGCTCACCACCGACAACCCCGGGCCGGACCACGGCAAGCTCCTCGCGGACGCCTGCCGGGCCAAGTACGGCACGCTGTTGGAGCACATCGGCACCCGCGACACCGCGCGCGACATGGACGTGCTGCGCGCCGCGCTCGGCGAGCAGAAGCTCACCTACCTCGGTAGCTCCTACGGCAGTTACCTGGGCAGCGTCTACACCGAGGAGTTCCCGGACCGGGTGGGCCGGCTCGTCCTGGACGGCGCGATCGACCCGGCCAAGCCGCTGGCCGAGACCAACATCGAGCAGTACGCGGGCTTCGACCGCGCGCTGCGCGCCTTCGCCGCCCACTGCGCCGAGCAGGCGCAGTGCCCGTTCGGCACGGACCCGGGCAAGGCGGCGGACAAGGTCGCCGAGTTCCTCGACGGGCTGAAGCGGAATCCGCTCACCACGACCGGCGGTCGCACCCTCACCGCCGCCGCGGCCTGGGCGGGCGTGATGGACGTCCTCTACGGCGGCGAGGCCGGCTGGGACAACCTGGCCGACAGCATCGGCTGGGCCATGACCCGGGGCAACGGCGACTATCTGATGGCCTACGCCGACTCCTACAACAGGCGGGACGGGGACGGCCGTTACGGCGTCTCGGCCGATGCCTACACCGCGATCTACTGCGCCGACGGGGCGACCGACGTCCCGACCGGCGACGCGCTCCAGGCCGCCTACGCCCGGCTGGCCGCCAGGGCCCCGCTGATCACCCGGCACGAGCCGGCGGCGGCGCTGTTCGACCCCGACTGCCGGAGCTGGCCGTTCCGTTCGCCCGAGAGGGCGCACCCGATCGCCTCCGGGGCCGCGACGCCGATCGTGGTCGTCGGCTCGACCGGCGACCCGGCCACCCCGTACGCCAACGCCGAGCAGCTCACCGCCCAGCTCGGCAACGCCGTCCTGCTGACGCGCGAGGGCGAGGGCCACACCGGCTACGGGCACAGCGCGTGCGTCCGGACGGCGGTGGCCGCCTACCTCGTCGACGGCACCGTGCCGGCCGCGGGGACGCGCTGCGCGAGCGATCCTGTGCTGTGAGCCGCCGCCGCGCCACGAGGTGACGCGGCGGCGGGGTGCGCCACACGGGTGTTCACCGTGGCGCGCCCCGCCGTCGGGGTGCCGCCGGGTCAGGAGGTGGGCGGCTGGGTCAGGTCGTAGAAGGTCGCCCCGCCGACCGTGCGGGGGGTGTAGTGGCTCTCCACCCACGCCTCGATCTGGGCGGTCTCGGACTCGGCGGACCCGCCGCCCCGGCCGTTCGCGGTGTGCGCGGCGTTCGTCCCGGCGGTCTCGCCGCCGCCGACCGCGCGGCGCGAGCCGCCGCCGAGGAACCAGTGCACCTTGCCCTCCCGCACGTACTCCTGGAAGGCGCTCAGACTGAGCGACGGGTCGCTGCTGTTGAAGCCGCCGAGGGCCATCACCGGGACGCCGGAGGCCAGTTGGTAGCTGGCGGCGTTCTGCGAACCGGAGGTGGCGGCGGCCCAGCGGTACTGGTCGGCGTCCTGCTTCAGCAGGGCGGCGGCCTCCTCGCTCACCTTGGTGCCGCTCAGCAGCCCGCCCATGCCGCCCATGCCGCCGGCGCCGCCCTGGCCGCCGGGCAGCCCGTTCATGCCGCCGGGCACGCCGTGGCTGCCGCCCGGGGCGCCATGGCCGCCCGGGGTGCCGCGCCCGCCCGGGGTGCCGTGCCCGCCCTGGCGACCCGCCCGGCCGCCGTCCTGCGGGGGCGTCGCCGTCCGGCCGTTGAGCCACGGCGCCGCGCCGCCGCCCTTCGCACCGCGGCCTTTGCCGCCGCCCGGACCGAAGCCGCCCGCGACCGAGGGCCCGGCCAGCACGATCGAGCCCTGGTGCGGGGTGTTGACCGTCTCCACCGCGTACGCCGCGGGGCCGCCCAGCGCCGCCGCCGCGCCCACCAGGCCCGCCACGGCGGTCAGCCGCCCGGCGAGCCGCCGTCCGGAGGCACGCGCGCCGTCCGGGTGTCCGAGGCCCGTGCCCTCACCGCCCGAGGGTCCGCCGTCCGCGCGGTGCGCGAGCCGGGCCCCCAGCGGACCGGCGGCCAGCGGACCGGCCGCCAGCAGCGCCACCGCCGCGAGCAGCCCGCCGGCCAGCACCGCCGGACGCAGCCACGGCAGGAACTGCGCGCTCCGCCCGAGCAGCACGTACGCCCACACCACCGTCACCGCCAGCGTCGCCGCCAGCACCGCCGCGTACGGCAGCCGGTGCCGGGCCCGCCAGAGCCCGTCCACGCCCATGCCGACCAGCGCGGCGACCGCCGGGGCCAGCGCCACCGTGTAGTACTGGTGGAAGATCCCGGACATGAAGCTGAAGGTCAGCGCGGTGGAGATCAGCCAGCCGCCCCAGACCAGGAAGGCCGCGCGCGCGGAGTCCGTCCGGGCGTGGCGCCGGGTGGCCCAGAGGCCGAGCAGCAGCAGGATCAGCGCGGCCGGCATCAGCCAGGTGATCTGCCCGCCGATGTTGCCGTCGAACAGCCGGGTGAGACCGGTCTCGCCCCAGCCGCCCCCGCCGCGCATCCCGCCGGGCGGGCCGCCGGCGGGCGCGCCCCCGGGGCCGCCGCCGACGACGGCCTGGACCCCGGCCGGGATCCGGTTGTGGGCGCCGCCGCCGACGCTGCCCTTCTCGTTGCCGTTGAGCCGGCCGAGGCCGTTGTAGCCGAAGGTGAGGGAGAGGAAGCTGTCGTCCTGCGAGCCGCCGACGTACGGCCGCGCGGACGCCGGCACCAGCTCGACGACCGCGACCCACCAGCCGCCCGCGAGCACCATCGCCAGCCCGCCGGCCAGCAGCTGCCGCACCCGCCGCCACAGCCCGGTCGGCGCCACCACCAGGTAGATCAGCAGGGCGGCGGGCAGCACCAGGAACGCCTGGAGGGTCTTGGTGAGGAAGGCCAGGCCGAACATCACGCCGGTGAACACCAGCCACCGGGTGCCCGCCGCCTCGATCGCCCGCACCAGCCCGTAGGCGGCCAGCGTGAGCAGCAGGAGCAGCAGCGCGTCCGGGTTGTTGTAGCGGAACATCAGCGCCGCCACCGGCGTCAGCGCGAGGGCGACGCCCGCCAGCAGTCCGGCGAGCGGCGAGAAGCGCCGGCGCACCGTCGCGTACAGGGTGGCCACCGTGCCCACCGCCATCAGGGCCTGCGGGGCCAGCAGCGACCAGGAGGAGAGCCCGAAGACGCGCGCCGAGAGGGCCATCGGCCACAGGGAGAGCGGCGGCTTGTCGACGGTGATGAAGTTCCCGGCGTCCGAGGAGCCGTAGAAGAAGGCCTTCCAGCTCTGGCTGCCGGCCTGGACGGCGGCGGCGTAGAAGGCGTTGGCCCAGCCCGAGGCGGACAGGCCCCAGAGGTAGAGGACGGCGGTGGCGGCCAGCAGGGCGAGCAGGGCGGGCCGCACCCAGCGCGGGTCCTCCGCGCGCCCGCGCAGGCTCCGGGCCGGCAGGGTGCGCAGCCGCCCGGCCCAGGAGGCCGGGCCCTTGGGGCCGACGGGCGGCAGCGGGAACTCCGGGAACAGCGGAGAGTGGGTGGTCCGCTCGGCCGCCGCCCCCTCCGGCGCGGAGGCGGATGGCGGCTGCGGCGGCGGGAAGTCCCCGGCCTCCGGCCAGGGCTCGCCGGCCGGTGGGGTGAGGCTGGTCGTGGTCATGGGCGCTAGGCTCGGGCGCCCGGCTGAGAGAAGGGTGAGACGCGGGTGTGAGGCGTCTATGATCCTCGCCGGTCCGCCCGGCTCTTGCCGCCCCGCCGGCAGGACCCTACGCGGCCTGGGGCATCGTCAGGTGCTTGCCGAGCCACTCCAGCGCGGGCGGGATCTCCCTGGTCCAGGTGTGGAAGTTGTGGCCGCCGGTGTCGAGGGTGATGGTGGAGAGCCTGGTCGGCGCCTTGAACGCGTTGACCATGGCCTGGGTGCCCTCGTAGTTGTTCTCGTCGTAGCTGGTGGCGAGCAGCAGCGAGACCGGCTCGGCGGGCTTGTTCTTCAGCCGCCAGACCAGGTCGTTCTCCTGCTTCAGCCCGGTGTTGCCGGCGAACAGGTCGCCGGTGGTCTCGTCGATCGGCGCGGTGTAGTAGCCGGAGAGCGAGATCGCCGCCCGGTACGCGTCCGGCTTGCGGAGCGCGAACTTGAGGGCGCAGTAACCGCCGGTCGAGTTGCCGATCACCGCGCGGCTGGCCGGGTCGGTGCCGATCCGGTAGCCGGAGGCCAGCGCCGCGGGCAGGTCGCTGGTGAAGAAGGTCTCGACCTGGGGCCCGCCGGGGACGTCCATGCACTCGGTGTCGCGGTTGCCGACCAGGGTCGGGCGCATCAGCACCAGGACGGTCGGCGGCAGCTTCTTCTCCTCGATGGCGGCGAGGGCGGACGCCGGGTACTGCATCAGCGTGATCAGCTTCTCCGCCGAGCCCGGGTAGCCGGCCAGCACCAGGGCCATCGGGAACTTGCGCTGCTCGTACTCCGGCTGGAAGTACTGCGGCGGGAGGTAGACGAACGCGTCGCTGCTCAGACCGCTCCGCGCCCCGCGGACCGAGACCTCCTGGATCAGCCCGGAGCGGTCGCGGGCCGAGCCCTGCGCCGAGTACATGTTCTTCTCCCCGGTGACGGAGAGGCTGGCGGCCGCGTTCGGCTGGTGGTCGACGACCGTGCCGGGCTTGCCGTTGGTGCCGAGCAGGTCGCTCCAGGAGCTGTAGAAGCCGAAGTAGCCGTTGGCGATCAGCCCCATCGCGACGAGCACCGCGAGCTGGGTGGCGAGGAAGGCGCCGACCCGCCCCGTCCAGGCCTTCCACCCGCGTCCGCCGAACCGCGGCCAGAGCCACATCGTGGCGGCGAAGACGGCGATCGCGACGACGGCGGCGATGATCTGGAGGGGGAGTCCCGTGAGGCTGAGCACGCGTCGATCGTAGTTGACAGCCAGGAAAGCCCTGTGCGCCGCTTATGCGCCCCATATACGCTACGACGCGCTGCAAGTGCGCCCTGTTGACCGTGTCTTGTCCTATCGGGATCATGGCGGCGGGGACGAGCGGATTGCACGGAGCGTGCATGAGAGAGCACCGAGAGAACATTCGGGGGAGTGGCATGAAGTCCTTCACCAAGGTCGGCACGGCGGTGGGGACCGCCCTGCTGCTTGCGGCCTGTTCAAGTGGCGGTACCGGCGGTTCGAGCAGCACCTCCGGCGGTTCGGCGGGGTCCAGCCCGTCGGACGGCTTCAGCGCGCTGCCCGCCCCGACCCCCACGCCGACACCCACCCCGACGCCGACGCCGACTCCGTACGGGCCGGTCCTGGCCGGCTACGTCGACCCGGTCGGCACCGCGCTCGGCAAGATCAACCCGGCCGCCGACCTGACCAACTTCATGGCCGGCCTCCAGGAGGCGGCCACCGCCGCCAACTCCGCGAGCAGCGGCCTCGGCCTGAGCACCACACCGGCCGCCGTGGGCACCACGAAGCGTCAGCTGGTGACGGCGCTCTCGCAGCTCGCCACCGATCTGACCAAGATCCGTACCGACATCAAGGCGAAGACCTTCTGCACCACCGGGTCCGCCTTCGCCCAGATCGGCGCCTCCGAGGGCCTCAAGGCGATCCCCGCGGCCCTCGCCGAGATGACCGCCGCCGGCTACACCACCAACTTCACCGCCCCGCAGACCCCGGCGCAGCAGACCCGCTCGCTCGACAACGGGACCTTCGTCACCAAGGGCCGGCTGCGCGGCGAGGGCGAGCTGAACATCGACAACACGGAGGGCAGCACCGACTCCGTGGTCTCGCTCTCCAAGAGCGGCAAGTCCTCCTACTCCCTGTACGTCGGCAAGGGGAAGAAGGCGTCGATCAAGGGTGTCGAGGACGGCACCTACGACGTGTTCTTCTCCGACGGGATCGACTGGGACCCGGCGCTGAAGATGTTCACCCAGGACTGCAGCTACACGAAGTTCGACGAGACGCTGGCCTTCGAGACCAGCCGGACGTACTCGATCTGGTCGATCACGCTGACGGCGAAGGTCGGCGGCAACGCGAAGACGAGTGACGTGGACGAGCAGAACTTCCCGCAGCCGTAGCGCGCTGCCGCCGGGCTCGGGGGAGCGCCGCCGGTCGGACCTGCCGACCGGTGGCGCTGCTGTGTGCCTTGTGCGGTGCGGCCGTGCTGGGGCGCGGGCCCGACGGGTGACGTTCGCGCGGGTCGGCCGCCGCCGGGCCGGGTGCGCGGGCTCGGCCTGTCGATACTGCGGGCATGAGACCCTCCCGCAGGAGCGCCCTGCTGCGCCTCGCCGCCGTCGCCGCCGTCTCCGCGCTCGTTGCCCTGGCCGTCCCGGCCACCGCCACCGCCACCGCCAGCGCCTCCGCGTCCGGCTCCGGCTCCGGCTCCGGCGAGGTCACGGGCGCCGGGGCCGCCCCCGAGCACCGCCGGCCCTGCGTCGCCTCCCCGCCGCCCACCGACGGCCCGGCGCTCGACGTGCTGCGGGTCGCCGAGCAGGCGAAGGCGGAGCTGGGCCTCAAGTCGGTGATCGTGAAGGTCACCGCCGACAGCCAGGAGCTCCTCACCACCGCGCTCGGCGAGTCGATGACCGGCGTGCCGGCCCGGCCCGACATGCACTTCCGGAACGGCAACGTGGCGATCAGCTACCTGGGGACGACACTGCTGCGCCTGGTGGACGAGGGCGTCGTCGGCCTCGACGAGCCCGTCGCGCGCTGGCTGCCCGACCTCCCGCACGGCGACCGGATCACCCTGCGGATGCTCGGCGCCTCCACCACCGGTCTCGTCGACTACGTCACCGCCCCCGGCTTCGGCGAGGCCGTCTACGCCGACCCGTTCCGCCAGTGGACGCCCGAGGAGTTGGTGGGCATCTCGACCGGTCGGGACCGCTGGTACGAGCCGGGCACCAACTGGAGCTACTCGCACGCCAACTTCGTCCTGCTCGGGGCCGCCCTGGAGAAGATCACCGGGACCAGGCTGGACCACCTGCTCCGGCAGAAGGTCCTGGGCCCGCTCGGCCTGCACGAGACCGCCAACAGCTTCACCCCCGACATCCCGACCCCCGTCCTGCACGCCTTCACCTCCGACCGCGGCCGGTACGAGGAGTCCACCTTCTGGAACCCCTCCTGGACCACCGCCCCCGGTGCGGTGGAGACCACCGACATCTGCGACCTGGCCCGCTCCGCCGTCGGCATCGGCTCGGGCGAACTGCTCTCCCCGGCCGGCTACCGCGAACTGCTGAACCCGGGGACGGTCGGCCTCGGCAAGCCGACGAAGACGTGCCCGGAGACGGTCTGCCTCGCGCAGACCGAGGCCACCCACTACGGGATGGGCCTGCTGGTGCTGAACGACTGGATCTCCCAACACCCGCTGTTCTTCGGCTACTCCGCCTCGCAGAACTACCTCCCGTGCGAGCACCTGGCCATCGCCGTCTCCACCACCGACGGCCCGGACGCCGCGGGCGGGCACAGCGCCCACACGATCGCGCAGCGGATCGCCGCCGCCCTCGCCCCGGACCACCCGATCCCCGACTTCGGCTGATCCGGGGGCGCCCCTCCCGCGTCCCTCTGCGCTGGCCGCCCTCCGCCTCGCCCGTCCTCCGCCTCGCCCGTCCTCCGGCTTTCGGGTCGGAGGACGGGCGCGTTCGGGCGCCGTCCACTCCCAGTTCAATTGTCAGTGGCCCATGCCACACTCCCGTCATGGCCCCGGAACCGCTCGCCACCCTCACCTTCGCCGCCTGGCGTCGGTTCGACCTCGCCGCCGCCACGCGCATCGCCGCCCAGGTCGCGAGCACCGCGGGCGGGCGGCTCGACCGTGTCGAGGCGGTCGAGCATCTGGGGGCGCCGCTGCACCGGGTGCTCGTCGAGCGGGGCGGGCGGATGTTCGCGCTGATACCCGGTGGGCGGGTCACCGTCGGCTTCGACGTGGCGGCGTGGCAGCCGTCCGCCGAACTCCTGGCCCGCTACCGGGAGGAGAGCGCCAGTCAGGGCTTCGGCGACGAGGACCTGCGCGCCCACCTCGCCCGGGTGCTCAGCCCGCTCCGCGCCGCCACCGTGCCGACGCTGCTCATGGCCGTCGAGGACGAGCCGATCGACGAGGCACCCGCCGCCATGCCGGCCGTCCTCGCCCGCGAGGGCCTGCGGCTGCCGACGCCCGACGAATGGGAGCACGCCTGCGGGGCCGGGGCGCGCACCCTGTTCCGCTGGGGCGACGAGTGCCCGCTCGACCGCATCCCCTACGGCGACGACGCCGGCCCGCACGCCCGGCCCAACGCCTTCGGCCTGCGCATAGCCCACGACACCTACCGCTCCGAGATCACCAGCGAGCCCGGGCTGATCCACGGCGGCGACGGCGGCGAGTCCGTCTGCGGCGGCTACGGCACCGTCCTGGCCTGGCTCCCGCTCGCCACGGCCAACCGCCACCCCGACCTCGCGGAGCTCGTCTACGGGGAGGACGGCGAGGACCTCGTCGACTGCCTCTCCACCCGCCCCGTCCTCGACCTCCGCTGACGGTCGCCCACAGCACCCTCGCCGCGCCCCGGACAAGGCGGCCGGCGAGCAGACCCCCCGTCACCCCACTACCCGCGGACGGTTGATGCCCACTCGGGCTGATTCGCACCGGTGACTTCTGCCCGGGCGGTTGACCGATTGAAGTGGCCATGGCACTTTCGTGCGGCGCGGGCGTCCGCAACCGGTCGTACGCCCCGCATCCCCCACAAGGAGAGCCATGTTCAAGAGACTCGCCGCCGCGTCCGCCGCGAGCGCTGTCATCGCCGGGGTCCTCACCTCCGTGGCAGTCGCCCCCGCGCAGGCGGTGCAGGCCGGTGACCTGACGTCCACCATCGCGCTGAGCAACTGCTCGGCCTCGCTGGTGCGTTACCCCTCGTCGGTGGACGCCGACCGGGCCCTCATGCTCACCAACGGCCACTGCCTGCCGAGCATGCCGTCCGCCGGCCAGGTCATCCAGAACCAGTCCGCCAGCCGCAGCGGCACCCTGCTCAACGCCTCGGGCGGCTCGCTCGGCACCGTGCAGGCCGACAAGGTGCTGTACGCGACGATGACCGGCACGGACGTCGCGCTGTACCAGCTCACCGACACCTTCGGGTCGATCACCTCCAAGTTCGGCGCCACCGCGCTGACCATCAGCGACACGCACCCGGTCGACGGCTCGGCGATGTTCATACCGTCGTCCTACTGGAAGCAGACCTGGAACTGCTCCGTCAACGGCTTCGTCGACCTGCGCGAGGGCGAGTGGAGCTGGCGCGACTCGATCCGGTACAGCTCCGGCTGCAACACCACGCACGGCACCTCCGGTTCGCCGATCGTCGACGCCGCCACCAGGAAGGTCGTCGGCATCAACAACACCGGCAGCGACAACGGTGAGATGTGCACCCTCGACAACCCCTGCGAGGTGGCCGCCGACGGCACCACCACCGCGCACAAGGGGCAGAGCTACGGCCAGGAGACCTACTGGTTCACCACCTGCCTGGGCAGCGGTCGCGTCATCGACCTCAACGTCAGCGGCTGCCTGCTGACGAAGCCCGCGGGCAGCGGCTCCGTCTCGGTCGCGAACCCGGGCAACCAGTCGACGGCGGTGGGCGGTTCGGCGAACCTCCAGATCCAGGCGAGCGGCGGCTCGACCCCGTACACCTACACGGCCACCGGCCTGCCGGCCGGCCTGTCGATCAACGCCTCCACCGGCCTCATCAGCGGCACCGCGAGCACGGCGGGCACCTCCAACGTCACCGTCACCGCGAAGGACGCGGCGGGCCGGACCGGCTCGACCGCCTTCGTCTGGACGGTCACCGGCGGCGGTGGCGGCACCTGCACGCCGGCGCAGTTGCTCGGCAACGCGGGCTTCGAGACGGGCACGGCCGCGCCGTGGACCGCCTCCAGCGGCGTCATCGACAACTCGTCCTCGCAGGCGGCGCACGGCGGTAGCTGGAAGTCGTGGATGAACGGCTACGGCTCCACCCACACCGACACGCTGTCCCAGACGGTCACCATCCCGACCGGCTGCAAGGCCACGCTCAGCTTCTACCTGCACATCGACACCGGTGAGTCCGGCTCGACGCAGTACGACAAGCTGACGGTCCAGGTCAACGGCACCACGCTGAAGACCTACTCCAACGTCGACGCCGCGGCCGGCTACCAGCTGCGGACCTTCGACCTCTCGGCCTACGCGGGCCAGACGGTCACCCTCAAGTTCACCGGCACCGAGGACTCCTCGCAGCAGACCAGCTTCGTGATCGACGACACCTCCATCGCGACCAGCTGACCCTCAATCAGGCCGTCGACGACGGCACCCGGCCCCTCGGAGCGCACTCCGAGGGGCCGGCCCCCTCCGGGCGGCTACCACCGACCCCACGGACGCGGGATGCCGATCCGACTCCGGGAACGGGCGCTCAGCGGTGTTCGCAGACGAGGACGCGGCCGTCCACCGTGCCGACGAGCAGCCGGCCGGCGGCGGGCGCGACCAGGGAGAGGGCCGTCGTCGGGACGCCGTCCACCAGGAGGCGGGTGCGCCAGCGCGGGGCGCCGTCGGCCGCGTCGAGGGCGACGAGCTCGCCGGAGGTGAAGGCGGCGAAGACGGTTCCGCCCTCGGGGTCGCTGTCGAGGGCGGTGACCTGGTCGTCGGCGGTGAACACCCACTGCGGGTGGCCGTCCGGGAGTCGGCGGCGCGCGACGAAGACACCGCCGGGTTGCGGCCCGTGGCCGTGGTGCACCGCCCCCGCATGCACCAGGGCAGGGTCGCTTCCGTCGCGTCCTGCGAGGTGGACGGGCGGGCCGCCGTACAGGTGACCGGCGCGGTCGGCGTCCCATTCGAGCGGGAACAGCCGGCGGACCGTCGGTCCCCCGCCGCCACTCGTGGCCGCGGGATCGACGGCGACCACCCACTTGTCCTGCCAGTACTTCTTCTTCCCGCCCTGGAGGAAGAGCAGTTCGGGGCTGTGCCGGACGGCGAAGTAGGTGTTGGTGGAGTCGTAGCCGCCCAGGGCCGGTCCGGCGGTGGGCGTGCCGTCCGGGGCGAGCAGGACCATCGGGGTCTTCCGCTTGTCGGCCCGGGTGTCGCGGAGGGCGATCCGGCCGTCGAGACCGGCGGTGAGGGCGGCGGGGAAGGCGATCTCGACACTGTCGAGGGTGCTGCCGTCGTCGAGGGAGAGCCGCTCGACGGTGCTGGGGACGTCCTTCCAACCTGCGCCGTCCACCCAGCGGTTCGGGCGGGGGACATGGATCCAGGCCGACGTCCGGCCGGGGGAGACGTGGAGTTCGCGCGCACCATCGGGATCGGGAACCGTCCACTCCACCACGCCCGAAGGAAGTCGGCACTCCAGCTTCGTGCCGGCGAGGACGGCCAGCATGCGCCCGTCCGCCAACTCCTCCACCGCCCACACCTGACACCGTGGCGACCACGACAGCCCGAGCCCGGCGGCGAGCGCCGCGACCGCCTCCCGCGCGGCCCGCTTCACACCCTTGGGTCGATGCGGCGCCTCGACCCGCGGGCCGGAGAGCTCCGTCCAGGAGACACTGCGGGGGGCGACCCGGCCCCAGTCGTCGCGCTCGACGACGGCGGCGAACCCGTGGGTCTCGGGGGAGTCGTCGGCCTCGTCGTCGGCCGGGGCCACGACCACCTCCAGCGCACGCCCGTCCTCCCGCCAGCCGACCCGGCGGACTTCCCGGCGGTCCTGCAGCGCGGAGACGGTGGTGCCGTCCGCCAGGTCGACGAGCAGCAGTTCACCCTCGTGGAAGTAACCGCCGTCGTACGCGCCGGTCCCGATCGCCAGCAGGGGGAGATGAGGGTGGAAGGCCAGGCCGAGCACCGGCCAACGGGTGCGGACGACCAGCCGGCAATGGAGGCCGCCGACCTCGTAGACCCCGACCCGGTCCCCGTGCCACCCGCCGACGGAACGCCCCGTCCCGTACAGGTCGCCCACACTGCCGCCGACGGCGACCAGCCCGCGTGCATCGTCCCGCACGACGGCACACGGCTCACCGATCTCGGCGAACGGCCCACCGCCGAGGACGCTGCGGACGGTCAGGTGCTCGGGCTCGTTCATCGGGGCTGGTTCTCCGAGTGGATCATCTCCTCATCCTCCCACGCCACAGCCGCCGGGCCGGGGCGCGCAAGCGGCGTCGGCAGCGGCGGCGGGCGCGGGCGGGCGGGCGGGGGCGCTTACCTGCCGCGCTCGTTCAGAAGGTGCCGCCCGCTGTCTCGCCCACGGCCGTTCGCAGCTCCGCGTAGGTGGGGGCGAGGCTCCGCAGCCGGCTCGCCGCCGACAGGTCGTCGCCGTGGAGCAGCGGGTACTGGAGGCTGCCCAGGATCCGGGCTTGGCGCTGGGCGACGGAGGCCGCGTGCGACAGGCCCAGTTCTTCGAGGCAGGTCGCCGCGTCGTTGGCGCGACGCGCTCCGACGCGGACGCAGAATGCGGTGAGCAGTGCGCGGGTGCCGGCGGGCAGGCCCTCGTCGACCAGGTCGGCGAGCCGCTCGACGGCGGTGGCTCCCCCCAGCGTGCCGGGCGGCACGGGGAGGTCGGCGCGGCCCGCCAGCCACCGTTCGGCGTCCGGCAGCGACTGCCTGAGCGCATCGGCGGGAGTGATCCGGTGTTCGCGTACGAAGCCCGTCCGCAGGACGAAGGGGGCGTCGGTGTAGCCGATCGCCTTCGCCTCCCACGCGGCGAGGAAGGCCTGGGTGGGCAGGGTCGCGTAGGGGTGGCCGTGGGGGTCGTGGAGTTCGACGCTGTCCCGGTCGGCGGCGAGCACCACGACGTAGTGGTCACCGCCGTCGGCGTTCGGCGTGCCGGGCTGGTACAGCAGCAGGCCCATGTCCACCGGTCCGACCAGGACCGGGCCGCGCGCGCAGGCGCTCAGCAACCGGTCCAGCGCCTCGGCCGGCGTCCCGCCGTCGCTGCGCTCGCAGCTCCAGCCCAGGTGCGCGATCGCGGAGTCGAGGCCGATCTCGGGGTGCCAGCCGTAGGGGTTGAACAGCGGTAGCGAACCGGCGAGGAGCTGGGCGCCGAACGGTGAGCCGGTCAGCGTTTCGACGACCACCGTGGAGGGGGACTCCGCGCCCAGCATCATGGCCAGTGAGTTGGTGTAGCAGTACGGACCGGAGCCGACGTAGCCGAGCATGGGGAACCCTTCGCGGGGACAGTGGTGGCCTCCACCGGCGGGACGCCGCCGGGCAGGTGGGAGCCGGTGGGAGCCGGTGGGAGCAGTCCACCCCCTCACACGGTGTCAGGGGCAACCCCGCCCCTCGTTGTCGCGGTACGCCGAGGCGGTGGCTCAGGCGTCCTGGGGTTGGCGGGCGGGCGGCAGCGCCGGGTCCGTCGCCCAGGTGGTGAGCAGGTGGAGGGCGGCCTCGGTCGGGTCGTTCGGGACGGGGGTGAGGGTCACGAGGCGCCGGCGGTCGTCGCCGGAGAAGTCGAGGGTCTCGTAGGTGAAGGTGAGCGTGCCCACGGCCGGGTGGCGGAAGCTCTTGGTGCCGTTGGTGCGGACCTCGACGTCCGCGCGGGACCAGAGCCGCTGGAAGGCGTCGCTCTCCGCGCGCAACCGGGAGATGAGCCGGGCGAGTTGCCGGTCGTCGGGGTGGCGGCCGGCGGTGGCGCGGAGCTGGCCCACCGTGTCGGCGGCGATCCTGTCCCACTCGACGTAGAACTCGCGGGCCTCCGGGGCGAGGAAGAGGAACGCCGCCAGGTTCCAGGTGCCCGGTGCGGCGGCCGCGCCGTGGACGAACAGCCGCTTCGCGACCGGGTTGAGGGCGAGGAGGTCCAGGCGGTCGCTCAGCACCATCGCCGGGACCTTCACGTGCTCCAGCAGCCGCACCAGCTCCGGGCGGACCGTTGCCGCCACCTTCGCGGCCGGGGCCGACGCGTCGGTGGGTCCGCGCCGCCGACCGGGGCGGGCGAGGAGGTGCAGGTGTTCGCGCTCCACCGCGTCCAGGCGGAGCACCTCGGCGAGGGCGTCGAGGACCTCGTCGGACGGGTGCTTCGCCCGGCCCTGCTCCAGCCGCTGGTAGTACTCGACGCTGATCCCCGCGAGCTGCGCCAGTTCCTCGCGCCGCAGCCCCGGCACGCGGCGGCGTCCCCCGCCGCGCAGTCCGGCGCTCTGCGGGGTGACCAGGGCTCGGCGGGCCTGCAGGAACTCCCCGAGGCCGTGGTGATCGTCCATGCCGGTCAGTATGCCGGGTGTGACCTGGTGCCCTCCGGTACCCAGGGTGGTCCTGCCAGTACCCGTAACGGCAGGGGCCTGGGTACGCCGGAGCGGTCCCGGCAAGCTGGGACGTGTCCGAGGGAGCCTGCCCCCTCGACCCCCCGTACCTCCGAAACACCCGAAGGATTCCCCATGTGCCACCCCGCCGACAGCCGTCCGCCCGCCGCCCCCGTCGTCACCGGCTCGGTCGCGGAGGAGGGCCGGCTGGAGATCACCGCGGCCGACGGCAACCGGTTCAGCGCCTTCCGCGCGGCCCCGACCGCCCCCAACGGCCGCAGCGTCCTGCTGCTCCCCGACCGGCGCGGCCTGCACCCGTTCTACGAGGACCTCGCCCGCCGGTTCGCCGAGGCCGGCTTCCACACCATGACCTTCGACTTCTACGGCCGTTCGGCCGGCCTGAGCCCCCGCGACGCCGACTTCGACTGGGCCACCCACATGCCGCTGCTGGAGCCCGCCCACGTCGAGGCCGACGCGGCGGCGGCGCTCGCCAAGCTGCGGGAGTGGAGCAGCGACCCGGTGTTCAGCATCGGCTTCTGCCTCGGCGGCTCGTACTCCTGGCGGTTGGCCTCCACCGACCTGGGCCTGTCCGGCGCGGCGGGCTTCTACGGGGTGCCGCGCTTCTTCGGCGACCGCACGGAGCAGCTGACCGCCCCACTGCTGATGCTGCTGGCGGGCGAGGACGTGGTGACCACGCGGGAGGAGTTCGAGACCTTCACCGCCGGCCTCGACCGGGCCGGGAAGCCGTACGAGCTGAAGGTGTACGAGGGCGCCCCGCACTCCTTCTTCGACGACGCCTTCGCCGACTGGCAGGACGCCTGCACCGACGCCTGGCACCGCCTCCTCACCTTCACCGGCGTACGGGCGGGCGACCTGGCGGCGTGACTCGGCCCGCCGAGTTCGCCTCGGCGGGCCGGGCGGGGGAGTTCAGTTCGGCCGGTTCGGTCGCACCATTCGGCCGACGACCCCCTGCGCCCGATCGCCCATCGGATGCCGTCGCCATGCGACATCGGCGTCCGGCCCCTCACGGCCGGACGTCGAACTGCATTGCTGCGGTGGGTTGGCGCGGGCGTAGGCTTCGCTTGACCCCGCAAGCCCCGGGTCGGTGACGTGGCCGGTATCGAGGATGCCCCAATTGCCCGAATCCCAAGAAGTTGTGAATTCCCGCCTCTCCGCTACCTGAACCCGCAGCTCACAAACCTGCTCCCCGCACACGCGGGGATGATCCCCAGCCCCTGCTGATGTCCAGCTCGAAGCCGTGCTGCTCCCCGCACGCGCGGGGATGTTCCGGTTTACGTCGCCATCGGCGTCGGCTCGCTGCTCGGCATCCTCAGCAACGGCCACCCGCGCCGGTCCCCGACCCTACCGAGGGGTGGCGGTCTCGGGGAAGGCGCGGCCCAGCAAGGTGTACAGGGTGCCCCGCTCGTCGGGCGTGAGGTGTTCCAGGGCGGTGAGGCTGGACATCAGTTCGGCCCGGATGCGACGGACGGTGTGCTCGCCCTGCTCGGTCAGCACGATGTTCTTGATCCGGCGGTCGACCGGGTCGGCCTCGCGGCGGACGAGGTGCTGGGCCGCGAGCCGGTCGACGATACCGGTGACGTTGGAGGCGTCGCAGGCCAGCAGGTCGGCGAGGGCGCGCATGGGCCGGGGGCGGACCAGCAGGCTGAGCGTCTTGCCCTGCATCAGGGTGAGCCCGTGCCCGGCGGCCACCGTGGCGAAGTGGCGGTAGTAGGCCGCCGCCACCCGCGCGAGCCGTTCCATGAGCTCTTCGGGGGAGGGCACTGGTGCGGGTGGGGGCGTCTGGGGCATGGCTCCAGCATAGGGAGATTGCTTGACATCCTCAACCATTGAGGTCTACCGTCGAAATTACTTGAAGACATCAACCATCTAGGCCTTCAAGCCCCGGAAGGACCGCGAGACCCTCATGACGCACACCCCGGCCCCCGCCGCGGCAGACATCCCCACCCTGGTCGCCCGCCTGCGCGCCACCTTCGACAGCGGCCGGACCAAGCCCCTCGCCCGGCGCCTGGAGCGGCTCGCGGCCCTGCACTCGTTGCTCACCGAGCAGGCCGAGGCATTCCAGCAGGCGCTGGCCGCCGACCTCGGCAAGAGCGCCGCGGAGGCGTACCGGACCGAGATCGGGTTCACGCTGAACGAGCTCGACCACACCGTCGCGCACCTGGAGGAGTGGCTCCGGCCGAAGCCCGCCGACGTCCCCGGGATCTTCCGGCCCGCCGAGGCCCGCGTGGTCCGTGATCCGCTCGGCGTGGTCCTGGTCATCGCGCCGTGGAACTACCCGCTGCAGCTCGCGCTGGCCCCGCTGGTGGGAGCCCTGGCGGCCGGTAACACGGTGGTCGTCAAGCCCAGCGAGCTCGCCCCCGCCACTTCCGCCACGATGGCGCGGCTGCTGCCGCGCTACCTCGACCCGGACACGGTGGCCGTGGTCGAGGGTGCCGTCCCCGAGACCACCGCGCTGCTGGAGCAGCGGTTCGACCACATCTTCTACACCGGCAACGGCACGGTCGGCCGGATCGTGATGGCGGCCGCCGCCCGCCACCTCACCCCGGTCACCCTGGAACTCGGCGGCAAGAGCCCCGTCGTGGTCGAGCCCGGCGCCGACCTGGCGGTCACCGCACGGCGGATCGCCCGGGGCAAGTTCCTCAACGCCGGCCAGACCTGTGTGGCGCCCGACTACGTCCTCGCCATCGGTGAGAGCGCCGCCGCGTTGGAGAAGCAGTTGGCCGACGCCGTGCGCGAGCTGCACGGTGACGACCCGGCCGCCGATCCCGAGTACGGGCGGATCGTCAACGACCGCCACTTCGACCGGTTGGCCGCGCTGTTGGGTGACGGGCGGGTCGTCACCGGTGGCGGCCACGACCGCGGCGAGCGCTATATCGCCCCGACCGTCCTCGCGGACGTCTCCCCGGACGCGCCGGTGATGCGCGCGGAGATCTTCGGCCCGATCCTGCCGATCGTCGCCGTGCCAGACCTCGACGCGGCGATCGCCTTCATCAACGAGCGGGACAAGCCGCTCGCCCTCTACGCCTTCACCGAATCCGAGCGGACCAAGCGGCGGCTGACCGAGGAGACCTCCTCCGGAGCGCTCTCCTTCGGCCTGCCGGTCTCCCACCTGGCCATGCCCGATCTGCCCTTCGGCGGTGTCGGGGAGAGCGGCATGGGCCGCTACCACGGCGAGTACTCCATCGAGACGTTCAGCCACGCCAAGGCCGTCGTCGACAAGCCCCTCGCCTGAGCCGACCAGCCGCCCGCCCGAGCCGACCAGCCGCCCGCCCGAGCCGACCGACCACCCTGGAGAGCGATACCGTGACCACCCCCATCGACCACGCCGCCGCCGTCGCGGCCGAGACCTCGCGCTTCGTCGCCACCGTCCGGACCGCCGACCCGGCCACCCCGGTGCCCACCTGCCCCGGTTGGACGCTGACCGACCTGGTGCGCCACACCGGCAGCGTGCAGCGCTGGTTCACCGTCCTGCTGCGGCAGAGACTCCAGGAGCCGCCGCGTAGCAGGGACGTCGACCTTCACCTGCCGCCGATGCCGGACGGCTACCCCGACTGGCTGGCCGAGGCTGCGGCGCAGGCCGGCGCGGAGTTCGCCTCGGCCGACCTCGACGCGCCGATGTGGGCCTGGGGCGCCGACCAGCACGCCCGGTTCTGGGTGCGCCGGATGCTGTTCGAGACCCTGGTACACCGCGTCGACGCGGACCTCGCCCTGGGCCTGGACCCCGACATCGACCCGGTGCTGGCCGCCGACGGTGTCTCGGAATTCCTGACCAACCTGCCCTTCGCCGCCGGGTTCGCCCCCGGGACGGCCGCCCTCCGGGGAGCGGACCGGACCATCCGGTTCACCCGTGCCGACGGCGACGGGGACTGGCTGGTCCGGCTGCGTCCCGACGGCTTCGGGCTCGACCCGCAGGCCCGGGACGCCGACGCCGGCGTGAGTGCCGACGCGTCGGTCCGGGGTACCGCCGCAGACCTGCTGCTCTTCCTCTACGGCCGCCTGGATCGCTCCGCCGACCGCTTCGAGGTGCGGGGGGACGACGAGCTGCTGGCGTTCTGGACCGCCAACTCCGCCTTCTGAGCGGACGGCAGGCCTCCGGCTCAAGGCCTCCGGCCCCACGACGGGACTCGGCGACGGCCCGGCGCCAGAGCGGCGCGGTGTTCCTTTTCCGGGGAGCCCGTCACGCGGAAGGGGAGAGCTGTTCGCGAACCCATGCGGGATCGGGGTTGGTGCGTGGCCGGCCTGCCACGACGACGGTCGGCACGGTCTCGTTGCCGTCGTTGGCCGCTCTCACCGCCGCGGCTCCTGCCGGGTCGCGCCAGATGTTGACCCAATGCAACTGGCGGGCGTTGCGGCCCAGCCGGATGCGCAGTCGTATGCAGTACTTGCAGCCCGGCCGCCAGAAGACGACGGGTCGGCCGTCGACCGCGCCGCGGCGTTGTGCCTCCTGCGCACCGATCGACCTCGGGAAGATCAGGGGTGAGTTGACGCCGGCGAGCGCCAGGAACGCCAACAAGAGTGCTGCGGCCATGCCGGGGCTCCCCTTGAAGGACTGCCCGACCGCGACGGCTGAGCCGCTGAGCACGAGCAGTATCGGCAGGATCCAAGCACGCATCATGGTGATGCATGCTACCGATGAGTCGAGACGCGACTGTGACGCGCAAAGAACCCGGGGCGGGCCGGCCGTCCTGCTCCCAGGGGAAGAGGCCGGCGCAGCCAGGCTACCTACCGCCGGTACGCCCGCTGCCTGGTCCGAGGTGTCCCCGACGGCTGGGGGCGGGCCGCGGCTATCGCGTCGGTGTACTGCTCGGTCGTCAGATCCTCCGCGGCGATACCGAGTGAGGCGAGCACCGCGCGCACAACGGCGAGCGCTGGACCGAGGTCGTCCTCATCCGCGGTCGTCGTCTCAAGCTCGATGAACACCTCGTCGATCTCGGGTACCCGTACCAGGGTGGCGAGGAGTCGCCGGCCGTCCTGGTCGAAGGCGTAGTTGCGGCACTGCTTCTCGAAGGCGATCCGCGGAGTGAACCCGAGACCGTGGACGATCTCGTGCACGGCCTCGGCGTCGTCGACCCGGGTCTCGGCCTCGGGCTTCGATCCGGACGCCTCATCAACGCGGGCGCCCTTGTACGTCAGGACGGTGCGGGTGCCATCCGGGCCGTGCACGGTGCGGACCCGCAACTCCCTGTCCGCACCCATGAAGGAACCGTCCGGCGCGTCGTAGTAGGTGTCGCGGTACACCTCGGCCCGCCCGGCCCCGTACCGGTCCTCAAGGGTCTTGAGAACGCCTTCCGGATCCCGAACGACTGCCTTCAGCTCGGCCTCGATCGCCATCGTCCGCCCGTCCCTTCGTCAGATGATCTGCTCGGCCTCGGGTGCCGTGGCATCGAACTGCCGACGCCACCCGGTGAACGATGCCGACTCGTGGCCCTCCCAGCCGCTGTGGAAGGCGCTGATGTAGATACTGGCGTCGAGTTGAATCGTCCGCCAGACGGGTAGGGTCCGGTACCGGTAGGCCTCGACTTGTCCGACCTTGGCCAGCTCGCGCGCAGCTTCGCTTCTGAGAGAAGCGCGGCTGCCGGCGAGGGACTTGATCCCGTGTTGGAGCCGCTGGCCGATCCCGCGCTGTTCTGCTCCCCGCGCATGTGGGGATGGTCCGATGTAGAGCTGGCCCTGGCGGCATGCGGCTGGCCTGCTCCCCGTGCACGCGGGGATGGGTCCTGGTCGGTGTTGGCGAGCATCCAAGGCCGCTTTGCCGACTGTTGGGTTGTCCGTGCCCGCGCCTGCTCCGGCGCTGCTGCGGTCGAATTGTTGCGCGGCGTGGGCCGATCGCAGTCAGCGATTCGGGTGTTGTTGTGGCCGGGCCTGTATGGAGGTTGAGTCGTAATGCTCACGGCTGCTCACGGCTGCTCACGCGTGATGTGGGAGGCGCCGCGAACTCGCGGCGCCTCCCACTTGCTGCCGGCGCAGCGCTCGTCCTGCCGAGGTCACCTCGCTGCGGCGCGCGTAGGGCACTGTCCAGAACGGCCGGGCCGGCTGAGTGGGACTCGCCTGGGCCATAGAACTTCCTTTTCTTGGCCTGGTGTTGTCAGTTGATCATCTGTGGTGAGTCTGGCTCACGAAGCGCTCTACAGCTACTGCTCCGACCAATGCCCGCAGAGATGTTGCGAGGCGGCGCGGTGGTCGCCGATCGGTTCGGTTGTATGTGGCGTTGGTTGGGCTTGGCGAGGCTCCGGGCTGCCGGTGGAGGCGGAGCGCATAGGAAGTCGGCGGCGTCGACTTCCTGGATTGAGGGCCGGCCCGGGCGGAGGTGGACGGGGCTGGCGAGCGACGTGAGTTCGGGGGTGAGCGTAGGCTTCGTCCGGTGGCGGTTCTGGTGGGCTTCGATGGCAGAGGATGTCGGGATTGTCGCAAGTGTCGGAATCTCAAGAAGTGGTGAAACTCCAACCTCCTCGTGCCTAACGCCACAGGTCGGGAAGTCTGCTCCCCGCACGCGCGGGGATGGTCCCCGCCCGGACAGCCCGGGGCCGAGCCGCACCGGCTGCTCCCCGCACGCGCGGGGATGGTCCCTCCGGCCACAGCCGGAGCGCGTCCGCGTCCCCCTGCTCCCCGCACGCGCGGGGATGGTCCCGTCCTCGCCCGGCACGCCGCTGCCCAGGAGGTCTGCTCCCCGCACGCGCGGGGATGGTCCCGCGGTGACCCCGCTCGCCATGACCGTCGCGGCCTGCTCCCCGCACGCGCGGGGATGGTCCCTGTGGGACATGCGGATGACCTTGTCCCCGCGCCTGCTCCCCGCACGCGCGGGGATGGTCCCGCAGCGCCGCCGGCCCCGTCCGAGGACGAGACCTGCTCCCCGCACGCGCGGGGATGGTCCCCGCTGGGGGGACAGCTGGTTCGCCTTCCACGGCCTGCTCCCCGCACGCGCGGGGATGGTCCCAACCCGCCGTCCACCATGCTGCGGCGGTTCAACTGCTCCCCGCACGCGCGGGGATGGTCCCGGGAGCGGCAGCTGTTCGGCGTCGCTGGCGCCCTGCTCCCCGCACGCGCGGGGATGGTCCCGAGCAGGGCGCGGTGCAGAACACCGGGGACGCCTGCTCCCCGCACGCGCGGGGATGGTCCCTCCCCAGTGCAGGTCAGCCGAACGCGGTCAGTCTGCTCCCCGCACGCGCGGGGATGGTCCCGACCCGACGTTCGCCGCGACATGGTGAAGATGCTGCTCCCCGCACGCGCGGGGATGGTCCCTACACCTCGGGTCGCCCCAGCCGCGGCCTCAGCTGCTCCCCGCACGCGCGGGGATGGTCCCGGGGGCTCTGGTGGTGGGTGGAGAGGGAGGGTCTGCTCCCCGCACGCGCGGGGATGGTCCCCGCTCACGGCCGAGACCGGCTGCGGCGTCGCGCTGCTCCCCGCACGCGCGGGGATGGTCCCACCGGCCGCGAGCGGCCCCTTGTCGAGGAGCACTGCTCCCCGCACGCGCGGGGATGGTCCCTGGATGGCCTACCTCGACCAGCACTCGGTGCACTGCTCCCCGCACGCGCGGGGATGGTCCCCAGTCCACCCGGCCGTCGGCCTCCGGGAGGCTCTGCTCCCCGCACGCGCGGGGATGGTCCCCTAGCGGACCGATATCGGTGTATCAAGCACCGCTGCTCCCCGCACGCGCGGGGATGGTCCCGGCGGCGCGGACATGCAGGCCAGAGGCATCATCTGCTCCCCGCACGCGCGGGGATGGTCCCGGCTCCGACGGAAGGGAAATCCGCTAATGGATCTGCTCCCCGCACGCGCGGGGATGGTCCCGGCGGCGCGGACATGCAGGCCAGAGGC